>CAZXVT010000179.1:0-9310 GCA_964644015.1 uncultured Maribellus sp.
TCCTTACTATGCTCAAATATTTTATCCAAAGACAGAAAAACAAATCATAGTAGTTGACAAATCAAATGTTCAAACAGTTGAGTTTTCCATTAGCGGTATGACTTGTGCAGGTTGTGAAGAACACGTAAACCACGAAGTAAATAAGCTTTCGGGAATAATAAAATCAACTGTTTCATACGAAAACGGAAATGCAATTGTAGAATTTGATAACTCAAAAACGAACATTGCCGAAATTGAGAAAGCAATAAACGGAACAGGATATTCAGTAACAGACAAAAAGGAAAAATAAAATGGAAATCATACTACAATCAACAATCACTTGCCCAAATTGCGGACATAAAAAGGAAGAAACAATGCCGACAGACGCTTGCCAATATTTTTACGAATGTGAAAATTGCAAGACCGTTTTAAAACCACAGCAAGGCGACTGTTGCGTTTATTGCAGTTATGGAAGTGTAAAATGCCCGCCAATTCAACAAGACAAGAAATGTTGCTGACAAAAGATAAATAAGCCCAGCCACTAACAGCGGTTTGGCGTAATGGCGGGTGCAGTGCTTCGTATGACAGTTTTGTGGTAGGTTCAAGTGCAGTTCTTCGATTGAACTTTTGTGCTAAAAATCCGCCACTACGCCAAGCCACAAAACGTTGAATTGAATTAAAACCTGTCTGCCTTCCGGCAGTAACAGTGGTTCCCCGAAATTTTCCGGGATGGATGCTTAAAATCGTTTGATTTCATCAAACTACAAAAAAAATATTCCTTTTACTCCTGCAGGCAACATTTCATATGCAATAATCTATATATTTAGGGTCTTAAAAAACCAAAAAAAGACAATGAAACAGCAACTTTTGAACTGATTTATTGTTAATTTTTGCGACTAATCTTGAATTTCAATTAAAAAACAAATAAAATGTTTGATTTACATCTTATCAAAAAAGTATATGCCGGATTGCCCGAAAAAGTTGGCAAGACAAAAAAAATTCTGAACCGGCCAATGACTTACGCCGAGAAAATTCTGTATGCTCATTTGTTTGATTACGCCAGCCTGAAAGATTTTGAAAGAGGCAACGCCTATGTGGATTTTGCCCCGGACCGGGTAGCGATGCAGGATGCAACCGCACAAATGGCGTTATTACAGTTTATCAATTCCGGAAAAAAAACAACGGCTGTGCCATCAACTGTTCATTGCGACCATCTTATTCAGGCGCAGGTTGATGGAAAAACCGATTTAAATGTGGCACAAACTGCCAATAAGGAAGTATATGATTTTCTGGAATCGGTTTCGAACAAATATGGGATTGGTTTCTGGAAGCCAGGCGCAGGAATCATCCACCAGGTTGTGCTCGAAAATTATGCTTTCCCGGGTGGAATGATGATTGGAACCGACTCTCATACGCCCAATGCAGGCGGATTGGGAATGGTGGCCATTGGTGTTGGTGGTGCCGATGCGGTGGATGTGATGGCCGGAATGGCCTGGGAACTGAAAATGCCCAAACTGATTGGCGTGAAACTGACCGGTAAACTCAGTGGTTGGTCGGCCCCTAAAGATGTGATTTTGAAAGTGGCCGGAATCCTCACTGTAAAAGGTGGAACCGGTGCCATCATCGAATATTTTGGTGAGGGTGCAAAATCGCTTTCGGCAACCGGAAAAGGAACTATTTGCAACATGGGCGCAGAAGTGGGTGCAACCACCAGTCTTTTTGCCTACGACGAAAGCATGGCCCGCTACCTGAAAGCAACTGGCCGCGCCGAAGTGGCTGAATCTGCTGATGCTGTGAAAGAATACCTTGACGCAGACCCGGAAGTTTATGAAAATCCGGAAATCTATTTCGACCAGTTAATCGAAATCAATCTTTCGGAACTCGAACCGCATGTAAACGGGCCTTTCACTCCCGACAGGGCGACACCGGTTTCAAAAATTGGCCAGGTGGCAAAAGAAAACGGCTGGCCACTGGAAGTTTCGGTAGGTTTAATCGGAAGTTGCACCAACTCCTCATACGAAGATATTTCACGGGCTGCTTCGGTGGCTCAGCAAGCGGTTGAAAAAGGATTGCAGACAAAATCTGAATTCACCATCACGCCGGGTTCCGAACAAGTGCGTTACACCATAGAACGTGATGGTTTTATTGCCACTTTCGAGAAAATGGGGGGCAAAGTATTTGCCAATGCCTGCGGTCCGTGTATCGGTCAGTGGAGTCGTGAAGGCGCTGAAAAAGGCGAAAAAAATACCATCGTGCACTCGTTTAACCGTAATTTCTCGAAACGTGCCGACGGAAACCCGAATACCCACGCTTTTGTTACTTCGCCTGAGTTAGTAACCGCGCTGGCAATTGCCGGACGATTGGATTTTAACCCGATTACCGACACGCTCACCAATGCAAAAGGCGAAAAGGTAAAACTCGACCCGCCAACCGGCGACGAATTGCCACAGAAAGGATTTGCTGTTGAAGATGCCGGCTACCAGGCACCAGCCGCCGATGGTTCAAAGGTGTTGGTAAACGTGGCGCCCGATTCACACCGTTTGCAATTACTGGAGCCATTCAAACCCTGGAATGGAAAAAATATTGAAGGGGCAAAACTGCTGATCAAAGCGCTGGGCAAATGTACCACCGACCATATTTCGATGGCTGGCCCGTGGTTGCGTTTTCGCGGACACTTAGACAATATTTCGAATAACATGCTGATTGGTGCCGTAAATGCTTTTAACGGAGATACCAACAAAGTAAAAAACCAGTTGACCGGCGAATATGGCGAAGTGCCAAAGGTTCAGCGCGAATACAAAGCTGCCGGAGTGTCTTCGGTGGTGGTGGGCGACCAGAATTACGGCGAAGGGTCGTCGCGCGAACACGCTGCCATGGAACCGCGTCACCTGGGAGTTTCAGCAGTGATTGTTAAATCGTTTGCACGTATCCACGAAACCAACCTGAAAAAACAGGGAATGCTGGCACTTACTTTTGCCAATGAAAATGATTATGATCTGATTCAGGAAGATGATGTGTTCAACTTTGTGGATTTGGTGGAATTTGCACCCGGTAAAAAACTGCATGTTGAGTTGGTTCATGCTGATGGAACTAAAAACAGGATTGAGCTGAACCATACTTACAACGAACAGCAGATTGAGTGGTTCAAAGCCGGATCGGCACTGGATTTAATCAGAAAGCAAAACAACTAAGGAATTCAAACTTAAAGGTTCAAAGTTGAAAGTTGAAGGATTGAATTTCAAATTTCCTCTGAATACGAGTTAAAACAATCCTGGAAGGATTGATTTGAATACCCCCCGTCCCGAATGTTCGGGATTAACCGGGGGATAAATACAAACAAACGAAAAAAGGCGCATCCGGCGCTGTTCTCCAAAGAGCAGAACCATCCATGCGCCGCAAATGGGAACAAAATTGAAAAACAAATAAAAAATTTTACTTCATGCAGAAAATAAAAGTTGCAAATCCGGTTGTAGAACTTGACGGAGATGAAATGACCCGCGTAATCTGGGATTTTATCAAACAGAAACTGATACTTCCCTATCTCGATATCGATTTGAAATATTATGATCTGGGTATTGAAAACCGTGATGCCACAAACGACCAGGTAACCATCGATTCGGCATTGGCGATTCAGAAATATGGCGTTGGCGTAAAATGTGCGACCATCACCCCCGACGAAGCGCGCGTTGAAGAGTTCGGACTGAAAAAAATGTGGAAATCGCCCAACGGAACTATCCGTAATATTTTGGGTGGTACTGTTTTCCGCGAACCCATTGTTATCAGCAATATTCCACGTTTGGTTCCGGGCTGGAAGCAACCCATCTGTATTGGCCGTCACGCCTTCGGCGACCAGTACCGTGCCACCGATTTTGTTACCAAAGGTGGCGGAATGGTTACAATTACCTTTACACCCAACGACGGCAGTGCACCGATTTCTCATGAAGTTTATGATTTTATGGGCGACGGTGTTGTTTTGGCAATGTACAATACCGACGAATCAATTTATGGATTTGCCCGTTCGTGTATGAATATGTCGCTTGAAAAAAAATGGCCGCTTTACTTTTCAACAAAAAATACCATTTTGAAAAAGTATGACGGAAGATTTAAAGATATTTTCCAATCGGTTTACGATAATGAATTTAAGGAAAAATTCGAGGCTGCCGGAATTACATACGAACACCGGCTGATCGATGACATGGTGGCTGCTGTGATGAAATGGGAAGGCGGCTTTGTTTGGGCCTGCAAAAACTACGATGGAGACGTGCAAAGCGATACAGTTGCCCAGGGTTTTGGCTCACTCGGATTGATGACTTCAGTTTTGGTTACACCCGACGGAAAAACCATGGAAGCTGAAGCAGCTCACGGAACTGTTACTCGCCACTACCGCGAACACCAGAAAGGAAGCCCCACCTCAACCAACCCGATTGCATCGATTTTTGCCTGGACACGCGGTCTGGCTTTTCGTGGCAAATTGGATGGCAACCAGGAGTTAATTGATTTTGCCAATGCACTCGAACAGGTTTGCATCGAAACCGTGGAAAGTGGGAAAATGACAAAAGACCTCGCACTGATCGTTTATGAAAAAGAATTGAAACCGGAGCACTATTTAACAACCGAAGCGTTCCTTGAAGCACTGAACGAAAATCTGCAAAAGAAGTTAAACAAGTAGTAACCAATAAATCAGATTCTTTCGTAAACCAAGGTAAATTTTATAACATGACAAATAAAACACGCATAGAAAACGGGAAGCTGATTGTACCCGACCAGCCAATAATTCCTTACATCGAAGGAGACGGAATCGGGAAAGATATTTCTTTGCCGTCACAAAAAGTGATTGATGCAGCGGTTGAGAAAGCTTATGGCAAATCGAAAAAAATAATCTGGAAAGAAGTATTGGCCGGAGAAAAAGCTTTCGTTGAAAAAGGCACCCACCTGCCCGACGAAACCCTGGAAGCTTTCAGGGAACACCTCGTGGGAATTAAAGGCCCGCTGACCACTCCCATCGGAGAAGGAATCCGTTCACTTAATGTTGCGTTGCGCCAGACCCTCGATTTGTTTGTTTGCCTCCGTCCGGTTCGCTGGTTCAAAGGAGTTCCATCGCCTGTGCGCTATCCGTCGCTGGTTGATATGCATATTTTCCGCGAAAACACCGAGGATATTTATGCCGGAATTGAATACATGGCGGGCGAGGAAAAAACAAAAAAATTCCGCGATTTTCTGATTAACGAAATGGGCGTTTCCAAAATCCGCTTCCCTGAAACTTCCTCATTCGGAATTAAACCAGTTTCAAAAGAAGGCTCAGAACGATTAATCAAGGCTGCACTTGAATATGCCATTCAGCGCAACCTGCCTTCGGTGACACTGGTTCATAAAGGTAACATCATGAAATTTACCGAAGGAGCCTTTAAAAACTGGGGTTACGATTTGGCCGAAAACGAATTCGGGAAACAGGTTTTTACCTGGCGCCAGTTTGAAAAGATAAAATCTGAGAGAGGAAAAATGGATGCCGAAAAAGCTTTGGCAGATGCAAAAAAGGCAGGAAAAGTAATTGTAAAAGATGTTATTACCGATGCCTTTTTACAGGAATCACTGCTGCGGCCGTTTGACTATTCGGTTATTGCCACCATGAACCTGAACGGCGATTATATTTCAGACCAGTTGGCAGCCATGGTTGGTGGAATCGGAATTTCGCCCGGTGCCAATATCAACTATAAAAGTGGGTATGCCATTTTTGAAGCTACACACGGAACGGCACCCAACATTGCCGGAACCGGTCAGGCAAATCCAAGTTCACTGCTGCTTTCGGGCGTGATGATGCTTGAATATATGGGCTGGGATGTGGCGGCAGAGCATGTTTATGATGCAATGGAACACACTTTTTCAAAACGTTTTGTAACTTCAGACCTTTATGCCCAGATGGATGGGGCAACACTGCTTTCGACGACAGAGTTTGCAGACGAGATTATTAAAAATATGCATTAACAGGAATTTTTAAATCGAAATACTATGGAATATATTAAAAACCGGTTTTACGAAAAAGCCAGCAAATGCATGGCTGAGTTTCAGCGCATCAGAAAAGAGCACGGCGATGTGGTTTTAGGTCAGGTTACAATCGACCAGGTTCTTTCAGGCATGAAAGGAATACCAGCCCTTCTTACAGAAACATCGAAACTGGATGCCAATGAAGGAATTCGCTTCAGAGGTTATTCAATACAGGAGCTACAACAGAAACTGCCAAAACTTGATCCGGAAGGAGAACCACTGCCGGAAGGACTGTTCTACCTGATGATGATTGGCGAAATTCCGGAAAAGGAAGATGTTATTAATATTTCAAAAGACTGGGCTACACGTGCACACGTGCCACAACACGTATTCGATGTAATTGATGCTTTGCCAAAAAACAGCCGCCCGATGACGCAGTTCAGTGCGGCCATTATTTCGATGGCGTATGATTCGGTTTTCCAGAAAGCTTACCGTGCCGGGATTAATAAAAAGTTTTACTGGGATTTTATGTACGAAGATGTAATGACGCTGATTGCAAGATTACCACGCATTGCTGCTTACATTTACCGGCGTATGTACCACAATGGCGATCACATTGAACCCAACCCGACACTTGACTGGGCTGGCAACCTGGCACACATGATGGGATTTGACTCGCTGGAAGTAAAGCGTTTATTGCGTTTATACATGGTAATTCATGCCGATCATGAAGGTGGAAATGTTTCTGCTCATGCCACTCACCTTGTTGGTTCTGCTTTAAGTAACGCTCCATACGCTTTTGGTGCCGGAATGCTCGGATTAGCAGGGCCTTTGCATGGTTTTGCCAACCAGGAAGTGATGGACTGGATTTATGAAATGATCGAACAAATTGGTACTGACGAGCCAACCGATGCACAAATTGCAGAATATATTGAAAATACTTTAAAACAAGGACGGGTTGTTCCGGGTTACGGTCATGCAGTATTACGAATTACCGACCCGAGATTTACTGTACAACAAAAATTTGCTGAGAAATATATCAAGAATGACAAGCTGATCAACACAGTAAATGCTATTTACCGGGTGGCACCGCCTATTCTTGAAGGAACCGGAAAAATTAAAAATCCGTGGCCGAATGTCGATGCAATCAGTGGTGCTTTGCTGAACCATTACGGAATTACTGAATACAATTTCTACACTGTGCTGTTTGGCGTTTCGCGGTCGCTGGGTGTTCTTGCCTCGCTGGTTTACGATCGTTTGTATGGTCTTCCGATCGAAAGACCTTCGTCCTATCCGTTAAGTTGGTTCCACGAAAAAGCAGAAGGCGGGAAAAAAGCTCCCTGTTAATTTGGAAAGGAGAATTATCCAATTGTAAATTCTGAATTTCAGAAAATATAAAATAACAGGCTGGTTTTTTTACCGGCCTGTTTTTTTTATCCTTGTTTAACCTTTTTGTGCTATTAGTCGGGTAATTTTGCCGATTCAAACTGAATATTAAAATGAATACTATATTAACGTTGGCCGAAGCCATTAAAGAAAGAAGAAGCACAAGAGCCTTTTCAAACGAAAAAGTAACAGAAGAAATGATCGGATTGTTATTTGAAGCTGCACGCTGGGCGCCATCGGCCATGAATGAACAACCCTGGCTCTATTTTTATGCCGGAAAAGATAATCCGGAAGCTTTCAGCAAAGTTTTGGGAATATTGACAGGTATCAATCCACAATGGGCAAAAGATGCGCAATACCTGATAATTTCGGTGGCGAAAAAGTTTTACGATTACAACGGCCGTCCAAATAATAATGCTTTGCATGATTTGGGTGCGGCAAATGTTTCGCTGGCAATACAGGCTGCCCACATGGGTTTACAGGTGCGGCAAATGGGCGGTTTCGACAAAGATAAAGCTGCTGAAATTCTTGGACTTGATCGTGAAAAATACGAACCTGTGACAGTGATTGCAGTCGGATTTCCCGGAAATGCCGGACAACTTCCGGATGAATTGATGAACCGCGAACTGGCACCCAGAACACGCAAAACAGTTGAGGAATTTGCAACGCAGATAATGCATTAGTTGCTTTCGATTACCTGTCCTTTTTCACGGTACAAATCGATTTTTCCATCTAATAAAACCGCAATAACTGTAACCTTTTCGTCAAGCACTACCTCCGGCACATCGATATAAACAATGCCGGGAACCTGGCTCCAGTACTGCTTCATCTTGATGTCCCAGTTAAGTTTTGTTCCATTACCCACCACATAAATCCGGTTGATTTTGTTTTTGATTCCTTTCAGCATTATCGGGCCAATTGGTTTGTAGGGCAGAAAAAGATAAAGAATGTCTCCTGTTTTATTCAATGCAGTCGGGCCATAAAAATGGTCAGCAGGAATACCAGCCTGAGTTCCATAAATTGCCTCGGCATGTTTTGAAGTCCAGTGACCCAGTTCTTTCAGAATGGCAACCTGTTCATCGGGTATCGAACCATCCGCTTTCACACCGATATCGAGCAAAAGATTTCCACCTTTGCTGATACATTCGGCTAAAATATTGATAACCTGCCCGGGTGTTTTATAGTTTTTGTCATTGGGCTGAAATCCCCAGCTGTCATTCATTGTCATGCAAAGCTCCCAGTATTGGCTTTCCGGGCGGGTAACCGGCAAACCTTGCTCGGGTGTTGCATAATCGCCATATCCCTGAATCCGGCTGTTTAAAATTACATCCGGGTTGTATTTCTTCAACATTTCGCTGATTTCAGCAGCTTTCCATTTTTCTGCCGATTGTTCCCAGTCGCCATCAAACCAATATAAATCGGGGTTAAATTTTGAAGACAACTCGTTTAACTGGCAAAAATTAAACCGGGTAAAATTCTCCCATCTTGCCGAATCGTTTTCATAGCGCTTTTCTACCCTGGTTTTATTCGGATAATCAGGATGTGACCAGTCAAGCAGCGAATAATACAACCCCACTTTCAGGTTATTTTTTCTGAGTTCGCCAACAAAAGGCTGAATGAGGTCTGTTTTTGCAGGCGATTGTTTTACTACATCCAAATCGCCACATTTTGTATCCCACAATGCCACACCATCATGATGTTTAGTGGTGATTACAGCATATTTTGCCCCGCTTTCAGCGATCAATTTTGCCCATTCTCCGGGGTTGTAGTTTTTAGCAGTAAACCCCTTCAACTGCTTCATATAATCGGGATAGGTAATGTAGCCATTGTAAAACGACCAGCTTTCATCAATCCCGTTCACCGAGTAAATTCCCCAGTGAATAAAAATTCCCAGCCGGGCTTCGTCAAACCACTTCATTTTATCCATCGGATTCTGATTATCCTGCGCCATCGAACTCAATGA
>CAZXVT010000180.1:0-9210 GCA_964644015.1 uncultured Maribellus sp.
CGATACCAGTTATCGGCAAAACTGAGCGATTTGGCTTTCAGCGAAAACATAGGCATGGAAATCACCATCATCCCCGACATAAAAATACCCAACAAAACCAAAGTGCGTGTTGAGTAAACATGCTGTAAAACGCCGGTGTATTTCGGAAACTGCAGCATCAAACCCATGGCAGCCCAGAAAATACCGTTTGCCGGAATGGGCAAGCCCCGGAAAAAGTTTTCACCCGAGGAATTCACATTAAAGCGGGCCAGCCTGATGGCGCCAAAAACCGGCACTAAAAAAGCCGTTGAAAGCACCAGCCATTGTGATAAAGTTCCGCCGATTTCCTGAATGGGCTGATTCTTGCCAAACAACGCCAATTCGAGCAATGTGAAAAGAATTGCTCCCGGTGCCACACCAAACGAAACCACATCGGCCAGCGAATCGAGTTCCTTGCCGATTTCGGAATAAGCTTTCAAAAGGCGGGCGGCAAAACCATCCATAAAATCGAGCACTGCTGCTAAACAGATAAAAATAGCAGCCCACACAAGATGCCCGTCGATGGCAAAAAAGGTGGCGGCTACACCAGAAACCAGGTTGAAGGAGGTAATTGTATTGGGTATTTGTGCGAGTATTTTTCTCATTTCAGATTTCTGCTATGACAGTTTTCCCTCCTACAGGATTATCTCCCAACTGAACGGTAACTTTTGCAGAAAGCGGCAAAAATACATCCACTCTCGATCCGAATCTGATGAAACCGTATTCAGCCCCCTGTTCAATCTTATCTCCCGGTTTTTTATAATTACAAATACGACGTGCTACAGTACCCGCAATTTGTCGTGCCAGAATTTCAGTACCGTTTTTTGTTCTGAATACTGTTGAACACCTTTCGTTCAGGTGTGATGATTTCTCAACAAAAGCAGGGTAAAATGCACCCCGATGATGCTTTATAAAAGTGATATCTCCTGTTACGGGAGCTTTATTCTGATGAACATTCAGTGGCGACATAAAAATTGAAATCTGTATTCTTTTGTCCTTGAAATATTCATTTTCTTCAACTTCCAGAATTTCAACTATTCTGCCATCGGCCGGTGCAAGTACATGTTTTTCATTTTGCACAACATCGCGCTTTGGTACTCTGAAAAAATAAACGACCAGCCCTGCAAGAACCAGTGAAGCTGCCATCAGAAAATAAAAAATCAGAAAATTCTGCAGAAAAATATAAATGATCATATCAAGAACTGCAATAGCAAAAAAAGCAATGGGAATTATTTTTATCCCTTCTTTATGAATTTTCATTTTATTAAAAATTACCCATTATTGATATCCACACAAAAATAGCAGGAATTGCAAACAATAAAGTATCAAACCTGTCGAGAATTCCACCATGGCCCGGCAAAATATCACCCGAATCTTTCACCCCGGCTTCACGTTTTAATTTCGATTCAAAAAAGTCGCTGGCAGTACCGAAAATCACAATCAGCAAAGCCACCGCAATCCAGTTTTCAATGCTTAACACATCAAACAACAGCGAATTTCCGATGGCCATCAATACTGCAAAAACAGCCCCTCCGATCATTCCTTCCCATGATTTTGCAGGTGAAATCCGTACACAGATTTTGTGTTTTCCGGTCAGATTTCCAAAAACATAGGCCGCAGAATCGTATATCCAGATAATAAAAAACACACCCGCCAGTAACCAAGGATAAAAGGCAGAAATAGTATCCACCCTGGTCATTTCGATATAATTCATCAAACTGAAAGGCAACGCCACATAAAAAACACCGGCTATGGTTATCAGTCCGCTTTTAAAGGAGGCATTTTTTGCCGAGAATAAATCGATCAGTAAAATCGCCACCGGAATCAATGCCGCAAGTACCAGGAAACGGGGATGAAGCAGCCGTGAAGCAACCAGGTAAAACAGGGCAAAAAGCAAAACTCCGGCTGTTAATCCCGATTTAATGAGTGGCTGAAAACCCAGCTTTTCGCTTAACCTGAAAAACTCAAACAGCGCCAGACACAGGAACCCGGAAAAAACAACCGCAAAAACCAATGGATGAATCAAAATGCCCGCCATGATGAGTGCAACAATTGTAAACCCGGTTAAACTTCGCGTAAAAAGATCTTTCAATTTTCCTGTTTTTTATTTGACAAATTTTGTCCCGCTTTTTTGCTGCTGCAAAGGTAAAAAATAAATGGTTGTGGAAAAATGCACGGAAAACGTACCTCACCGGGTGTTTTTTTGCACTAACCATTCACGCCAGGTTGGGTCATTCGGTTATCTGACCGGGTCATGGTCCTATCCGGCTGGGTCAATCACCTATCCGGGAGCCGGGAATTTTAATCCGGCCGGGTGAAAACCCGGTCTGGCTCACCGGAAACCCCATCCGATTGGCAAAAAAAGTCAATCCTACTGGGTCACAGGTCAATCTGATCGGGGTCAGAGTCCATTCATCTTTAAAATCAGCGTTTATTGCAACTCTTAAACAGTTGGGTTCAGGTTGAACAATATGTTCAGCCAACAAAACCGGGGTTGAAATTGTTGGTTTAAATAACTTGATACTACAATCATAACTTTCAATTAAAAGCAAAAATTATGAAGAAAAGATTTTTAAGCGGTTTTACCGGCAATACAATTTCCGTTGTGATATTCGTGCTTTTTATGATCGGCGCGTGCAGCAAAGATGAAGTGGAAGATGGAAGTTATCGCGTAAAATTCAAGGCAAACGGCACCACAGTTGAATTTAATTCGCAGTTCACATCAACGGCTTCCTTCGGCCAGTCGGGCAACCAGTATGTGGCAGTCTTTACCGGATATGATACTGAAAGTAACATTTCAATACAGGTGCACGATGGTAAAGCGATCGAAGAAAAAAATTATTCCGGGTATGTGTCAACCGGATCGGGTTTTTCGGGAGCGCTGATTGCATACAAAGACCGGGCAGGAACAGTTTACACCCAGGGTGTGCCCGGAAATGCCTCCATTACTGTCAGCGAAATCACGGCCACCGAAGTGCGTGGCACTTTCAGCGGAACACTCAAAGCGACCGGTAAAGACGATGTGATGATTACCGATGGCGAATTTTTTGTAAAACGGCTAAACTGAGTTTGCTTTTGTAAAAGTGATGGTTTTCAGGGGTAAAGAAAAACCCGTATTTCCTTTGGCCCGTGTGCCCCCAGAACCAGCGTTTTTTCGATGTCGGCAGTGCGGCTTGGGCCGGTAATCAGGGCAATTTGAGAAGGAAGATTGTCGTTGTATTTTTCAAGAATTCCGGAATACGCTTCTTCCAGGCTTTCCACCAACTGGTTTTTGCGGGCAATTACAATGTGAACGGGTGGATAAACCGAAAGCTGGCGGCCACCGCCCTGTGCAGAACTCACCATCACCGTACCGCTCCGGGCAACTAAAAACTCACAACCGGTAATCCCGGCTTCAACCGGGTTTTGCGGCCCTTCGTATTGCTGAAACCCGATTTCTGCATCTTTCAATTTCGAAAGCAATTGTGCCTCGTTACAAAAAACAGTGGCCGGATCGAATTCTGAGACTGAATTTTTCAGCGCATCAAAAAGTTCTTTTTCCTCATCAAAAAGATAAACTTTCCCGCTGATACTTTCGAGTTGATTTTTAAAGGCGTTTTCAAGAGGCAATGCAACGGGAGGAAAAACAGGTTCGTTCAACTCAGGCACATCAGGAACCTGATGTTTAGCCTGTCTCAATTTACCCAATATTTCCTCCCGTGCAGTAGTCATTAAAAAAGTGTATTCGTATCGGAAGGCGGTGATGTTCTGGGAGGCCGCTGTCTTTCAGGTTTTGTAACCCTGCCTTCGGGTTTAATTTCCGGTTCCTGCGGTTTTTCCACCTTTTGTTCAGCATTTAATTCAGGCTCAGCAACTGTTGCCGAATGATTCTCTGAAACCTTTTCTGCGTTTACTGTTATTGACTTCACTTCCTCTTTCGTATTTTCTGAAGTCCCGTTTTCAGCGATCACATGCTTTTTATCCCACGGCCGTTTCCCAAATATTTCTTCAAGGTCTTCACTGAAAATCACTTCGCGTTCCAATAGCAAATTGGCCAATTTTCTGTGTCCTTCCTCGTTGTTGCGTAACACTTCCAGCGCTCTTTTGTACTGACTGTCGATCAGTACTTTTACCTCTTCATCAATCAGTTCAGCAGTTTTTTCGCTGTAAGGTTTTGTAAACGAGTAATCCGACTGACCGGTAGAATCGTAGTAACTTACATTCCCCACTTTTTCACTCATCCCGAAAATGCTGACCATGGCGTAGGCCTGTTTGGTTACTTTTTCAAGGTCGTTTTGAGCACCCGACGAAACTTTATTAAAAGCCAACTGTTCGGCTGCACGGCCGCCGAGCGTGGAACACATTTCGTCGAGCAACTGTTCGCGGGTGGTAATTGAACGTTCTTCGGGCAGATACCAGGCAGCGCCCAGCGCTTTTCCGCGCGGAACGATGGTTACTTTCACCAGCGGATGTGCATGTTGCAACAGCCAGCTAATGGTGGCATGACCAGCTTCATGAAAGGCAATGGTACTTTTCTCTTCAATTGAGATGATTTTATTTTTCTTTTCGAGTCCGCCAACTATGCGGTCAACCGCATCCAGAAAGTCCTGTTTTGTGACAAAATCGTGGTTTTTACGGGCAGCTATCAAAGCGGCTTCGTTACAAACATTGGCAATATCGGCACCCGAGAAACCCGGTGTTTGTTTTGCCAGAAAGTCAATTTTCAAATCAGGATCGAGTTTCAGCGGACGAAGATGAACATTGAAAATGTCAGTCCGCTCGTTCAGATCGGGCAGTTCAACATGAATCTGGCGGTCGAAACGCCCGGCACGCATCAGCGCACGGTCGAGAATATCGGCACGATTGGTGGCAGCCAGAATAATCACACCGGTATTGGTGTCGAAACCATCCATTTCTGTGAGTAACTGGTTGAGTGTATTTTCGCGCTCATCGTTTGAGCCCATATTGGGATTTCTTCCACGGGCGCGGCCGATTGCGTCAATCTCATCGATAAACACAATACACGGCGCCTTTTCCTTGGCTTGTTTAAACAGGTCGCGCACACGTGAAGCTCCCACGCCCACGAACATCTCCACAAAATCGGAACCCGACATTGAAAAGAACGGAACATTTGCTTCACCGGCAACGGCTTTTGCAAGTAACGTTTTACCGGTTCCGGGAGGGCCCACGAGCAAGGCTCCTTTGGGTATTTTACCTCCAAGACGCGTGAATTTTTCGGGGTTTTTCAAAAAGTCAACAATTTCAACAACCTCCTGTTTCGCTTCTGTCAATCCGGCAACATCTTTAAAAGTTGTGGAAACCCTTTGATCTTTATCAAATATTTTTGCCTGCGATTTTCCGACGTTAAATATTCCTCCGGCTCCTCCGCCACCTCCGCGGCTCATCCGTTTGAAAATCCACCACCAAAGCAGAATTATAAGTATGAATGGCCCGATTGTCCAAAGTAACTCTCCCATCCAGTTCCTTTCTTCCTTATATTCGGGTGATAAAGCTTCGGGATGACCGGCCTGCGCAGCCTCCAGATTCTTTTCAAAAGTTTCTACTGAACCGATATTGAACTTAAAATGAGGCCCCGCGTCAGCAGGTTTTGAGAAATGCTCCTCAAATTGCGTTTTATACTTCGACAAGCTATCTTTTTTAATGTAGATATTGGCCACTTTGTCATTAATCACCACAATTCGCTCAATATCCTGGTTGGCCAGCATAACCGATTTTACTTCGTCCCACTTGGTTTCAACCGGACCCCGGCTGGTACTCAAATAAAACTGAATGGCAATAAAAGCAATTGCCACGATACCATAAATCCAGTATGCATTGAATTTTGGCCCTTTAAAATCGTTTTTCCGGTTTTGATTTAACGGATTAAATGGATTATTCTGGTTATTGTTCCCCTTATTTTCCTGTTTATCTGCCATGTTCTATATATTCTTCTTCTAAAATTTTGTTTGTTTTTGCATCCGCCCAAAGCCCTTCAAGGTTATAAAAATCGCGGGCATCTTTGTGAAAAACATGCACCATCACATCGCCATAATCGAGCAGAATCCAGATTGAATTTCTGTATCCATCCTTGTGCCATGCATCCAATCCTGTCATTTCTTTCACGGTTTCTTCCACCGATTGGGCAATTGCGTTTGTTTGTGTGGTTGAAGTACCATGGCAGATAACAAAAAATCCACATTCAGTGTGATGGATCGAGTTTAAATCAATGATTATTATCTCTTTCCCCTTGATTCTCTGTATTCCCTCCAGAACTCCTTCCAGTATTTTATCGGTTGACCCCTTAACTTTCCTCATAAATTTATTTCACACAAAGATAATCTTTTTGCTTTAGCCTTATTTTGTGTACTTTGCGTTTTTCCAAATAATTAATTTCGCTTTCTTTTCATCTTTAACCCGGTGAAGAAATAACAACCAACTATTTTACAGGTTTACAATGAATAAAAACTTTATTTTTCTGAACGAGGTCGATTCCACCAACAACTATGCCAACCAACTGGTTCTGACGAAAGCGGCAGAAGAAGGTACTGTCGTTTTGGCACAGTTCCAGAATTCGGGAAAAGGGCAGAAAGGAAACACGTGGGAAAGTGAACCCAGGAAAAACCTGCTGGCAAGTTTTATTTTGCGCCCTGTTTTTCTGAAGCCTGCCGAACAGTTTTACATTTCCAAAATCATCAGCCTTTCCATTGCTGAAATCCTAAAATCGAATACAAATGATGTTACTATTAAATGGCCCAATGATATATATGCAGGCAAACGGAAAATTGCCGGGATTCTGATTGAAAACTCGGTTTTGGGGCAAAACATTGAAACTTCGATTGCAGGAATCGGGCTGAACCTGAACCAGGAGGTTTTTGTTTCGGGCGCTCCCAACCCGGTTTCGCTAAAACAACTAACCGGGAAAAACTATGAAATTCAACAATTTGCTGATCATTTGTTTGTGGTTATTGAGAAATGGTACAGTAAATTAAAAAGCTTCAAGTTCTCAGAAATTGACATGATTTATCACGAATCGCTTTTCAGGATGAAAGAATGGGCCAACTATTCAGCTGACGGAAAAACCTTTGAAGCCCGGATGATTGGTACCGGGCAGTTCGGGCAACTCCAGCTTGAACACCATGACGGAAAAATTACCGGACACTTTTTCAAAGAAGTGGAATTTGTGATTTAGAAATCGTTGGTTTTTGTTTGAAATCAGATTTCACTGAAGCAAAAAACCCGGAATCTCTTCCGGGTTGATTATCCAAAATATTTGTCAAAATACTATTTTATTGATAGGGCAACGAAGCAAGCGTGTCTGCCAACCTGTCAATTCCTTCTTCGAGTTTATTACCTGCAAGCATTTTTATCATCATGCTCATTTCGGCATGAAGTGTCAGCCGCATTTTGGTGGTAAAATTGTCCACCGGTAACAATTGAATCCAGAAAATTATGCTGATCGGAAGTGAGCCCGAACTTTCCACTTTAATCGTGCTAAACGGTTCGCGTTTCACAATCTTTATTTCTGCCAGACCAATTCCAGTAATATTAAATTTACATGAATCGCGGTCAGAAGCAAAATCAGTGATTTTTATCTGCGGTACTTTCTCGGTGATTTTTTCAATTAAACCTGAATTCAAATACGTTGACAGATTTTCGAAATTCGACAGGTAATTAAAAACCACCTGTTCGTTGTGATTGACCAGTTTTACCTGGCTTGTATATTTTTCTAACGACATCTTTTTAAAATTGAATCATTTTCCCCATTCTGCCGGATTCTCCCGCCATTTCATCAAAGTCTCCACTTGACTTGCACTTACTTCATTCAGCGAAACTGCCGAATCAATCAGTGCGTGGTAATTGCTTAAAGTAGTCAATTCGATGCCGGCTTTTGCAAAATTCTCAATGGCGTGCGAAAATCCATAAGTAAAAATAGCTACCATTCCCAGCACGTTTCCACCAGCTTTTACAACTGCTTCGGCAGCATTTAAACTGCTGCCACCGGTTGAAATCAGGTCTTCCACCACCACTACTTTTTGATCTTCGTGCATCACGCCTTCAATCAGGTTTTCCAGTCCGTGTCCTTTTGGTGCCGACCGGATATAAATAAATGGCAATCCAAGCACTTCGGCAACCAGTGCTCCCATGGCAATAGCTCCTGTTGCAACCCCGGCAATCACTTCTGCCTGCGGATATTTATTTTTGATAACTTCAACAAATCTGTCGCGCACAAAAGTACGGGTTTCGGGATACGACAAAATTTTGCGGTTATCGCAATAAATCGGCGATTTCCAGCCTGAAGCCCAGGTAAAAGGTGCATCGGGCTGTACTTTGATGGCTTTAATATCGATTAATTTTTTTGCAAATTCTGATTCAACCAAACTCATTTTTCATCATTTTTAATTCAAAAAACAAATGTATAAGATTTTTTTGAACGACAGGGAGATTGTCATATCCAGCCAGGCAACTGAATACTCAGACAATACTGAAATTGTTTCTGCTGAAGAATTCACAATCGATACTATAAAAAACTGGTTTTCAGAATTTCATCAAAAAAGCAACAACGCCATTCTTTTTCATCCCAATCCTGAAGAATTGATGACCAACTCTTTAATACCTGCATTTCGATTGATTCAGGCTGGTGGCGGTGTTGTGGTTCGCAACGAAAAACTGTTGTTTATTTTCAGAAACGAAAAATGGGACCTGCCAAAAGGAAAGATTGATAATGGCGAAACTCCGGAGCAGGCAGCCATTCGTGAGATTGCCGAAGAATGCGGAATCACCGGTCATTCAATCGTCAGACAGTTACCGCCAACCTTTCATATTTACCAGTCGCCCTACAAAAACGATTTCGGGCAATGGATTCTGAAAAAAACTTTCTGGTTCGAAATGAACTATTCAGGCACAGAAAACGGAACACCCGAAACTGGTGAAAACATCACTGAAATAAAGTGGTTCAAAAGAGAGGACCTACACGAAGTACTTTCAAATACCTATGAAAATCTGAAAGAAATTATCAAAATCTTTTCTTAGTCAGATTTCCTTTTCAACCAGGCCACAAACATTTTCAACTCGCCAAAACTGAATTCGTCGCCAAAATGGTTTTTTGCCTCTCCTACAAAACTGTCTTTATTTTCAGGTTTAAAAGATTGTAGTTTGCTGAGTTTTTCGTCTGACAAAAAAGCGTGAATATCCAATTCGCCCAAAGATATAAAA
>CAZXVT010000181.1:0-6479 GCA_964644015.1 uncultured Maribellus sp.
GATGAACGGATTGTTTCTTTTCCACCTGCATCCGCACGTTTAATCAGTGAAAATATTCAGACTGAAAAGAGAACAATAGCGCCTGCCGGAATGGTGAAAATCCCTGCCGGAAAGTTTAAAATGGAAGTGGAATTTGGCGATTATTTTATTCCGTATCCGGAGGTTTTGGAAAAGGAAACTGTTGAAATAGCATCGTTTTACATGGATAAATTTCCGGTTACCAATGCGCAGTTTCTGGTTTTTCTGCAAAAATCAGGTTATAAACCAAACGACCCTGAAAATTTTCTGCAACACTGGGAAAATGGCAAACCCAAATCGGGTGACGAAAATAAACCCGTGGTTTTTGTGAGTTACGAGGATGCGCAGGCTTTTGCAGAATGGGCCGGGAAACGGCTCCCCTCTGAGGCCGAATGGCAATATGCTGCTCAAACTGAAAAACTCAATGAGTGGCCTTGGGGCGAAAAAGCACACATTGTTGCTGAGAAAGAGGAAATCACAGGCACACTCACCGTGGAAAAACTGAAAGGAATTGACTCCACGCTTTGCAATCCTGGAAACGGAATTCTCGATGCAATTGGAAGTTACCCGAAAGGTGAAAATCCTTTTAGGCTGCAGGATTTGGTAGGCTCTGTCTGGCAAATCACCAACGATGTTTATGACAATTGCACCTATTCATTTGTAATGCTGAAAGGCGGGAGCTATTACAAACCCGAAGACAGCTGGTGGTATGTGCAGGGTGGCCCGAAAAACCTGCGCTGGCGTCAGATGCTGTTGCGGGTTTCGCAGGGTTTTGAACGCAAAGCTACGGTGGGTTTCAGATGTGTGACGGATTCCTTAGAAAAATGATAAATTGCCAATTAAAAGCCTATTTAGTATAACCTTTCAATAAAAATCTATGAGAATTTACGTAATTTTTTTGATTGTAATTGTCATTATTTCAGGAGCTTCAGGCTTGTATGCTGCGTTTAATAACTTTGGTTATATCGCGCTTTTAATGGGAATAGTAATTGGTAGTACAACGACTGTTTTAAAGACTGAGCTGAAGACAAGAAGAGAACAATAAAATATTTGTCAGTTTAAGATAATCTGAAATACGATTGCGGATTATCTTAAATATTATTTCAGATTATCTTAAGTTTTGTTGAAACAAATGCTGGCAAACGCATAACTCCGCTAATATTTGAATTATCAGTTCTGATTTTTTAATTCAATGTATAAGAAAATTGCTTCTTTTTCTTACTCAATGCCCGTTTCAGTCTGAAAGAAAATCGGCCGAAATAAAATTCATCTAAATTGCTGCCGCTTAAAAACAGACAAAATTTAATCAGAAAAGCATGTCAGACAATTTAATTGAACGCACCCCCTCTGCCTATTCTTATCCACTTTTAATCAAACAACTTTTCCAGGCACCGCTTGTAAATAATCCTGATCAGGAAATAGTTTATCGCGACCAGACGACAGTTACCTACCGCCAGTGGAAAGAACGGGTGAACCGTTTGGCCTCGGCGTTAACAGCAATCGGCGTAAAACGTGGCGACACGGTGGCGGTAATGGAGTGGGACTCGCACCGTTACCTCGAAATGTATTATGCCATCCCGATGCTGGGCGCTGTTTTGCACACGATCAATGTACGGCTTTCGCCCGAGCAGATGGTTTATACCATCGAACATGCTGAAGATGACGTAATTATTTGTCATGCTGATTTTTTGCCGCTGTTGGACGCCATCAGGGGCAGAATTTCCGACGGAAGAAAATTTATTCTGATTAACGAAACAGGTGAATCTGTAACCCATAAAATTCAGTTTGAAGGCGAATATGAAGAAATGTTGGCAACTGCTTCTCCCGGATTCGATTTTCCTGAATTTGATGAAAACACCCGCGCCACCACATTTTATACCACCGGAACCACTGGCTTGCCGAAAGGTGTTTATTTTTCACACCGGCAACTGGTTTTACATACACTTACTTCGGTAACCGCACTTGCATCACCGGCAACCCAGGGCCGTTTGCACCGCGATTCGGTTTATATGCCGCTGACACCCATGTTTCATGTTCATGCCTGGGGAATTCCCTACATGGCAACTTACCTGGGTGTAAAACAGGTTTACCCGGGAAAATATGTGCCTGCCATTTTGCTGAGCCTGCTCATAAAACACAAAGTTTCATTCAGTCATTGTGTGCCAACCATTCTGAATATGTTGCTGAAAGCGCCCGAGGCTGCTCAGTTCGATCTTTCAAACTGGACAGTCATTATCGGCGGGGCAGCTTTGCCAAAAACCGTTGCTGGTGAAGCGCTCAAGCGTGGCATCGATGTTTTTGGAGGTTATGGTTTGTCGGAAACCTGCCCGGTACTGGCAATTTCACATCTTACAAAAGAAGAACTTGAATTACCGCTCGAAGAGCAGGTTGATTCGCGTTGCCGCACCGGTAAACCAATCGGGATGGTACAAATCAGGGTGGTGGACGAAGAAGGGAAAGATGTGCCAAATGACGACAAAACTCCCGGCGAAATTGTCGTCAGAGCACCATATCTCACACAAGGTTACCTGAAAGACCTTGTTCATTCTGAAAAACTCTGGGCGGGTGGATGGATGCATACCAACGATGTGGCTTGTGTGGACAAAAACGGTAGCATCCGAATTACCGACCGCACAAAAGATGTGATTAAAGTGGGCGGTGAGTGGATCAGTTCGCTCGAAATGGAGGATGTGATCGGCAAACACGACGGTGTTGCTGAAGTAGCAGTGATTGGCCAGCCCGACATAAATTGGGGAGAAGTTCCGCTGGCAGTTGTGGTGGCAAAAGAAAATGTGCAGTTCGATGATCGCGAAATTCTTGAAATCGTAAAATCGAGTGTCGATTCAGGTGTTTTACCCCGCGAAGCGATCACTTTGAAAATCCGGAAAACGGATGTTATCGACAAAACAAGTGTAGGGAAAATCAATAAAGTAGCGCTGAGAAAAAAATTTATTCAGGAATAACAGGCAGGGATTAACCAAATTATTCGGTATTTTTATCAATCAAATTCAAATTAATACTGGATACTATGAAAAAACTAATCTTACCTGTTTCACTGTTTTTGTTTGCAATAATGATTTTTTCGTGTGCGCCGAAACCAAAAGCGCCGGTTGTGAATACCGATCCGGCAGCTTTGTATGCTGAAGTTGATAAAGCCGCACCCGTGAATACTTTATCCGAACCGGAAGCCCAAGCAGGCTGGCAGTTGATGTCAAACGGAACTGATTTTACAGGCTGGCATGGATATAACATGAAAGGCATCCCGGATTGCTGGACACTTGAAGATGGTTGCTATACCATGACCACCACTGGTGGTGCCGAGAGCCAGGATATTGTAACTGACAAGGTTTATAAAAGTTTTGCACTTTACGCTGAATTTAAGTTAGATACTGCTGCCAACAGTGGTATTATTTATCATATTGCCGAAGATACAATCTATAAATTTCCATATGAAACTGGTGCCGAATACCAGGTGATTGACCACGAAAACTGGCCTGATTCACTGGCCGACTGGCAGATTTGCGGCGCCAATTATGCCATGCATCCGCCGAAAGTCCGTCCTTTTAAACCAGTGGGAGAATGGAACCAGGCTTTTCTGGTGGTAAACGGAAATAAGGTAACTCACATGTTGAACGGTGAAGTGGTGGTGGAATTTGAAAAATATTCTGATGAGTGGAACCAGTTGCGCAACAGTGGAAAGTGGAGCAGTTTCCCTGATTACGGAAAATACGATGAAGGCCATATTTCGTTGCAAAACCATGGAACCAAAGTTTGGTATCAGAATGTAAAGATTAAAGAACTTTAATTCCTGTTTTTTGCAGATTATTCTGAAAATCTGCAATTGTTGAAGCTGAATGATATTATCCGGAATGAGAAATAGCTTTCAGCTTCATTTATTGTAACTTAAACCACAAAATCTGAAACTATGAACAAACTGAATTCTTCACGCCGCGATTTTTTGAAAAAGTCGGCTGTGGCAGCCGCCGGTGTTACCATTGTTCCATCATTTACTGTGGGTGGATTGGGGCACCGCGCACCCAGCGATAAACTGAATATTGTTGGAATCGGGGTGGGTGGAAAAGGACACCCCAACCTGGTTGGCATGAACACCGAAAACATTGTGGGACTTTGCGATGTGGATTGGAAATATGCCCAAACCTGTTTCAAAGAATTTCCGAAAGCCAAAAGATATTACGACTGGCGCAAAATGTTTGATGAAATGAATGGCCAGTTTGATGCGGTAATGGTTGCAACAGCCGACCACACGCATGCTGTTATTGCCGCCACCGCACTTACACTTGGTAAACATGTTTACTGCCAGAAACCACTGACACATTCGGTTTACGAATCGAGATTGCTCACAAAGCTGACCGCCAAACACAAGGTTGCCACGCAAATGGGGAACCAGGGAAATTCAGGCGATGGAGTGCGGCAGGTTTGCGAGTGGATTTGGAATGGTGAAATAGGCGAAGTGCGCGAAGTTCATGCCTGGACAGACCGCCCCATCTGGCCGCAGGGTTTGCAACGCCCCACCGATAAAATGACACCACCCGTAACATTGAACTGGGATTTGTTTATCGGTCCCGCGCCGATGCGACCATTCCACGAAATTTATACACCCTGGAACTGGCGTGGATGGTGGGATTTTGGTACAGGCGCTTTTGGCGATATGGCCTGTCACGTACTCGACCCGGTATACCAGTCGTTAAAACTGGGCTACCCCGACAAAGTGAATGGCAGTTCAACATTGATGAATACCGAAAGTGCACCGCAGGCTGAAACAGTGGTATTTAACTTTCCGGCCCGGGAAAAAATGCAAAAGGTTGAAATGCCTGCTGTAAAAATACATTGGTACGATGGAGGAATTTTACCCGCCCGTCCCGACCTGCTTCCTGAAGGAGAAAACCTGATGGGTGACGGATTGGGAGGCTGTATTTTCGTCGGTTCAAAAGATACACTTGTAATAGGTTGCGGCGGTTTTAACCCGCGGCTTTTGTCGGGTAGAAAACCGGTGGTTGCACAAACATTGAGAAGAATTCCGGGTGCGGTGGGTTATGTTGATGGCCCGCACGAACAGGACTGGATCAGGGCCTGCAAGGAATCGCCTGAAAACCGGGTGGAAGGAACTTCTCATTTTGGTTATTCCGGGCCTTTCAACGAAATGGTATTATTGGGAGTTCTGGCTATCAGGTTACAAAGTCTGAACAAAACTCTGCACTGGGATGCTGAGAACATGCAGTTTACCAATATTTCGGCAAACGAAGAACTGAACATCGTTACATCCGATGATTTTAAAGTAATTGACGGTCACCCGCATTTTGATACAAAATATGCAAAGTTTAATGCGCTGGAAGCCGCTTCAGGTTATATAAAACACAATTATCGCGAAGGCTGGAGTTTGCCGGCAATGCCATAATTACTTTATCACGCAGTGACGCGAAGACGCATTTGAAAAATCTTTGCGTCCTCGCGTCTTTGCGTGAGCTTTTATCTTGTCACCGGTAAAAATATCTGTTTTTCAAGGTCTCTCCTCCCAAAACACAGTCGTCCCAATTTCCCCAACTTTTATGTACCGCCTGCTTTTCAATATTTCTGCTGTGCCTTCTTTTACAAATTCAGCTAAAACCAGGTAACCACCTGTTTGTTCCGGAAGATTGAAAAATGCCGGAATGTTAACCCGCTGGTAAGCCGGAATTTCGATTTTCCGTTGCTGTTGAGATATTGTTTTGCCACTGGCATCCACCAATTTCAGGGTA
Source organism: uncultured Maribellus sp. (assembly GCA_964644015.1). Classification (GTDB taxonomy): domain Bacteria; phylum Bacteroidota; class Bacteroidia; order Bacteroidales; family Prolixibacteraceae; genus Draconibacterium. The sequence continues at coordinate 5,775 of CAZXVT010000181.1, forward strand.
ACTGTACCCTTGGCTTTTTCATTTAAATCGTTAACACCAACCAGGTTAAAAACAAGTTCTTCACCCTGTATATAATTTCCGTTGGGGAAATAGCGCTGGTCGGCTATGTCGATAAAAACGGCCGCCGGTGCAAAGGCGTGTTTCAGCCATTTCAGTGACGGACCTTGTTCCAGATCTTTGATGTTGTTGACATACCAGTCGCCGGTGTAGCCATAATTGTTGGTGAGGTGGCAAAACGCCAGGACACCCGCCATTGTTCGTTCTCCGCGAATCCATTCGGTTTCGCATGCCAGCCAGTAGGCCTGCATTTCACGTCGTTGTTCAGGTGTGGCATTTTCGCCCAGAAAGCTGTCGTAAATATTTTTTGTCAGTTTGGCTGGCTGACCATTTCTCCAAAGCCAGTTCCAGCCATATTCGTTTACCAGTTGTGTGGCCGATGCCTCAAGGTATTGCAGTTGACCTGATTCCCAATCGTCCATCTTGCCTAGCCGGTAAGGATTTTCTTTCAGATATTGTTCAGGCGATTTTTGTTGCATTACATTCCAGCCAGCACGATATAGATGCGGTTCGTCCATCGGGTCAACGCCTGTGAGGTCACTTTCCATCATGTAGCCGGCATCCCAGATTCGTGTCGGGTCGAGTTGTTGTAACTCAGGAATCAGCTTGTTTCCGATAAAATTGTTGGTGTTTTCGTTGATGGCATCC
>CAZXVT010000181.1:6489-9163 GCA_964644015.1 uncultured Maribellus sp.
GCATCCCAGATTACAATACTTGGGTGGTTGCCGTCGCTCCAGACCCAGTCGGTATATTCGGTTCGAATTTGTTCGTCCCAGCCATGATTCTGCCAGTAGAGCCATTCATTCTGAAAGACCATTCCATATTCATCAGCCAGATCGTACCAAAAATCGGGGACAAGACCCACGCAGATGCGCATGGCGTTCCATTCGATGGCTTTCGGATCGTCAATCAGCATTTTTTTCACCCAATCGCGGTCCCATGGCAACGATTGACAATCAGGGTCTTCGAAAAACCGGTGAAGTGTAATATTGCTGCCACGCAGGTAGTACTTTTCTCCATTCAGGTAAAAGAATTTTCCACGTCGCTCAAAGTCCCGCATCCCGAATTTCTCAGTAACCACATCCGAAAGTTTTTCGCCATCCCAAAGACGTAATTCTGCAGTGTACAAAAATGGATTTTGGGGCGACCAGGTCTTGAAATTTTGCATTGGTATTTCAAAAGAAAGCTGGGTTTCGTTATCCCGGGTAACAAATCCTTCTGTATTTCCTGTGGCAACTTCCTTTCCCGAAATTTTTTCCCTGATAATTACCTCAGCTTTCACCTTGTCGGTCATCGGGTCGCCATACATTACCTGCTGCGGATAAAAACTGCGCACAAGCAATTTTAAGGTTACTTTTTTATTTTTCACCGAAGATAAAATCAGGTTATTTCTGATTTTTTGTTTTCCTGAAAATGAAAGAAAAACATCGTCCCAGATTCCGGGAATGTAATTAACTTTTTCCTTGTCGGTGCTGCCTGCAGCCATTGGTGGTAGCCAGATTCGCTCTCCAACACGGATCAGGATTTCGTTGTCGGCGCCAAATTTCAGGGCGTTGGTAATTTTCAGGTCGATAGGTGTATAGCACGAAATGGATTGTCCCATGTCGATGCCATTTACATAAACCTGTGTTACAAACTGACTTTTCAGAATAGTGAGCATTGCCTCATTTTCTTTCAATTCAGCCGGAATGTTTATTACTTTTTTGTACCAACTGTAACGCGGTTCGTATTGCAGTTTCCGGTAATCGTAAGCTTCGTCGGCCAAAACCTGTTCGGGGCGTTTAAAAAGTTTATCATATGCGTCAATTTTGGGTTCAGCAAGATGAATTAACCCCGGGACCGGGCATTTACGGGTAAATTTCTGCGGCGGAAAGGCGTTTTTTGTTTGTTCAAAATCCCAGGTCCCGTTCAGATTAATGGTTTTTCCTTCGTTGCGGGCTGAAACATGATTGGTAAGAAAAAGGATTACAAAAAGGATAGTCAGGTTTTTCATAAGTCAGGTTTAAAATACAAAGACGCGGAGATGCAAAGAAAAATCTCTGCTTCTCCACGTCTTTGCGGTATTTTATATCATTAATTTACAATGGCAGCAATACCGGCGCCGATGAGACTTGAATTGGGTACTTCCACAATTTCGTAATACCTGCGGTTGTCGCCCGAAAGGAATCCCTGCAGGAACGATTCAAACATAATCCTGAAATTGAGCAGTTTGTAGAAAGTAGTTCCTTCGATTGTCATCAAAACAGGTTTTTCCGGAGTTTTGGCTTTGCCTGTTTTCAGGATTACAGCTGCCATACTGGCGGCAACCAGTTTAGCGGCTCTCTGGATCAGTGTGTTGATAATTTCGCAGGCAGCATCTTTATCTTCTTTTGTAACCAAAACTGTGGAAAGAACATTCGAAGGAAGGTCGATTCCACAAACGAATTTGTTTACTTCCTCAGAAGTCAGATCCCCCATCGCTTTCATTCTTACGGTACTTTCGGCGCTGAATACATCTTCGGCAGCGGCTGTTTTGAGCGCTGTTGTACACAATCCACCAAAATAACCACCGGCAATCATTTTTTCAAATGTATAACGGCCCGGCAGTTTGGTTGTGTTGTCGAATGCGATGTCGATATCGGTCCTTGGCATCAGGTTGAAGTTACCGGATTCAATATTGATGATCTGGTTTTCTTTCGCGTCGAGACCCTGTGTTTTTGTAATGTTTTTGTTTTGTTCGATATAGCAGACATTGGTACCGGTTCCGAGGATAAAACCAAGGTAGGTATCAAATTCGCGGCCCGCTGTGGCAGCTTGTCCGGCTAATAAAGTAGAAACAGTGTCATTCATCAGAACAATCTGTTTTTTGGGAGTTCCCATGGCTTCGAGCAGGTTTTTGCCCACCATCTGGCCAATTACTTCGGGTGCTTTTACTTCCTTACTCCACTCCAGCAATTTTCCGTCTTTGTTTGGAAAAATTTCAACAGCGTATGAAAAACAGAATCCGATTTTTTCAGAAACATCTTTGTAGCTGGTAAGATAAGCGGCCAGTGTGGCAAAAAATTCCTTGTTCGAAAGTTCTTCGTCAACAGCCGGCATTTTGCGTTGCTGCAGGTTTTCGGTCACCAATTGAAGGTTATTGTCGAATGACATTTTTACCGCCCTGAAATTGGTACCTCCGGCATCGATGGCAACCACCGGTTCGTTGGGTTTGATTTTTCCTTCGGCACCAATGTAAGTTGGCAACATCAAAAGTGAACCACCTTTTCCTTCGAGACCGTTTTTCATTTCGGCGATAAAATCGTCGGTAATTGTTTTGATATCAAGTTCTGCGGCTGACAGTTTGTGACTTTTAATGAATTGTTGTGTTTTGTTCATAATAATATTTTT
>CAZXVT010000182.1:0-9161 GCA_964644015.1 uncultured Maribellus sp.
GATTATAATCGATGACGACAATTTTTTCATATAAGATATTAGTTTCCGGAAAATTGAAAATTAAATGATTCATCGGCATCTTGATTTTAAAGAAACACACGTCCTGAAAGGACAACTTACTTCAGCCCAACGGCAACGCCTTGGGAATATTGAAATTGAGGGAATGTGCGGGCTGAAAGCCCAGCTTAATTTGCCCTTTCAGGGTGCACGTTATTTTTTATTTGATTGAACCCAGGGCGCCCCGCCTTTCGGCGGATTTGCCACTGGGCTGAATTGATTTGGGCTTTCAGCCCTTTTTAAAAGATTGAAAATTGAATTAAAACTGAACTAATACAAATAAATAACTAATACCAAAAACTTATGAAAACCACAAGACGAAACTTTTTTCAAACTGCAGGGCTGGGGGCAGCCGGACTGGGAATTGCCTCAGCACTGCCGCTGACTTCGTGCGCCACAACTGCTAAAGCAGCTGACGAAACCGACGAACAGGTACTGTTGGTGGGTGACGACATTGCCATTGCACAAACAGTTTATGGCAAAGTGCAGGGTTTTATCCTGCGCGGAATTTACAATTTCCGTGGAATACCGTATGGCGCTGACACTTCAGGTAAAAACCGCTTTATGCCGCCACAAAAACCCGAATCCTGGACCGATGTAAAACCGGTCGTTTGGTGGGGAAACACGGCCCCGCAAAGTATGGATAACCGGTATGACAACGCCTGGGCATCGTTTGTTGACCACTGGAACTACGACGATGTAAGCGAGGATTGTCTGAAACTGAATGTGTGGACGCCCGCGCTGGCTGATAGAAAAAAACGTCCGGTGATGGTGTGGCTCCACGGCGGTGGCTACACCAACGGCAACGGCATCGAACAGGATGGTTACGATGGCGAAAACCTCAGCCGCAAAGGCGATATCGTTTTTGTGTCCATCAACCACCGGTTGGGGCCGATTGGCTTTTCTGACCTCTCGGGTGTTGGCGGAGAAAAATATAAGGACTCGGGCAACGTGGGTGCGCTCGACATGGTGGCTGCGCTGGAATGGGTGAAGGAAAACATTGCCAATTTTGGTGGCGACCCGGCCAACGTGACCATTATGGGACAATCGGGCGGCGGTGCAAAAGTGTGTGTGGTGGCTGCCATGCCTGCCGCAAAGGGTTTGATTCACAAGGCTGTGCCGCTGAGTGGTTCGTCAACAAAAGCGCTCGACCTGGAATATTCGCAAAAACTGGGTGAGTACATTCTGAAAGAAGCCGGACTAAAACCTGCTGAAATTGACAAACTGCAGGTGATGCCCTGGAAAGAATATCTTTTGTTAGCCAATAAAGCCAGTCAGACGATGGCTAAAGAAAATCCTCCGGCACCCGGATTCCGTGGTGATTTTGCGCCGGTGGCCGATGGCGTTAATATTCCGAAAGGCACTTTTTACAGCGAAACCGAAGGCGTTTCTGCTGATGTTCCAATGCTCATCTGCAGTACTTTCCATGAATGGGGAATGAGTCGCACCAATCCCGACCTCGAAAAAATTACAGCCGAAGAAGCCAAAAATATGCTGAAGGAACGCGCAGGAATCCGCGGTGGTTTTGGCGACAAAGCTGCGGAAATTTATGATGCTTACGCCAAAATCTTCCCAGATAAAAAGCCCATCGAAATCATGACACTGGCATCGAGTAACCGAAAAGGTGTGGTGGAAACCGCCACTGCCAAAGCAGTTCAGAAAGCCCCGGTTTACACCGCCTGGTTTGGCTGGGAACCACCGATGTTCAACGGCAGGATGCGCGCTTTCCATTGTCTCGACATCTGTTTCTGGTATGCCAACACCGATTTGATGCTCACGCACACCGGTGGCGGTGCCCGTCCGCGGAAGCTTTCCGAAAAAATGTCGGCATCGCTACTGCAGTTTATGAAAACCGGAAATCCCAATGGCGGAGGTTTACCTGAATGGCCTGTTTTTACAGTTGAAAACGGCGAAACCATGGTGCTGAACGATACCTGCGAGATAAAAAATGACCCGGACCGGGAAGCAAGAAAGTTGCTGTAACTTCCTTTTAATGAGTTGGTGGCTTTAAGTCACCAACTCATTAATGTTAAACTAAATACCAAATAATCGGTCTTATTTTAACAATTAAAAGATTTTAACCCTAAATTCGCCACACTTAATTTTAGTATCCTGAATTAATTGTTACATGTGGAAATTTCTGGTTAGGTTTATTTTCAGAAACCGCCCTTACATTCTGGTTGCCACCCTTTTACTGACCGTTTTCATGGGATGGAAAGGTCTCAATGTTGGCATGTCTTACGATTTTGTAAAAATGCTTCCTGGGTCAGATTCGACGGTGATCGCCTATGAAAATTTTAAGGCAAAATACGGTGAAGATGGCAGTGTGATTGTGATTGGCGTGCAGACACCGGAAATGTTCACACTAAAAAATTTCAACGAATGGTATGATCTCACCAATGATATATCCGGAATAGAAGGTGTCAAAGGTGTTATGTCTGTGGCAAAAACCGTTGATATTTTTAAGAACGATTCCACCAAAAAGTTTGAATTTGTTCAGCTTGTAAATTCAAGACCCACCACACAGGCCGAGGTTGACAGCCTGAAAGCAAAATCCGTTTCATTAAAATTTTACGACGGATTACTCTGGAATTCAGAAAGCAATTCGTACCTGCTTGCCATCACGCTGAAACAGGATGTGCTGAACAACAAAAAAAGGATAAAAGTTACCGAAAACATTATTGCAAGGGCAGAAAAATATACCGAAGCGACCGGAAATAAGCTGCATTATTCAGGGATGCCATTTATCAGAACTGAAATGATGCAGATGATCCAGCAAGAATTGTTTCTGTTTATCATTCTTTCTATTTTGATTGCAGCGGCCATATTGTATCTGTTTTTCAGGTCATTCAGGGTTGTACTGAGTTCGCTGGTGGTGGTCACAATCAGTATCGTTTTTACGCTGGGTTACATCGGTTTAATGGGATACAAAATCAGTATTCTGACAGGAGTGATTCCGTCGCTGATTGTTGTGATTGCCATCGAAAATGTGATTTACATTCTGAATAAATACCACTGGGAATACCGGAATCATGGGAATAAAATCAGGGCGCTATCAAGGGTTATTCAACGTATCGGGTTTGCCTCGCTGATGGTGAATACAGCAACAGCCGTGGGTTTTGCCACATTTATCCTGGTATCGAACCAATTGCTGCGCGAATTCGGGTTAATTGCCTCCATCAGCATTTTAACCGAATATCTGCTTTGTATCACGCTGATCCCCATCATCTTCAGCTATCTCGATCCGCCGAAGGAAAAACATGTAAAACACCTGGATAACAACTTCTTCAATGCAATGCTTGAAAAGATTATCTATATTATTCAGAATCACCGGAAATGGATTTTTTCGGGCATGGTGTTACTGTTGATTGTTGGTATTATCGGAATGTTCAATATGCAAACTTCCGGGAAAGTGGTGGATGATATCAGCGAGAATTCGACAATTTACAAAGACCTGAAATTCTTTGAAAACGAATTTGGCGGGGTGATGCCCTTTGAAATCTCAATAGAAACACAGAAAAAGAAAGGTGTCATTCAAGCCGCTACAATACACAAAATCAACCAGTTTCAGGATTCGGTTTTAACCTTGGGAGGATTTTCGAAACCGTTATCGCTGGCTGAGTTTTTAAAATTTTCGAAACAGGCATATTATAACGGAAACCCTGGAAGTTTTTCACTGCCGAACAACATGGAACGGAATTTTATCCTGGCCTATCTTCCGCAGGATACAAGTGGCAGTTCCAACCTTTTGAATTCGTTTATCGATAAAGATCAGCAGCGAACCAGAATCAGTTTTCAGATGGCCGATTCAGGAACAAAAGAAGTAAAGTCGCTGGTTGAAAAAACAACCGCATTTGCCGATTCAATATTTCCGAAAGACCAGTACAATGTTGTGATTACCGGGAATAGTGTTGTTTATGCGAAAGGGACTGAATTTTTGATCAAACACCTTGTTATCAGCGTAGTACTGGCCATTATTTTTATCTCGGTTCTGATGGCGCTGATGTTTTCAAGTATCCGGATGATTGCTGTTTCGATGATTCCGAACATCATTCCGCTGATTATTACCGCAGCCATCATGGGTTTCACTGGGGTTCCGATCAAGCCTTCCACCATCATCGTTTTCAGTATTGCACTGGGCATTTCGGTAGATAATACTATTCAATATCTTTCGCGGTATCGTCACGAGTTGAAAATCACCAATGGCAACATCAAACTTTCGACGCTGAATGCCTTGCGTGAAGCGGGTTTCAGCATGATGTACACTTCGGTGGTGCTGGTGCTGGGATTCAGCGTTTTTATGATTTCCGATTTTGGCGGAACCCAGGCACTCGGAATGCTTGTTTCTGCCACGCTGTTTATTGCCATGTTCTTCAACATGCTGGTTCTGCCTTCGTTATTACTTGTATTAGACAAATACATTGTTACGAAAGCATTTGAAGGTGAGCAGATTATCGAAATTTACGATGAAGCGGACGTTGATGGCGAAGTTCGTAAAGAAAAACTGAACGGAGATTAATTGACGGCCAAAATTGATTACCAACCCCCACCCAATCCGTCTTCAAGTGCTTTTTTGTAATTTTCAAGATTGAATTCGTACAAAAATGGTGCTTTATGAGCTCCGCCTTTTTTGGTTTCAGGAAGTTTGTTCAAAATATCGAATGAAAGCATCCGTCGCTGAAAATTGCGCCGGTCGAGCTTTTTACCCAAAATAGTTTCATAAAGTTTTTGCAGTTCGGGCATCGTAAATTTATCGGGTAAAAGATTATAACCTATTGGCTGGTAACTGATTTGCAACCTGAGTGTATTCAGCGCTTTTTGCAGAATCAGGCTATGATCAATAATCAGCGGATCTACTTCATCAATATTCCGCCATTCTGCTTTTTCCGAAAAATAATCGGGTGTTGGTACTGCTTTAGTAAAATCAACCAAAGCATAAAAACCGATAGAAATAAACCGCTGACCAAACCATTCGAGATCCGGATTGGCTCCCGAAGCAACCAGGTCACCAACGGCAGGATTCATTTTCGACCGTTCCGGTTCGCTGAAAACCCTGAATTGTTTCAGAAAAATATCATCAAGCCCTGTTCTTTCTTTCAGAATGCGGGTGGCAGCACTTTCCACGGTTTCATCTTTCCGAACAAAGCCACCTGGCAAAGTCCATTCATGAGTATATTTCATTTTCAGTAACAGCACTTTCATCAGACCATTGTTAAATCCAAAAACCACGCAGTCAACCGAAACTGAATTCATGTAAATACTTAAATCCATTGCTTTGAAAAATTATTTAAGCGGAAAATACCAAATCACAAAAAAACAAAATCTTTTTGGTTTTCTATTTGATTAACCACCCAAAAAAACTATTATTGTGTCATTATTACACAATAAAACAAAATTAAAAGATAGCTGATTATGAAACGAATGAAATTTACCGGTAAGATCACTATTCTGGCGTTACTTTTCCTGACTTTTTCCACAATTGTACAGGCTTTTCCAACGGGTAAAAATGAGAAACAAATCAGGGAGATTGTTTCAAAAATGACGCTGGAACAAAAAGCACAACTTTTAATCGGGACCGGTATGTATTTTGAGCTTCCGGATTCGATTAAAGCAAAAATGCCCCCCATGTTTGAGCAGCAAAAAGATACCTCGGGATATGGAAAGATGGTGGAGAAAATCAGGCAGTTTGTTCCGGGGGCAGCCGGAAACACCGCCGAATTTCCGGAACTTGGAATTACCACACAGGTTCTGGCTGACGGACCAGCGGGTCTCAGAATTTCACCTAAACGAAAAGGAACTGAACAGACTTTTTATTGTACTGCGTTCCCCATTGCAACAGTCATGGCTTCGACCTGGGATACTGAACTGGTTGAAAATGTGGGAAAAGCAATGGGTAAAGAAGTGCTTGATTATGGCGCTGACGTCATTCTCGGCCCTGCATTGAATCTTCAGCGCGATCCGCTTTGCGGACGTAACTTTGAATATTATTCAGAAGATCCGCTTGTGAGTGGGAAAATGGCGGCAGCCATGGTGCGCGGAATCCAGTCGAACGGAGTGGGAACATCGATTAAACATTTCGCCGTAAATAACCAGGAAACAGCGCGGATGTCAGCCGATGTGATTGTCAGCGAACGAGCACTGCGTGAGTTGTACCTGAAAGGCTTTGAGATTGCGATAAAAGAAGGGCAACCCTGGACTGTGATGTCATCCTACAATAAAATCAATGGAACTTATGCATCTGAAAGTCATGACCTGCTGACAAAAATCCTGCGCAACGACTGGGGTTTTGGAGGTTATGTAATGACAGACTGGGGCGGTGGCAGCGATGTGGTGGCACAGATGATTGCCGGAAACGACGTAATTATGCCTGGATCTCCGCAACAGATTAAAGGAATTATTGATGCGGTTAAAAATGGAAAACTGGACGAAAAAGTACTAAATACCAATATTGAACGGGTTTTGGAAATTATGATGCTTTCGCCAAAATATAACAAAACGAAAGTCTCAAATAAACCTGACCTCACCGCCCACGCCGCAGTTACACGACAAGCCGCAACCGACGGCATGGTTTTATTGAAGAACAGCAATAACACACTGCCAATCAAGGGACAGGTGAAAAAAGTGGCTGCATTTGGCAACACTTCCTATGAATTTATTTCGGGTGGAACCGGCAGCGGCGATGTGAACGAAGCCTACACAATATCGTTGATCCAGGGAATTTCCAATGCCGGAATGGAGTCGGACAAATCGTTACAAGCCATTTATCTGAATTATATAAAAGAAGCGCGGGCCAAACAGGAAAAACCCAAAAACTTTCTGGCCGCAATGATGGGCGGACACCAACCAGTTGATGAAATGCCGCTGACAAAAGAACTTGCCGTTTCGATGGCTGAAAAAGCAGATGTGGCTCTGATTACAATCGGCAGAAATGCGGGTGAAGGCCAGGACCGTGAGGCCAAAGAAGGTGACTTTTATCTTTCTGCAACCGAAAAGGATATGATCAATACTGTGACCGATGCTTTTCATGCAAAAAACAAAAAGGCCATTGTAATACTTAATATTGCCGGGGTGGTTGAAACAGCCAGCTGGCGCGACATTCCCGACGCAATTCTGTGTGCGTGGCAACCCGGTCAGGAAGCTGGAAACTCGGTAATGGATGTGTTAACCGGGAAAGTAAATCCATCCGGAAAACTGGCTGTATCGTTTCCGTTGAAATATGAAGATTCATCAACAGCCAAAAACTTTCCAGGAGAGGAAATCAAAAAAGAGGGCCCGGCAGACAACACTGCGGATCAATCTGGATTTTCGTTTATGCGCCGCATTCCGTGGGAAGTAAAATACGAGGAAGATATTTATGTGGGATATCGCTATTACAATACTTTTAAAGTTCCGGTGGCTTACGAATTCGGGTATGGACTATCGTACTCCACTTTTGAAATCAGCAACCTGAAAATCAACTCTAAAGATTTCAATGGAAAACTGAAAGTTTCGGTGGAAGTTAAAAACACCGGAAATACCGATGGCCGTGAAGTGGTTCAGCTTTATATTTCAAAACCTGACGGAAAATTACAGAAACCTGCAGATGAACTGGTTGCATTTGGCAAAACAGTACTGCTGAAACCCGGTAAATCACAGAAACTTGAGTTCGTTATAGAAACTAAAGACATTGCCTCTTTTGATGCCGATCGCTCTGAATGGATTGCCGAGGCCGGAAATTATATACTGAAAGTGGGCAATTCGTCGGCCAGCATCCAGGCAAAAGATTCATTTACAATAAAAAATGAAATGTCAGCCGGAAAAGTTACCAAAGCGCTGGCACCTCAGAAAGAACTTCAAACTTTGAAAAAATAAGATAAAGGTTTCAGCATCAGTTATTATTTGCGTATTTTCCCTGTCGTTTTTTGCGACAGGGAACTTACAAAACAAATTGAAAAACTAACCACAATGAAGAAAACAGCAATTTTAGTATTAACCGGATTCATCCTCCTTTTTAACCAGGCATTTGCACAAAACTGGTTCGAAATAAAGGAAGTAATGCCCAAAACCTGGGTAATTGGCGATAACGGGTCTGATAACATTTATTTGGTTGAAGGCAGTGAAAAAGCGTTGCTGATTGATACGGGTCTTGGTGCTGCCGACCTGGCCGGAGCTGTTAAAAAACTGACCGGCAAACCGGTTCTTGTAGTCAATACTCACGGTCACCCTGACCATTCAGGTTCAAACTATCAGTTCGATAAAATTTACATGCACCAGGCAGATATTGAAGCAGCCAAAATGTATTCGGCTCCTGAAATGAGAAAAAATGTGGGAAGTTCGATGCTGAACGGGAAAAAGCCGGGTGAAACAGAGATTTACAAAGGCAATGAAATAACTCCTGAATATATCTCAGTTTCTGATGGTTTTGAATTCAACCTGGGGGACAGAATTATCACCGTGATGGAAACTCCGGGACATACACCGGGCAGTATTTGCCTGCTTGACGTAAAAAACAAAGGCCTTTTTTCGGGCGATAACAATAACACCCACGTCTGGCTTTTTCTCGAAGGTTGCAGTCCACTTTCAGATTATCTGAAAACCCTGGAGAAACAATTGTCAAAACTTGACAAGTTTACCACGCTTTACCCGGGCCACGGTCCTGCGATGGAAAGCAGTTTTATAAAAGACCAGGCCGAATGTGTGAAACAAATTCTGAACGGAACCTGTAAACCGATTCCTTATGAATCGTTTGCCGGACCTGCAAGCCAGTGCAGTTTTGGTCAGGCAACTGTTGCCTTTAATCCCAAAAATCTGTAAAAAAACATTGATATTCTGATTTTTGAATCAGCCTGTTTTGTATCAATCAGAACAGGCTGATTCTTTTTCAATATAGTCAGTTAAGTTCTGTTTAATATTTATTGTCGTGTTTTGTCACCCCAAACCCTGCCTGTTCGGCAGACAGGCCCTGAAGGGGCTTAGGCTGTGGTCATCACAACTGTTTATCAATGAGCTAAGTCCCCTTTAGGGGATTTAGGGGAAACAAAAAAAAAGGAATATGACATTATCTTATTCATTTTACTTGGTTGACAGGTTACATTTAGATAATATTGTTAAAATAACTTAATATG
>CAZXVT010000183.1:0-9145 GCA_964644015.1 uncultured Maribellus sp.
TTCCCCGATTTTCCGGCTGATATTTGACAATGTTTTTAAAAATTTGCAAACTGATTTATAAAATTTAATAAGATGAAAAATTTAAAGTTAGGATTTGTTGCAGTAATAGTTGCAGTATTATTCTCAAGTTGTGGATACAACAAAATGGTAAGCATGGATGAACAGGTGACCTCGCAATGGGCACAGGTACAGAACGTTTATCAGCGGCGTGCTGATTTGATTCCTAACCTGGTAAATACTGTAAAAGGTTACGCTGAACATGAAAGAGAAACACTGGAAGGTGTTATTGAAGCGCGATCAAAAGCCACTTCAATAAATATTGACCCGACGAAACTAACACCCGAAGCAATTCAGCAGTTTAACCAGGCACAGGATGGTTTGTCTTCGGCATTAAGTAAGTTAATGGTGGTGGTTGAAAGGTACCCCGATCTGAAAGCTAATCAGAACTTTCTTGATTTGCAGGCCCAATTGGAAGGGACAGAAAACAGAATTACGGTTGAGCGTCAGAAATTCAACGAAACCACACAGCAGTACAACGCTTACATCCGTAAATTTCCGCAGATAATTTATGCAGGATGGTTTGGTTTTGAAAAGAAATCTTACTTCGAAGCACAACCTGGAGCAGAAAAGGCACCTGAAGTTAAGTTTTAAGGAATAAAACAATGAGTGTTCAGAAGTATTTTACGGAAGAAAACAAGCTCCAGATCGCCAGTGCTATAAGAGTTGCGGAAACCAATACATCGGGCGAAATCAGGGTGCATATCGAAAAAAACTGCAAGGAGGATGTGCTTGACAGGGCTGCCTATTGGTTCGAGCAACTTGGTATGCACAAAACTGAACTCCGCAATGGCGTTTTGTTTTATCTTGCTGTTGAAGACCATAAATTTGCCATTTTAGGCGATGCCGGTATCAATCAAAAGGTGCCATCTGATTTTTGGGAAGAAACAAAAGAGCTTGTTATTTCAAGGTTTAAAGAAGGTTCCTATTCCGAAGGTCTGGCCTCTGGAATCATAAAGGCAGGAGAGCAGTTAAAACAGCATTTCCCATTTAAATCTGACGATGTCAACGAACTGTCGAATGAAATTTCATTCGGGAAATAGAAAATCATGAAAAAAGCATTTGTAATAATATCGTTATTGTTTCTTGCAGTTTCAGGAGTGCTGGCAGAAATTCCTGAACGTCCCAATCCGCCTCAGTTGGTAAACGACTTTGCTAATATTCTTTCTTCTGGTGAAAGAGCAGAACTCGAAGATTCGCTTGTTCAGTTTACACTTGCAACTTCCACGCAAATTGTGGTTGTTACAGTTCCTGATCTTGAAGGGTATGACCCTGGTGATTATGCATTCAGATTAGGTGAGAAATGGGGAGTGGGGCAGAAGGATAAGAATAATGGAATTGTAGTTCTGGTAAAGCCAAAACAAGGAAATAGCAAGGGTCAGGTGTTTATTGCCACTGGCTATGGACTTGAAGGTGTTTTGCCCGATGCGGTGGTGAATTCAACCGTAATCGATTACGAAATGATACCCTGGTTTAAACAAGACAATTATTTCAGAGGCATTATGGATGGCGTTCAGGTAATCATGAAAATTACCCGGGGAGAATATACCGCTGAACAATATCAACAACAATATGCCGGCAAAAAAGGCGATGGGTTAATTCCAGCCCTTATCATCTTTATTCTGGTATTTGTTTTTGTTTTCAGAGGACGCAGCAGGAGGTATTATTCCCCTGGCAAAAGCCTGCCTTTCTGGCTGGCAATGGGATTATTGTCGGGAGGTGGTAGGAGCTCAGGTGGCTCGTTTGGAAATTTCTCATCAGGAGGAGGTGGTTTTGGCGGATTCGGAGGAGGAAGTTTTGGCGGCGGTGGCGCCGGTGGAAGCTGGTAATTACTTCATTGGAAGCAAAAAGCCCGGGGGAAATACTCCACCGGGCTTTTTGCTTGTATCATTTGCTGAAATTATTCTTTGTCAAGAAAAATTGTCTGTTCGCGATTGGGGCCAACCGATGCAATCGTAACCGGGATTCCCATTTCTTCTTCAATAAAATTAATGTAGTTATTTAATTCTTCAGGGAATTCATTCTGGCTTTTAATCCTGGTCAGGTCTGTTTTCCAACCCGGAAGTTCGACATAAAACGGTTTTACTGAATCATTCAATTCAAACGGAAATTCTTCGGTAACAACGCCGTCAATATCATAACCCACGCAAATTTTGATGGAATCGAACTGATCAAGAACATCGGCTTTCATCATGATAAGCTCTGTTACTCCGTTTAACATTACAGAATATTTAAGGGCAACTAAATCGAGCCAACCACAACGGCGCGGCCTTCCGGTTGTTGATCCGTATTCATGACCTGCTTTTCTGAGTGCATCGCCGGTTTCATCCAGCAACTCAGTTGGAAAAGGTCCCATTCCTACACGGGTACAATAAGCCTTGAAAATACCGAGTACATCGCCGATTTTATTCGGAGCCACACCTAATCCTGTGCAGGCACCTGCACAAATTGTATTAGAGCTTGTAACAAAAGGATAAGAGCCAAAATCAATATCCAGTAAAGTACCCTGGGCTCCTTCAGCAAGTATGGTTTTTTTGTCTTTCAGCAGATTATTGATCATGTGCTCAGTATCCACAATTTTGAAGGATTTCAACACTTCGATGCCGTTGAACCACTCTGCTTCGCAATCAGCGAGTATTTTTTCGTAATCAAACTGAAAAAAGTCTTTCAGAAGAAGTTTGTGATTGTCAATTCTTGATTTGTATTTTGTTTCGAAATCACATAAAATATCACCTACCCGAAGACCCTCACGACCAATTTTATCTTTGTATGTCGGGCCAATTCCTTTCAAGGTTGAACCAATTTTAGAATCGCCCTTTTTTTGTTCCGATGCAGCATCTAACAACCTGTGAGTGGGCAGAATCATGTGTGCTTTTTTCGAGATATAAAGATTCTGCGAAATATCAAATCCGAGTTTTTTTAGCGATTCAATTTCCTTCTGAAAAACAATCGGATCAATCACCACACCATTTCCGATTATGTTGATTTTGTTTTCCCTGAAAATACCTGAAGGAATTGTATGGAGTACATGTTTGATATTGTTGAATTCAAGCGTGTGCCCGGCATTCGGTCCGCCCTGAAAACGTGATATAACGTCATACTTCGGTGTTAAAACATCCACAACCTTACCTTTTCCTTCATCGCCCCATTGAAGGCCAAGCAATACATCAACTTTCATTATTTTTGATTTTTGTATTACACAAACAAACCGTGAAAATCAGTCGTTATCAGACCCGATTTTCACGGCTTTATTTAAGCGTTTAAAAGTAGCAATTATTTTTATTTGAAGGGTAAAACAATAGGATGATTAGGAAGGTTTAACAAATATTCTGATGGTGTAACTATTTTATTTCAGATTCTCGCCATAAATATACAAGGTGTGGTGCGAAAGCCTGAAGTTGTTTTTTTTGCAGGCATCTTCAATTATTTCCCTGATCCGGGGATCAAAAAATTCGACCACCTTGCCGTTGGTAATATCAATCAGGTGATCGTGTTGCATGGTGGCAAATGCCTTTTCGAACTGGGCAATGTTTTTGCCAAACTGATGTTTAACAACCAGTTTGCAGTCAAGCAACAGATCAATCGTGTTGTACAAAGTTGCCCGGCTGACCCTGTAGTTGTTATTTTTCATCGAAATGTACAGCGATTCGATATCGAAATGGCCTTCGCGAAAATAGATCTCTTCTAAAATTGCAAATCTTTCAGGTGTTTTTCTGTGCCCGTTTTTTTCCAGGTATTCAGTAAACATCGATCTTACAGTTTCTCTGGTTTTCTGGTTATTCATAATTAAACCAATTTTAAATAATGGGCAAAAATAATTTTTTTTTTGAATTGATATTGAGAGTGCTGAAAATTAATCGTTAAGGCTTTTTATGCGTGAGACGTTTTCTATACCCTTGATTTTTTTGAGTTGGGCAATCAGGTTATTCAGGTCTTCGGTATTGTGTATGTATAGAAAAAGTTCTCCTCTGAAAATTCCATCATTTGTATCAAACTGAACCGATCGCATATTGATATTATTCTCATTCGAGATTATATTGGTCACCTGACTGACAATCCCCATCCGGTCAAATCCTTCGAGTAGGAGCCTTGTAAGATAAGATTGCTTTTTAAATTTTGTCCATTCGGCAGAAACTATCTTTTCTCCCTGGTTAAGCATGTATTTTGCCAATACTTCACACTCTGTTTTGTGAATAATCACAAGGTCGTCAGAACTGAGAAAACCCATTACTTCATCACCTGGAATCGGGTTGCAGCATTTTGCCATTGAGAAAGTAACATTATCCTGATTTTCCTTTAATACGAAGGTTTTTTTTCGGTCAATTTTGTTTTTTGGATTTTTATCGCCGTCTTCGGACAAATAATTTTCCTCTTTTTTCCTTCCGAAGGTTATATTCCAGTATTTTACCAGTTTATTCTCCGACTTTTTTACCAAAACTTCCTCAATATTGTTTAACTCAATAAAACCCATTCCAACCTGAGAGTAAAGTTGTTCCTTGTTATTCAGGTTATAATGAGCGATGAGTTTTTTCAGATTATTCCAGGTAAGCTGAACACCAGCTTTTTGAATAGCCTCTTCAACCAGAATTCGCCCGTTTTCGATGTGCTGATTTTTTTCAAGTTTAAAGGTGTCTTTTATTTTTGCCCTGGCTTTTGCCGAGGTGGTAAATTTCAGCCATTCAAGTTTTGGCGTCTGGTTTTTCGAGGTTAAAACTTCAATCTGGTCGCCATTCTGCAAAACATGGCTGACCGGAACCAGTTTGTTATTGATTTTGGCTCCAATACATTTGTTCCCGAGATCACTATGAATTTCGTATGCAAAGTCAATTACAGTTGATCCCTGGGGCATTGTTAACATGTCACCTTTCGGGGTAAAAACATTAATATCAGCACTTACAAGATTGAGTTTAAAGTCATCAAGAAATTCGAAAGCGTCGGAATCGGGGTTTTTCAATTGGTCGCGGATTCGTTCAATCCAGGTTTCAAGTTCATGTTCAAAGGTTGTAATATCTTTGTACCTGTGGTGCGAAGCAAAACCACGATTGGCAATTTCATCCATTCTGTCGGTTCTGATCTGAACCTCAACCCATTTCCCTTGTGGCCCCATTACTGTTACATGCAGTGATTCGTAGCCATTGACTTTTGGCAAATTGATCCAGTCGCGGATTCTATCGGGTTTGGGTTTATAAATGTCGGTTACAATGGAAAGAACATCAAAACATTGTCTTTTTTCTGAAATGTCGGGTTTTGGTTTGATAACAATCCGGATGGCTAAAATGTCATAGATTTCGTTAAACGAGACTCCTTTTTTTTGCATCTTTTGCCATATGGAATAGCTTGATTTCAGACGGTGTGTCACTTCACATTCGAATTTCTCTTCTGCCAGTTTTTCTTTTATTGGCTTAATAAATTCGTTTACCAGGTAATTTCTTTTTTCTTCCTGGTTGTGAAGCAGGTACATTATTTGGTTGTACTCTTCGGGTTGTTTGTATTTAAAACTAAGTTCTTCAAGTTCGGTTTTGATGTTGTACAGGCCAAGCCGGTATGCAAGCGGAACGTATAAATAAAGCGTTTCGCCGGCGATTTTTAGTTTTTTGTTTACTGGCATCGACTCTAAAGTTTGCATATTATGCAACCTGTCAGCAATTTTTATCAGAATAACCCGAACATCTTCAGAAAGGGTCATCAACATTTTTTTCAATGTAAGTGCCTGGCTGGAATCTATATCGCCCGAAAGTTTTGTGAGCCCGTCAACAATGTGGGCCACTTTTTTCCCGAACATGTTTTCAATGTCCGAAAGCCGGTATTCAGTATCTTCCACAACGTCGTGCAAAATAGCAGCAACAATTGAAGTGGCGCCCAAGCCAATATCTTTGGCAACAATTTTTGCCACAGCAATAGGATGGATAATATATGGTTCGCCTGATTTTCGCCTGATTCCGTCGTGTGCAGCATTGGCAAAACGGAATGCTTTTTCAATCCGGGCAAGTCGTTCCAGGTCGAATTTGTTACGGATTTCTTTCAGAAAATCCTCATAACAATCTTCGATATAACGTATTTCGGCTTGTGTAAAATGCTGCACTTTTCGTTAATTTTTATCTGTTCCCTGCCTGTTCAGAAACTCGTGAATGTAATGGTTTTCACGGATTCCCGCATTTTTCCCTGCTAAAATATCACTTTTTTTGTCACCGATTAAAACAGAAAGGCTGGGATTAATATTAAATTCATGCAGCGCCGATAGAATCATGCCAGGTTTGGGTTTCCGGCAATTACAATCCCCCGTATAATCAGGATGATGAGGGCAATGGTAAACTTGAGTGATCTTAATTCCCTCTTTTTCAAATTCCTTCAACATCCAGTCAGTAAGATTCTCGAAATCCTTTTCAGTATAAAAGCCACGTGCAATACCCGATTGGTTTGTTGTAATAATAATCAGAAAGCCGGCATCACAGTATTTTCTGATCAGATTAAATATTCCCGGAATAAATTCAAAGTCTTCCTTTCTGAAAACATAGTGTTTTTCAACGTTGATAGTGCCGTCGCGGTCAAGAAAAAGAGCTTTGGTCTGATTCACTGGAGAATTCATTACGGCGATTATTTCTGTATTAAATTGGCTAACCGCATGATTGACCCCGTCATTTTATCCCAACCGAACCGATCTTTTTCGACGACCACGTTTGCGGTAAATTCATCTAATTTTTTATTAATGAAATAATCTTTGAGTGCAGCTTTAATTTCTTCCGGATCAGGATTTACAACATAACCTGCTTTCAAATGAGGTACGATTTCGGGTAGGCCCCCCATGTTTGTTACAAGCATTGGTTTGTTGAAATGATAACTGATTTGCGTAACTCCGCTTTGTGTTGCCGATTTGTAAGGTTGTGCAATGATATCGGCACTGTTAAAATAGTTGGGAACATCGGAATTGGGGATATAATCAGTTCTTAACTCAACCAAATCGTTGATTTTAAGTGTGGAAATAAGGTTCGTGTAAACCGAATTGTCGGTATAAAATTCACCGGCAACAATCAGTTTAATATTGTTATCTCTGAAAAATGGATCGGCGAATGCATTCAATAGTAAATCAAGGCCTTTATAATCGCGGATAAATCCAAAAAAGAGTACATACCTGTAATTATCTGAAAGATTGACTTTTTTCAGTGCAACTTCACGCGATTCTATTTTTCCGTAATGATCATAAATTGGATGGGGTGATAAAATTCCCGGTTTATTTTTATTGAATTTCCGTAAATCAACCAAAACGCTTTCCGACATGGTAATAAAACCATCAGCACTGTTAATGAAATAATTACACAGAAAATTGTCGCCCGGTCTTTTTTCGTGCGGGATAATATTGTCGGCTATCGAAATTATTCTTGTGTGTTTATTCCTTTTTACTAACCGGCATATTGTTCCAAGACACATGGCCATAAATGGGATCCAGAATCTGACAAGCAAAAGATCGGGTTTCTGTTTTTTTATGCAATTACCAACTTTTAGCCAGTTTAACGGATTTACAGAGTTAACTTCCCGGGTAATCGGAAATGAAAAATTCTCAGCCTGATCTGAGAACTGGGTTTTCCCCGGAAACAAAAATGAAGGATATTGTAATGTGAACGACACAATATTTACCTCGTAGCCTTCGGAAACAAGTTCTTTTGCCAGTCTTTCGTTTAATGCCGCAATGCCACCACGGTAAGGATGTGCAGGCCCAAGGATGGTTATCTTCATTTGAAAATCAGTTTTAACTTTTTCAATACAAATCTATCGATTGGAAAGGATAAATCATCCTCTGACAGTGTTTCAATTTTTGCCCACCTGAAACTTTGAAATTCGTTTTGTGAAATATCAAAATCGAAAGGTTTATCTGAAATTCTAAAACTCAATGGTTCTGAAAGTTGTGCGCGATAATAGATGCTGATTAATTGTTTGTTTTCGTAGAAAAGTGCCTTCTGAAAGAAATCGGTTGTGTAGAAATGCTGAATGTTTTTAATTTCCTGGTTATTACATTCTTCTTTTATCTCCCTCACAAGGCATTCAATTGTGCTTTCACCATATTCCATGCCCCCACCCGGGAATTTGGTCATATGCTGATTCAACCGGAATTCGTCGGTAAGAAGAATTTCATTGTTGTTGTTAATGATCAATACATAAACCCTGATTACAAAATTTCCTGAATGATTCATTAATCTGAACTAATTAGAGTTTCAATATAGCTCTTTATTCCGTCATACTCTTGTGGTTCAAACCATTTTACATCCGGATCGTTTCTGAACCAGGTAATTTGTTTGCGGGCATATCTTCTCGAGTTTCTTTTAATTAATTCAATTGCCTTATCTTTCGTGATTGTACCATCGAAATAATCAAATAATTCACGGTAACCCACCGTATTCATCGAACTTAAATCACGGAGGTGAAAGAGGTTTCGGGCTTCTTTTTCAAGTCCATGACCAACCATTTGGTCAACCCGGTTATTTATTTTGTTGTGAAGCAGTTCACGGTCACAATTCAATCCAATTTTAACTATTTTAAATGACCGCTGTTTGTTTCTGTTCAATCTGAAAGACGAATATGTTTTTCCGGTTAAAAGACAAACTTCGAGCGCATGAATAATTCTTGCATGGTTTTTCAAATCAACAGAGTGGTAATATTCAGGGTCAAGTTTTTTGAGTTGTAACCTGATGCTTTCCAATCCTTCCGTTCTGAATTGATTCTGAACTGATTCCCTTATTTCAGCCGGAATATCCGGAATTTCATCAATTCCTTTGCAAATTGCGTCAACGTATAACATTGATCCTCCTACAAGAAATAAAACGTTGTTCGAAACAAAAAGCTTTTCAATCAGTTCAATGGCTTCCGTTTCGTATCTGCTTGCATTGTAATTTTCGGTAATCGAATGTGAATGAATGAAATGATGCGTCACTTCCGATAATTCTTCTTTGGTGGGTACAGCAGTACCTATCGTCATTTCTCTGAAAATTTGTCTTGAATCAGCCGAGATGATTTCTGATTGAAAATGTTTAGCAAGTAAAATTCCTGTTTTTGATTTTCCGATACCTGTTGGACCCGTAATTACTATCAGGTATTT
>CAZXVT010000184.1:0-9048 GCA_964644015.1 uncultured Maribellus sp.
CCACAAAACTGTCATACGAAGCACTGCACCCGCCATTACGCCAAACCGCTGTTACCAGCAGTTTTTTTATATCTCTGATGGATTTACGCCAAACTCTTCCTTGAATGATTTTGAAAAATGAGAAAAGTTAACAAAACCTGCGTCAACGTATGCTTCAGATGGTTTTTGTCCTTTATTTGATATGAGATGATACGCCAAATCCAACCTTTTTTTGATTAACCACTTATTTGGTGTCGTCTGAAAGATTTCCTGAAAATCTCTTTTAAACGAAGATAAACTTCTGCCTGTCAAGGTTGCAAATTGTTCTAATGGAAGGTTATGCATAAAGTATTGGTTCATATAGGCTTCCAAATCCAACTTGAAATCAACAGCAAATGTAAACAGGATGTTCTGCATCCTTGTGTCTTGTTTTAAAATCTCTATCAGTTCAAGTACCTTATATTGAGCTAAATTGTCTGTTAAAGCATCAGGATTTTCAAAGTATGGAACCATCGAACTTAGATAACCTTCCAAAAAATAATTGTTTGGTATCGTAAAGTTATCGTTTCCAATGTAAACCCCTTTAGGTTCGATATGATAATCCTTTGCGTATTTATACAAAATCTCTTTGGGCAAAATGACACTAAGAGCTGTGAATGGTTTTTGGTTTGGGACTTTCTTTATCTTGATGATTTGATTTTTAGAAATGAAGACAACATTACCTTCTGTAAAAGATAACTTTTTGTCGGCTTCCGTTATTTCCATTGTTCCATTAATGATGAAGGAAACAGCGTGTTCTGGTATAAATGGGTCGTAATCAGATTTTTCCTGTCCGATGCAGGAAAACATCACATTGAGTCTTACTCTATTTTCTTCCATCTTCAATTATTGTAATTAATTTCTCATAATAAATAGAAGCTCTTTCCTTTGAAAAATAATCAATAACGGCAAATGAAGCACCAAAAAATATTAAAGTGATTGCAATAGCTTGCCAATGAATATTCTTTACAAAGTAAAGTAATCCAAGTGCTACTAAAAAGCTGACTAAACTAATTCCAATAGACATAGGATATAAATATTGAAAATCTTCAACACGTTTTATTTCATCTTGCTGAAATTGAATAGGATTTTGGTCGTGTTGTGCTTGCAAGGTTTGCATTTTTGTTGAGTTAGAGTGAATTCCATAAATACTCATTAGCACAATAATAATTCCTAAAGTCAAAAATGGAATAACTATAGCTTTTGAAGCAGGGGTATTTCCAAGGAAATGAAACAATGTAGCAATAAAGATTAAGATGAAACCAAATCCAAGAATGAATTTGGCTTCAAATATTTCTCCATTATACCAGTTAAATGTATGTTGCATCATAACTTTCTTTTAGAGTTTTAGTAAACAATCGTTTTCAATTCGGTAAAACCTTCCAAAGCATATTTGCCCATCTCTCTACCAACTCCACTTTTCTTAAATCCACCAAATGGAGATTTTAAATCAGGGCTGTAAGTATTTAGACTAATACCACCAGTTCTAATTTGTTTTGCAATTTCTAATCCTTTTTCACGGTTAGATGTTATTATTCCACCATTCAACCCGAATTCACTATCATTTGCAATTTCAATAGCTTCTTCAATTGTATTGTAAGGAATTGCAACCACAACAGGACCGAATATTTCTTCTCTGGCAATTCTCATTTTGTTATTTACGTTTGTGAAAAGTGTAGGTTTTACATACCAACCTTTTTCAAATTCTTCTCCTTCTGGTTTATCCAATCCGCCAGTGGCAATTGTTGCACCCTCATCTAATCCGATTTGTATGTAATTGCGAACACGATTAAATTGAGGCTCGTGAAAAAGTGGTCCGATGTAATTAGAAGCATCCATTGGATTTCCCAATTTTATCTGGCTCATTGCGTATGCAAGGGTAGATGTGATTTCTTCATAACGTTGTTGTGGAACTAATAAACGAGTTAATCCAATACAAACCTGTCCGTTGTTAACTAATGACCGCATCAAAACTGTTGAAACGATTTGTTCTGAAGTTGCATCATCTAAAATAATTCCTGCTGACTTTCCTCCAAGTTCTAATGTAAAACGTTTCATTTGAGCACCTGCTGTTTGAGCAATCGCAATCCCTGCACCTGTCGAACCAGTAAAGGCAATTTTATCTACAGCAGGGACATTTGTCAAATATGCTGAAACTTCACGGTCAGCAGGTAAAATGCTTAAAACTCCTTTTGGTAAACCAGCTTCATTGAAAATATCACCTAAAGCCATTGCATCAATTGCAGTTTCAGGTGTTGGTTTTAAAATAACAGAATTGCCTGCCACCAAGGCAGGAATAACTTTGCCAAGAGCGGATTGTTGTGGTGCATTCCAAGGTACAATAGCTGCAACCACGCCAACAGGTTCACGCACTACTAATACTTTTGAACCATCCCAATTGTCACGTTCAATTTCCCAATCAAACTGTTCAGCATCTTCAAAAATGCTATTGTTTACAATTGGAATGACTTGCTCTTGCAGTGCTTTGTTAAAGTTGATACTTGAACCATTTTCCAAAGTAATCATTTCAGCAATACTTTGTGCGTAATCATTAAGCAGACTTTGAAATTTTCTTAGAACAGTTAGTCTTTCATCTACAGATTTTCCCCACCATACTTTTTTATCGAAAGCTTGTCTGGCTACAGCTACAGCTTTATCTACATCAGCTTTTGATGCCAATGGCACTGTGCCTACAATGGTTAAATCGTGAGGGTTTTGAACCTCAAGTGTTTTGCCATTCTCTGGAGACAACCATTCACCACCGATGAATAACTTGTCAAAATTGTTTTGAATTTGCTTGCTCATTTCGTTTAAATTTTATTTCAATGAATTAATGATGCAAAAGTCCACAATCCAAATCCAAATTATTTTGTTGTAAAGTCCAATTGTCTTTGTTGCTTAATTTATTTTCTTTGGTGTGATGTTATCGGTGTAGGTTGGTAAAATTGCTGGTAACGGTGGCAATAAGAAACGAAAGGGATTAAGTACCGCTTCTTTATCCCCCGTTACATACCTTGCAAACAGCTACCACGCTTGAATTACTAATAAAACCCTTTTGTTTTTTATTGCGTGTTACCGCCAGTTATTAATTTAATATTCAACTATATGCAGATACATTTTATAAAAGAATTTCCCTGGGGCGAAAAATCCCATTTTGTAGAAAAAATTTGGGCTGGTTTTGCTCTTAATGATTTTCTTTGGAATAATAGGGCTGGTTATTGGTCAACAGAACATTATAAAGAACATTGGCCTTATGGTGATGACCCTGACGGAACATCTTCGTGGTGGCGACCATTTATGAAAGCAAAACCAAAAATACATACTATTCGAGAAGATTTTAAAGACCGATGGAAGCCTGAAAAAATAATACATTTTGAGCAATGGACTGGAAAACCATATAATTCTAAATGTTATCATTTTGCGCCTTTAATTCCGTGCGTTAGCGTTCAGAAAATAGAAATAGAATATCAGGGGTTAAAACAAAATGGCAATATAATACCAGCAATTAAAATTGATGGGAATTACTTAGTAAGAAATGAGTTTTATAAACTTGCTCAAAACGATGGATTTGAAACAGAATCAGATTTTTTCAAATGGTTTAACAAAGATTATTCAGGTAAAATTATCCACTGGACGGACTGTCGCTATTAATTGGCGGTAACTCGTTTATACTCGCTACTTCGTAGCGGATAGCATACCATATTGGTATGCAATGGCGCTACTGTGTAGCGGATATTTTATTTTTATCTGTTTCATAAATTATCAAACGGCGAAGTTATGTTTTGAATGCTTTTTGTGCTTACATGAGTATAAATTTCAGTGGTTTTTGAACTTTTATGCCCCAGTAATTCCTGAATGTATCTCAAATCGGTACCTGATTCAAGCAGGTGAGTCGCGTAACTGTGCCGCAACCAGTGCAGTGTAACAGGTTTTTTAATGCCGGACTTTCTCAAAGCTTGCTTTAATACTTGCTGTAAACTCCGATCGTCATATTGCATTCCAACTATCTGACCTTCAAAAAGCCAGGTTTTTGGTTTATATTTTTGGTAATACTCCCGCAACATTGTCAATATTTTAGAACTTAAGGGTACAATTCTGTCTTTTTTTCCTTTTGCGAGATTTATATGAATCAGATTTCTTTTACTATCTATATTTTCAGGTTTCAAAGCAATTAATTCCCCGCAACGTAAACCGCAACTGTAAATTAGTGAAAGCATGGTTTTGTGTTTCATATTGCTGTGGGCTTCCAGTATCAGTTTTATTTCTTCTTTGCTCAGCACATTGGGCAATTTGTGTTCGCGGCGCGGCCGTTCTGCTTGTTCAACCTCAAATTTCAGACTCCTTGAAAACGTAAAAAAAAGTTTTACACCATTAATCACCTGGTTCTGGTAGGCTGCAGAGTAACTGTTTTTTATGATGTAATTATGGTTGAAGTCTGTTAAGTCGGCATTGGTTATTTCCAAAACTGATTTCTGATGAAAGAATTTTAAAAAATGAATTGATTGCTTCGGAATAGGTTTTAATCGTGTTTGGACTGTAACGTTTTTGCTGCATCCATTCCCTGAACTGGTGTATTTGAAACTGTGTTTCTTCCCGCAGTATTCGTGATTTTATTTCATCGATAATCTGTTGATTTTTTAAAGTTTTTGGCGTTATGTTTACCTGGTTTTCTTTTAACCCCGAATAGTCAATCCATGCCAGTTCGCTAAAATTATTAAAGAATAAACCGAGGTTAAAATCGGCCCGGGGCATTTGCCAGCATTTCATCGACTGGCTCCATTTTGCCAATGTGGTTTTTCTTAACTGGTTGTTTATGTAGTTGTTGTAATCAAAAAGAATCTTTATAACCTGTGTTTGGTTGTGTTCTGTAAGCTCGAGCTTTATGTTTGGTTTGTAGTTCAAACTGTCATGTTTTTGGTCAGGTTCTAAAAGTAAGCATAATTCTGTAATTGTCTCACCCTGAGCAAAAAAAAAATCTTTGTTTCACCCATGGGCGGGCATAACACGGATCACAACCGCTGATTCAAGATTTCAAAATTACTATTTAAGCCCCCGGAACGATTATTTTACTGCTTCGAATTGTTATTGAACGTCTTCAGACCGTTATTAAACAGCTTGCAGGAATCTTCAATCGTCTTGCAAGCGTTGCTGAATGCCTTGCGAGAGTTACTGAACATTTTGCGGGAGTTACTTAACATCTTGCAGGAGTTTTTAATGGTTTCAGAACAGATTTTTCATTTACAATTTTTCATTTTTAATCCTCCCTCGCAAATCTTTCCCGTTCCTTTTTAATATCAGCTTTGTAAATATCCGGGACATCGACCCTGGGATTGCGGCAAAGAAAAACTTTCACCCCTTTTTCCCTGAAATACGGGTCGTTCACCGTTCCTATTTCCGTTACTTCGCCAAAAATCTCTTTCATACCACCGGGTTCGTAATTAATATAAATGGCAGGGCCCCAAGAAATGGAGTCGGGTGCCCAGAAAATGTAACTTTCGTGGTAAGTGATGGGCTGGGGAAGATTGTATTTTTTGCCATAAAAATGAATGGCCCCAGCATATCCGTAGTTTCGCTCACAGAAAATGGTGCAGCGTTTTTTCTCCTCATCGGTTAACTGGTTGAAGGCTTTGCCCGCCAAATCTGCCATTTCCTGCCAGCCGGTCATATCGGCATAAACCTGCGAAACCGGGTGTACTTTACCATCTTCCCAGCGCATGAATGGCGCCAGAATCTGCCCGAAACTGTTGCCAGCGTATTTTTCAAGTTTTTCAAATGTAAATACCGGAATTACAAAGGGTAATGAAATAAGCGAAATGATTGTCAATAGAGAAATTCCGGAAATCAGTGCAATTTTCGATCGTATAAATTTTTCAGCAAAACAACCACCGGCAGCTATTAAATGCGGAAGTGTGCCCGAAACATAATATGCTTTTCCTTTTGTGCCGATAAAAAGCAAATAAACCAGCAAAACAGCTATTCCTGGTAGTTGCAGGTGAGGTTGTTTTTTGTTCGCCAGCAGGAAAATGAAACCGGCAATGATCAGCAAAATCCACACGGATGTCAGGCTGAAAAAATCAGTGAAAAAATGGCTGTAATTGAGGTTGTCGAGTTGTGTTTTCTTCAGTTCTTCTAAATGAAACTGAACCGGCCAGTTGTGGTTGTATTGCCAGATTATGTTAGGGAGAATGATGAGCGCTCCGGCTAAAATTCCGGCCAGGAACCACCACGAAAGTAAAAGTTTCCAATGTTTTGAAACCAGGAATGCAAAGAAGAACCCCGCAATCAGAAATAAAACCGAGTATTTGGTCATGAATGAAAAACCGAGTGTGATACCAATCCAAATCCAGAGTTTTTCGTTTTCTGTAATCATGAGTTTCAGCATCAGATAGATAGCCAGCGTCCAGAACAGGTATTCAAATGCATTGGGCGTGAATATTGAGAAGAGCAGCAGTGATCCGGGAAGTAAAAGTGAAGTTGTGAGTGCAACAATTAACGCTGTTATTCCACCGTTCATCAACTTCACAATTCTGGCCGTGAGATAAAAGGAAACAGCACCAGCCAGTGCCGGTAAAAGCCGGATTCCGAAAAATGAGTAACCAAACACTGCTTTAATAAAAGTGGCCAGCCATCCGGTAACCGGGGGTACTGTTAAATACCCCCAGGCTGGGTGACTGCCCATGTTGAAATACAGCATTTCGTCGCGGTGCAGTTCGTAATGCCCTGCAGAAAACAGGTGGATACAAATTTTGGCGACCATAAAAATGGCCGCCAGAATCCAGTAATATTGCCTGTTGTTGGTCAATTTCATAATTTTCCAAACCTGATTCCAAAGTTAAAATTACTTCCGTTTAATGCTGAATGTGATGTATTTTCAAGGTCAAGGCCTAACATCCAGCGGTAACTGTAACCTGCGTAAATCCGCATAAAACCTGTAACATTTACTTCGATGTTAGCACCCGGTTCAACCACCCAATACGGAGAAAAGGAAACCCTGCTGCGACAATAATCAATCTCACCTTCATCTTCTATTTCGGGATAGGTATTTACAGTTAAATATTCGGCACCACCAGCCCCGGCTATCAGCGGAAAAGAAATGTGTACCAGCTTGTTGTCGATAGGTGAAGCTTCGAAAAATAATCCACCGTAACCGCCAACCAAATAAACAGGTTCGTCAAAAAGGTTATCGTACTGAAGATAGGTTTCGTGGCACGACAAGGTTTTTCCAATCAACCCGATTTTAAACTGGTCATTCATCAGCACACCTCCGGCAAACGAAGGTAAATGCGCTGTTTGTCCGTTGAGTTTCGAATAGGAAGTTCCAAAATCGATAAACCAGCCGGAAACTTTTGCGCCCCCGCCAAAAATGGTTTGAACTTCGTTTTCATTGTTTTCAGTTTGTGCGTACCCCAATACACAGGTAAAAAGGGTAATTAAAGCAGTTGTAATAATTGTTTTCATGGCTTTTGATTTTTAAATGTTTCTGTTGTTTCTGTTTTCGGAAGCGAAGATGAAAACAACCGCATAAACCATGAAATCAGAGTGGATGAATGACGGAAATCGGGGGTTGGGTGCGGCGAATTCCCTGCCCGATGGTCAGGCTGGCGATTCGCCGATTTAAAAACGCGGATTGGTCCCGAATGGTCGGAACGCGTCACCCAATCAATCTCAAAAACCCTGTGTACGGATGTAACTCTTTTATTTCGAATTGAATAAATCCATTTATTACAAGCGGCAATTCTGAAAGGATTTGTTCTGCTTCTGGTTTACCGCTGCACTCCAGAATCAGTACAGCACAATGGTTTTCGTCGAAATAGATTTCGCGCAGAACATCATTGCGCTGAAGTTCAAGTACTGTGCGGGCTTCTTCTTTCAGAATTTCTTTATCTGAATTGACTCTAAGTTTTTTCAGTTCAGTTTCAATGGCAAGGATTTTCATTGGTTTGTGTTTTTTTAATTGAAGCATTTCTCGTCGTATTTTATCTCACTCACCCCAAGCCAACTTGCGGTGTCTTTGCCCCTCTCTTACAAAGAGAGGGGCAGAGTTCCTCCGATGCAAATCGGAAGAACTCAGGGTGAGTAAAGGAAACATTCTCAAATCACATTACTTATAAATACTTCCCCGTTATACTCGCCGGGTTTGCTTTTATCTGTTGCGGCGTTCCTTCGGCCATTACACGTCCGCCGGCATTTCCGCCTTCGGGTCCCATGTCAATAATCCAGTCGGCACGTTTGATGATGTCCGTGTTGTGCTCAATAATAATAACGGTGTTTTTGTTCTCAACAAGCTTTTTTACAATCAGGTAAAACATCTCGATGTCCGACCGGTGAAGCCCGGTGGTGGGTTCGTCCATGATGTAAATGCTGCTGGTTTTCTGCAGTTCGGCGGCAATTTTTAACCGCTGCGATTCGCCACCCGAAAGTGAGCTGAGTGTTTGCCCCAGTTTCAGGTAGCCAAGCCCGACTTCTTTCAATAACTGCAGTTGCCGCGTGATTTTTATCGAATTGAAAAATTTCAGCGCTTCGTTTACCGAGAGGTCCAGCACTTCAGCAATGTTCTTTCCACGGTATTTCAATTCCAGCACTTCGGCGTGGTAGCGTTTCCCTTCGCACTCGTCGCACTGCGATTTCACGGCATCGATAAAATTGAGTTCGTAACTGATAAAACCCTGGCCGTTACATTTCGGGCAGGCGCCTTTGCTGTTAAAACTGAATAATGACGCCTCGGAGCGGGTGGCTTCGGCAAACTCTTTGCGAATCTGGTCGAAAATGCCGGTAAATGTGACTGGGTTGGCGCGCGACGATTTTCCGATGGGCGACTGGTCAATAACCACCGCCTCCGGGTGTTGCGGAAGAAAACATTCGTGAATCAGCGTGCTTTTTCCACTTCCCGAAACTCCGGTCACACAGGTGAGCACACCTTTCGGAATCTTCACCGACACATTTTTCAGGTTATTCAGACTGGCATTTTTTATTTCGAAGAAACCACTGGCATTTCGTGTGTGACCGTTCAACGGAATTTCAGTATGAAGA
>CAZXVT010000185.1:0-8905 GCA_964644015.1 uncultured Maribellus sp.
TTATTACGGTTACAACCCGGTTAACTCGCTGAAAATAACGATTAAGTAACATAAAAGGTTGCTTTTTTCCCTGAAAATCACTTTTGAAGGTTCTTTTCCTTCCATTATATTTGTTGGCGAAAAGTTTTTGAAAATGACACAATCAGCAATTACAGAAAAACAAAAGCAACTGGCGCGGTTTTCGAAAGCGCTGGGACACCCGGTGCGCATTTATATTCTCGAAATGCTGGCCGGACAAGCCTGTTGTTACAGCGGCGACCTATCGGAGCAATTGCCCATCGCCAAATCCACACTTTCGCAACATTTGAAGGAATTGAAAAATGCAGGACTGATTCAGGGTGAAATCGAAGCGCCAAAAATTAAATATTGCCTGAACCGCCAAAACTGGGAAATCGCCAGAAATTTGTACAAAGATTTTATCGACGAATAAATTTTTTATAATTATTGTTCGTAATTTTGCGAACAACGAACAAAAAGAGTTTTATCATGGAAATAAAAGTTTTGGGAACCGGCTGTGCCAAATGTAAATCACTTGAAAAACTTACCAACGAAGCAGTTGCAGAAACTGGTGTTGCTGCGACCGTTGAAAAAGTGGAAGACATTTTTAAAATTATGCAATTTGGCGTAATGAGTACACCTGCACTGGTGATTGATAAAAAAGTTGTACTCAGCGGCCGGCTGCCTTCTGCCAGTGAGTTAAAAGAAATCATTCTGAAAAATCAATAAAAATTAAACCGATGAAAACACTAAAATCAATTTTGGTATTACTTTTTCTGGCACCTGTTTTTGCTTTTTCACAAAACAACAGCACAAAAATCGAAGCTTATTACTTTCACAATGCCACGCGCTGCACCACCTGCAAAACAGTGGAAGCTGAAGCAAAAGCGGATTTAAAGGAATTATATGGCGACAAAGTCACTTTTCAGGCATTGAATCTTGAAGAAAAATCGACCGATGCGATTGCCAAAAAACTAAAGGTTTCGGGACAAACTTTATTGGTTGTTAAAGGCGACAAACAGGTAAACCTCACCAACGAAGGTTTTTTATACGCTGTAACTGACCCTGATAAATTCAAAGCCAAAATCAAGGAAAAGGTTGACCCGTTGATGAAGTAATAAAATGAATATCAGATTGACTTCTGAATCCGCGTAATGATTTTTTTCTGCTCCCATTAGGGTTGCGGTAATTATGAAAAATCAATTCACAGCGAAAAAATTATGAAGTCAGGATTAAAGTAAAATTTCACTATGGAGTTTCTGACCAACCTGCTCGAAAACAGCACGATGCCCTGGGTGACGGCTTTTGTACTGGGGTTAATGACAGCCATCAGTCCATGTCCGCTGGCTACAAACATCACAGCGGTTGGTTTTATCAGCAAAGACATTGAAAACCGGAACCGGGTTTTTGTAAACGGTTTGTTGTACACGTTGGGCCGGGCAATCAGTTACACTGCAATTCCGCTGGTGATTTTTCTGGGAGCCGACCAGTTTAAATTCTCCGGTTTTTTTCAGCAATACGGCGAAAAATTGTTAGGCCCGCTGCTCATTATCATTGGTTTTCTGATGCTCGATGTTTTAAAAATGAATATTCCGGGTGTTAGCAGGCTCACCTCGAAAATGGAGAAAAAAACCAGTTGGGGATATTTTGACGCCATTTTGCTGGGAATGATTTTCGCACTTGCATTTTGCCCGTACAGTGGGGTTTTGTTTTTCGGAATGCTTGTACCCATAACAATCACAAGCGCTTCGGGATTGTATTTGCCCGTTGTTTTTGCGATTGCCACTGGAATTCCGGTCATTGTTTTTGCCTGGGTGCTGGCTTTTTCTATTGGCTCAATCGGGGGCGTTTACAACAAAATCAAGACTTTTGAATTGTGGTTCAGAAGGGTGGTGGCTGTGCTGTTTATCGGTGTGGGCATCTATTATATAATCAGAGTTTTCTTTTAAAAAAATTTAATCTTTTCGTTCGTGTTTTACCGAACAACTCTACAATTTTTTGAATGAATAAAAGCAAAAAAATCAGGTTGATGGTATCAGTCGCAGTAATGTTACCGACATTAATTGCATTCTATTATTTTCTGCAGCCACTTGTCGATTATGTTACTTACCGCTTGATTGGATTAAATCCTGAATCACATTTGGGAGCTTCCATCAACTTTTTTATTTACGATACCATCAAAATTCTCATACTTCTTTTTCTTATCAGTTCGCTGATGGGGCTTGTAAATGCCTATTTTCCGGTTAACAGGCTGCGCGTTTATCTTACTACCAAAAAAATGTATGGTTTTCAATACCTGTTTGCCTCTTTTTTTGGTGCTGTTACACCTTTCTGTTCCTGTTCTTCTATTCCGCTTTTTATCGGATTTGTGAATGGCGGTATTCCATTAGGTGTAACTTTTTCTTTTTTAATTACATCTCCGCTGGTTAATGAGGTTGCTGTGGCAATGTTTCTCGGCTTATTTGGATTGAAAGTAACGCTTGTTTATTCAATCAGCGGAATTTTACTTGGTACATTAGGCGGATTTTTACTGGGAAGAATGAACCTCGACAGGTTTTTATCAGACTGGGTAAAACAAATACAGGCTAATTCGGGACAGGAGACAATGCAATGGGAGAAAGATAAAACACCATTTATTGACCGTTTACCGATCATTATTCGCGAGGGGTGGGGAATTGTTAAGAAAGTGTTGCTATATGTAATTATCGGAATTGCCATTGGAGCCGCCATGCACGGTTATGTTCCGGAAAACTTCTTTACTGAATATCTTTCGGCCGATAAATGGTATGCAGTGCCGCTGGCCGTAATACTTGCCGTACCGATGTATGCCAACGCCGCGGGAATTGTGCCGGTCATCCAGGTTTTTGTTGCGAAAGGGGTTCCGGTTGGAACAGCACTGGCGTTTATGATGGCGGTTGTTGGTTTGTCGCTGCCGGAAGCAACGCTGCTTAAAAAGGTGATGCAATGGAAACTTATCGGTATTTTTTTTGGTACGATTGCAGTTTTTATCATTTTGCTGGGATACTTATTCAACCTGATTTTATAAAACATTAATAATCTACAATCATGAAAACAACAACAGGTTTTATTGGAGGCGGACGTATCACCCGCATTTTCCTCAAAGGATTCAGTGATGCAAAAGTGCAATTTGAAAAAGTGGTTGTTTTTGAACCCAATGCTTTAACAGCCAAATCATTACAGGAACAGTTTCAATGGATTGAATTGGCAGACTCACCGCAGCCGGCTGCAAAACAGGGAATGGTTATTCTGGCTGTTCACCCGCCGGTTTTAATGGAAACACTTCAGAATATCAAAGATTCGGTGGATGAAAATTCAGTAGTGGTGTCGCTGGCACCAAAAATTACGCTTGAAAAGATGGCGGCTGTATTACCAACAAAAAACCTTGTCAGGATGATTCCCAACGCCACATCTTTTATTAACGAAGGTTTTAACCCCGTTTCTTTTCATGCTGAAATGGATGTGGAAAAGAAACAGAAATGCCTGAAAATATTGAAAAAGCTGGGGAAAACATTTGAAACGGAAGAAAGCAAACTGGAAGGTTATGCCATTAATTCGGCGATGTTGCCCACCTATTTCTGGTTTCAATGGCAGGAACTGGAAAAGATTGCAACAGAAACCGGTTTGTCGCCGGAAGAAGCGAGAAAAACTGTGGCTTCAACCTTAAAAAAAGCCTGGAAACTATATTTCAAATCGGGTTTGACACCGGAACAGGTAATGGATTTAATCCCGGTAAAACCCATCGGCGAAAATGAAACGGAAATCAAAAATATTCTGAACAACAAGTTGCTTGGGCTGTACAGTAAAATAAAACCTTAAGGATTCGGTTCCCGCATTCCAAAATAAAATACATCAATTTTTAACCCTATCGGGTTTACAATTTGAGACATTTTAAAAATTGTAGTCCGTTAATATTTGAAATCATCACTATATTTAAGCACAGTTCAATAATTAACGGATGAATTTAAAATAATTCGATTGATGAAAAGAGAAGGGCTTTTGTCATACATACTACATTACTTTAACCTTGAAAATGAGCTTGATGATTTTGACCGGATTCATGAAACGATTAGTAAGGACATTGTTTTTAAAGGCACAAACCTTTGGATCCTGATTTTTGCCATAGTGGTGGCATCGGTTGGACTGAATATGAATTCGACCGCTGTAATTATAGGAGCCATGCTGATTTCGCCGCTTATGGGGCCCATCAACGGAATGGGTTACAGTATTGCAACCTACAATATGCCGCTTTTCAGGCAGTCACTGAAAAATTTCACGTTTGCGGTTTTTACCAGTCTTGCTGCTTCAACCACCTATTTTTTTCTGAGCCCGATTTCAACTGCCCATTCTGAATTACTGGCACGAACAAGCCCTACAATTTACGATGTATTGATTGCGCTTTTTGGCGGGCTGGCAGGAATTGTCGCCATCAGCAGCAAACAAAAGGGAAATGTGATTCCGGGAGTGGCCATTGCCACGGCTTTAATGCCACCACTTTGCACGGCAGGATATGGTCTGGCGACTTCACAAATAGAGTTCTTCTTTGGTGCTATTTATCTTTTTACAATCAACACTGTTTTTATTGCATTGTCATCGGTTGCATTTGCGCAAATCCTGAAATTCCCGATGAGTGCGGAAGTGGCGGTTACAAACCGGAAAAAAATCAACACCTGGATTTCAGTGGTGATTGTCCTTGTGGCATTTCCAAGTATTTATTTTGGCTACCAGTTGGTTAAAAAGGAGCAGTTTATGCAGCAATCAAAAGAGTTTGTGAAAAAGGTTGGCGTTCTGGAAGGAAACTATTTGCTACAAAACGAAATCAATCCGAACAACAAAAGTATCCGGTTGATTTATGGTGGAGTGAGTATGGATGAAGAGCAAAAGGAAAAAATTGTGACGATCTCGAAAGATTTTTTGCCTGCTGAATCGGAAATAAAAATTGAACAGGGAATAAAGTTTGATGCATCGGTTGTTGAGGATGATGAAACAAAAAGCCTGAAAGCTGAGATCAACCGTTTAAATCAATTGTTAAAAACCAATGAAAATATAATTGACAGCATAACTGCCCGGGGTGTTTTGGGTCAACGAATTCTGAAAGAGATTCAGGCTATTTATCCCGAAATTGAAGCTTGTTCCTATTCAAAAGCACCTTTTTTTGCCGGTGATTCAATCAATGGTGAAATACAGAATATGGTTGTTTTTAAGGTCAAAAACGGACAATTAAATTCAACTGAAAAGGAAAAAATCAGGCAATGGCTTTCGGTAAAATTAAATGCTGAAAAGATGAAAATATTTTACACAAACTGATTCCAAACTTCATTCTCATCCTCTGATTACAAAACGATTAAATTTATGACGTATAAATACGTTATTGAAAAATATGTCGTATGTTTACGTCTGAATTTAAATCAGAAATTATGGTTACAGCCAAAACAAGCCTATTTGACGAAAGTCTGCAGGTAAAAGCAGGTTTATTTAAAGCTTTGGCGCATCCGGCTCGATTACAGATTCTTCAGTTTCTTGCTGAAACAAAAACCTGTATTTCAGGCGATATTTCAGAAGAATTGCCTTTGGGCCGAACCACGGTGAACCAGCATTTAAAGGAATTAAAAAACGCAGGACTGATTCAGGGACAGGTGGAAGGAGTGAAAACCAACTACTGTCTCGATTATGAAAAAATAGAAGAGATGAAGAATCTGTTGTCCGGATTTCTGAATGAATTTCAGACTCCAGAAGGATTTTGTTGTAAATAACTCAATGAAAATAAGATGAAAGTATTAATTCTGTGTACAGGAAACAGTTGCCGCAGCCAGATGGCACATGGCTTTTTACAGTCGTTCGACAGTAGTCTTGTAGTGGCTTCTGCCGGAACCGAAGCATCCGGCAAACTCAACCCAAAAGCGGTGGAAGTAATGAAAGAAGCAGGAATCGACATCAGTCACCACACTTCCGACCAGGTGGATATTTATTTGAACGATGAGTGGGATTATGTGATTACGGTTTGCGGCGGCGCCAACGAAAATTGCCCGGCCTTTTTGGGAAAAGTACAACACCGGCTGCACATCGGTTTCGACGACCCAAGCCACGCAACCGGCACACCCGAATTTATTGATAGCGAATACTACCGGGTTCGGGACGAGATAAAAGCTGGCTTTTGGAAATTTTACATCGAAAATCTGAAAACGATCTGATTGACTTCCGATTTGTTGTAATGCATTTTCAGTAAAAAAATAACATAGAAACGAAAAATTATGCCATCGCAAAAACGTTTAAAATTTCTGGACCGGTATTTAACCCTCTGGATTTTTCTGGCCATGTTTGCCGGGGTTTTTATGGGTTGGCTCAGTCCCGGTATCGCTGATTTCTGGAACAGCCTGTCTTCGGGTACCACCAATATTCCCATTGCCATCGGGTTAATTGTAATGATGTATCCGCCGCTGGCAAAAGTGAAATACGAAGAGTTGGGCGATGTTTTCAGAAATACAAAAATTCTGGGTCTCTCACTGTTTCAAAACTGGATTCTGGGACCGGTATTGATGTTTGCGCTGGCAATTACATTTTTTAAACTCTTTCCGGGCGAAAACAATGCCAACCTGCCTTACATGTACGGTATTATTCTGATTGGCCTTGCACGCTGTATTGCCATGGTAATTGTGTGGAATGATTTGGCCAAAGGCGATACGCAATATGCTGCCGGACTTGTGGCGTTTAACTCTTTGTTTCAGGTTTTACTTTTCTCGGTTTATGCCTATGTTTTTATTGCCGTTTTACCGGGCTGGTTTGGAGTTCCGGTTAACGAAACTGTTTCGCAAATAACCATGGGCGTGATTGCTGAAAGTGTGTTTATTTACCTCGGAATACCCATGATTGCCGGATTTTTAACCAGGTTTGTACTTACAAAAGTCAAGGGAAAAGCCTGGTACGAAACCCGGTTTGTACCCAAAATCAGCCCGCTAACGCTGATTGCCCTGCTGTTTACCATTGTTGTAATGTTTTCGCTGAAAGGAGAGTACATTGTTAAAATACCGATGGATGTGGTTTTAATTGCAATTCCGTTGCTCATTTATTTTGTGCTGATGTTTTTGTTTTCGTTTTTCATGAGCAAAAAGGTTGGTGCTAACTACGAACAAACCACCACCTTATCGTTTACAGCCGCCAGCAACAATTTCGAGTTGGCAATAGCAGTCGCCATCGCGATTTTCGGCATCAATTCGGGCGAAGCTTTTGCCGGTGTTATCGGTCCGTTGGTTGAAGTACCGGTTATGATTGCTTTGGTAAATGTGGCTTTGAAACTGAAAAGCCGGTTTTGGTAATTTGTATTAAGTAAAATTTCAATGTAACAACCACCCTGTGGATAAAAAAGCTGCCCTTGTTAAAATATCCGTTCCCTTGTAACCTGTTGACCCACCCTTGTTGAAAATATCAGTCTCCTTGTAACCTGTTGACCCGCACTTGTAAGGTTTTTTGCCGTCCTTGTAAAGGGTTGACCCGCACTTGCTGAACAAGTGAGGCAAAATCTTTAACAAGTGTGCCATCAGGAACAAAAAGGGGGACTTCCTTTTTAACAAGAATAGTCCCCAATGTTAATGGTTACAAATGAAAACATATCAATACCGGGTGTTGCAAAACTGGGATGAGCATGAGTTTTATCCCAAGCACGGATAACAGTAAATTGAGTTGATTCCTCTCCCTGATAGTGTTTCTCCCCGGCAAGATAACCCGGCGACCCTCCCGGATAGTGGTTCGACCCAGTCGGATAGCTGTTTTTTGCCAACCGGATAGGATTTTTCGTGAACCGGATAGGAAGATGACCCTGCCGGATTAAAGTTTTTTTGAAAACGGATAGGGTTCCGGGGCAGCCCGATTAAGTTTCCACCCGGTCGGATTGATTTTCACGACTCCCGGATAGGGTAACGACCTGACGCCCATGTTTTTTTTTGTTTTCGGCAAATCACGCAATAAAACTTCGAAACTACGGGGGCGCGGCAGTGGGGGTAGCAGGTGATTTGAACGTTTGTATTGAATTTGCACTGCGGCTTTAGCCCGGTACCTCAAAACTTTCATTTGAATGTATCCGGAATATTGTATATTTGATTAAACTCTTAAGTAACAATACGATGACAAACTATTTGACGAGAGTTCTGTTCCTGGCATGCTGGTCTTTGCTGATCATTCTCAATGTTAATGGCAACACCATCAATTTTGAACTTCCAAAGGACAGTATAAAAAGAAATGCAATCGTTTTTCAAGCTTCCGCGGCACCAGAGCAGGTTTCTGCTCCCTTTTCCCTGCTGTACGAACGACAGGATAAAAAAGGGCAAGCAGCCATTAGTTTTGGCTTTACACCCTATTTCACAGATGATGACCGGTTTCAATATTTCACGTTCCCAGTTGCCCTGACGATAATTACGTTTCCTCAGAGCTCCTCGCATTTCGAATTCGGATTGAGTTTCCTATTTGCCAAATCTTACGGATCATTTGAATTACATGGAATGAATATTCCACTCATGTACCGATATCAAAATAAATCCAGATTCTTTGTGGCAGCTGGGATTCATCTGATTCCATTCGGATTATACCCTTCTCCGACATTGAAAGCCGGATATCGCTTTTAATGCATCAACTATTTTGCGGTTGATTGATGTGAATAGATAACTTTCCAATCTTTATTTATCTTTTCAAATACAAATGACCAATGAAAATCTGCAGCTATCGCTCTTCCATCTTTAAGAATGGCTTTAGCAACTCCTGACGCTGTCAGAAGAACGATTTTGTCCGAAAGTACTGTAATCTTTTTTTCTTTGATGGAAATATCCTGCCGGTCAATTCCCTGAGCGTTGTTTTTAAAGTCTTCAATCAAAGAAGAATAACGGGCATAATACTTATCATT
>CAZXVT010000186.1:0-8857 GCA_964644015.1 uncultured Maribellus sp.
TGATATTTTAACGGACCTTTTAAGCTGCTTAAATGCTCGTTTAAATCAGTATTTTCATTTTGAAATCGTAAAATCTTGATTAAGTTTATCGCTTTATTAAATCAAAATAAATCAATCTTAAAGAAATGAAAATTGAAAAACCTAAACTGTTGTATATCATTTTAGTATTGACAGCTGTTTTCTCATTCGAATTAAATGCCCAGCAATGGATTAAAGATATGCCAGGCTACGAAAGATACAAGGCTGTTTCGCCGCAAATCAGAAGTTCGGTAAAACCCGGACAAGTCAGCGTGAAATGGGCCGACGATGGCAAATCATTTACCTACAATTCAGAGGGTAAGAAAATGCAGTTTGACCTGAAAAAGAAAAAAGCCATTGTTTTGGGCGAAGCTGAAAAAGAAGAATCGCCAATGACACGCTACCGCCGGATGTATGGCAACCGTCCCGAGCGTGGCCGGCAGTTTACTTTTGCCGATGCACCCGATGGAAAAAGCAAGGCCATTTATCGGAATGGTAATGTTTTTATTACAGGCATCAACGGTGAAAACGAATTGGCTGTAACAACTGATGGAGCTGAAATCAAACGTATTAAATATGGCTCGGCAACCTGGGTTTATGGCGAAGAACTAGCGCAAACAACCGCCATGTGGTGGTCGCCAGACAGTAAAAAACTGGCTTTATACAAGTTTGATTATACAAAAGTTCGCGATTATTATTTACAATATAAACAGACTGAACTCTATGATTCACTGGAAGTTGAACCCTATACAAAAGTGGGCGTCGTTAATCCTGAAGTAGGGTTGCTGGTTTATGATGTAGAATCGAAAAAAACTGTGACAGTTGATGTTCGTGATGGTCAGCCGTTTACCGATCAGTCAACCGGACATTATATTTATGATATTCAATGGTCGCCCAATGGAACAGAATTGCTGTTTCACCGAACCAACCGCAAGCAAAACATCATGGAGTGGGTGGCTGCAAACCCGGAAACAGGCAAATGCAGGGTGGTGGTGCGCGAAGAGTGGTTACCCAGCTACACAACCAATTCACCTGAATTTAAATTTCTGTCGGATAATTATCGGTTTGTCTGGACTTCCGAAAATACCGGTTTTAAAAACTATAAACTGTTCGATTTGAGTGGAAAACAACTCGCCACCCTCACCAATCACCCTTTCGAAGTGGCTGGAATTGTGAAGATTGACGAAAAAGCAGGAACTCTCTATTACATGGCCCGCAGTGCCGACAACCACATGAAACTGCAATTGCACCGCGTGAAACTCGATGGAACCGGAGATGTCAGATTAACTGATCCTGCTTTCAATCACACCGTTGAAATTTCGACAGATGGAAAATACATTGTTGATGTGGCACAAACTCATGATATTCCACCATTCACGCAGCTTATAGACGGACAGGGAAAATTGATTGCAAAGCTTGCTGAATCAGACATGTCCAAATTCAACGAACTGGGATTGAAAAAGGTGGAAGCATTTAATTATACTTCGGTTGATGGAAAAACAAAACTTCACGGATTGCTGCATTTTCCTTCCAATTTCGATCCGAATAAAAAATACCCGGTTTTGGTAAGCAATTATGGTGGGCCTGAAACCAATGAGTTTCGCGAAACATTTGTAACGCCCAATTCGCTGACAGAGTTCGGATTTCTGGTGGTTTCGGTTGATGGACGCAATGTGGGTGGAAAAGGCAAAGCCGTCATGGACCAGATTTATGGCAAACTGGGTTATGCCGAAATGGAAGATTTTGCTGAAGGTGTAAAATCGCTGTTTAATCGTCCGTATGTGGATAAGAACAGGGTGGGGATTTTCGGAACTTCCTTTGGAGGAACTACTTCGGCAATGTGTCTTTTGCGTTTTCCCGATGTTTTCAGCGCGGCAGTGGCTAATTCGGGTGTAATGGACTGGCGTAACTATGATAATATTTACACCGAACGTTACATGAATTTACTTAGTGAAAACCTTGAAGGCTATGAACTTACAAGTGTGATGAAATATGCCCCGGAATTAAAGGGCAAACTGATGATTTATTACGGGACATCGGATAACAACGTACACCCTTCGAATTCGCTGCAGTTGATAAACGCGCTGCAAAAAGCCGGTAAAAGTTTCGAGGTGCAGGTTGGCCCCGATCGCGGGCACACTGCCGTTTCAACAGAACGGATGATGGAGTTTTTTATACAAAATCTGGTGCTGGATTAGGGGAAACTTA
The DNA here is from genome assembly GCA_964644015.1 of uncultured Maribellus sp. Lineage (GTDB taxonomy): Bacteria > Bacteroidota > Bacteroidia > Bacteroidales > Prolixibacteraceae > Draconibacterium. The sequence goes on from CAZXVT010000186.1 coordinate 2,227, forward strand.
GCTTTTCCAAAGTTTTAAACTTTGGAAAAGCTAAGTTTTTAAAGTTTAATCCACCCGAACATATTTCTGAATTACACAATTGTTTTTATCATAATAGAAACTGTCGTCGCAAGGGAAAATCTGAATGACTGTATCTCCTTTCATTTCGAGAAACAATTTTAAAGTGATGCCCCTGTAGTTTTGCGCAACATGATAATCACATTTTTCGGTATATTCATTACCCGACAGATTATAGGTTCCACCGCCAAATGAATGTGATATTTGTGAACCTACGACACTGCTGCTCACAAACATGAAATACTTGTCAGACCAGGTTTTCAGGCCATGGTTTTGTTCATTTTTAACATTGAAAGTACTTGCACCATTTCTGACGATTTCCTCGCTCACAATTTTGTATGTTCCGTTTAGCTGTGTTTTCTCCGTTTTAAAACCAAGTAGGGAAATTGCTGTAAAAACAAGAATGATTGCTTTGAGTTTCATAAGATATTGTTTTTTAATGAGTTTTGATTCACAGATATAAAGTAGGGGATTGGTAATCTGAAGAAAAATTCTATGTTAAATAACAGCTTTTTACTTTTTATCGATTGCATAAAACAGAGAACCGTACTTTATCTTCATTGTTTAGAAAGTACGGTTCTTTTAAAACTCAACGATTAAGAAGCTGGTGCTGGGAAAGTTAAACTATATATCCGATGACCTGAAGTCATCAGATAAATTTTGTTATGCAGATTTTATAGTCACTGTCTATAATTTATTGAGTTATCTTCTTGAAATCTGCATCATCCCATATACTTTTAAAGTCTTCATCTTCCCGGGCATGTTGTTTTAATTGAGGCATTTTGGAAACAGCAGTGCCAAGGTCTTCCAGCGCATGAATTTTGTTGCCTTTCAAACAGTAAATACAAGCGCGGTTGTTTATGTTTCCGTCATATCCGGGATTCTTTTCGATTTCATTGTTGATTCTAACCAGGGCTTTGTAATCTTTTTGAAGTTGGGCCAATTCAGCGGCATTCATATCCGAGATATCATTAACCCGCAAGGATTTTTTACCGAAGCTTTTTGCGAGGTTTGCATTACCAGTTGGAATAAACTGATCAAAAACCAGATTCATTACGGGATTCTGAGCGGATGTGAAAACAAAAAAATGATGATTAAAAAATCAGTGATCACATGGCTTACTGTTTTTTTAATTTCACACATATATTTTCCTGAGAACCAACGAACCCATTTCCTGAAAGAATCAATTGTCCGTCAACAATGTCATATTTCCCGTTAAAAGATTCATCAGGATTGGGCACTTTCCATTGAATAATGTTTTCATTCATTTCGATATTCCATTTTCCCTTTACATGCCAGTTTCTTTCTGATTCATCGATTCTAATTGAATCATCAGGCAAAAAAGTAAAATAAAAATTTCTTTCACCTAAGAGGTTTGAGCCGTGAATCCAAACTTCAATTGCTTTCCATTTACCAATTATTTTTGATTGAAATTCTTTTTTTGTGTAATTTTTAACGTTGACAGAACATGCTGAACCTGAAGTGTTTTCTGTAAGTATCATAAAATCTGCATCTTCCCACAAACTCTTTAAATCCTCGTCTTTGCGGGCATGTTGTTTCAGTTGAGGCATTTTGGCAAACGATATGCCGAGGTCTTCCAGTGCATGTGTCTTGTCTCCCTTCAAACTGTAAATACAGGCGCGGTTGTATATGTTTCCAGCATATTCTGGATTCCGCTCAATTCCTTTGTTAATGGCAACCAGCGCCTCGTCGTATTTTTTCAGTTGTGCCAGTTCGGCCGCTTTCATTCCCCAAACATCAAAACGATTTGGGTCAAGCTTTAAAGCCCTTTCAAATGCCACAACTGCTTCCTCGTGCTTTTTCAGGGCGCTTAACATTTGTCCTTTGCCAATCCAGTTCAGGGACGAATCGGGTTGGAGTTCGGTAAGTTTTGTGAAGCCGGCCAGCGCTTCCTCCGTTTTACCATATTCTGCCAGAATGAAATTCTTAAAAAACATGATCCCCGTGTTTTTGGGATAATGATTTTGCAATGAATCAAGTTGTGCGATTGCGTCCATTTCTCCAGTAGGCGAACGTTTCATGTTTGCCATCAGCCAAAACTGAACTGCCTGTTTGTTATCTGGTTGGGTTTCCATTAATTTGTCAAGAATTGCAGATGCTTCTGCTTTCTTGCCCAGCATTACCAGGTTTTGTGCTTTTACTAATTCATCGTTTGCCGTGTTTTGTGAAGTAACTGTAAAACTGATTGTTGATATCAGTACTACCACGAAAAGCTTAATTTGATTTTTCATGATTTTTGATTTTTAAATTCGACACAGATTTACCAAAGATCGTCACATCTACTTAATTAGCTTTGTTTTGCTGTTCAGACTGCAATCATCAAGCATGCTGAAAATGATTTTGATTCTGCTTGATAATTATCATCATCTTGATTTTTAATGATATAAATTACGAAATAAAACAGACTTTTCCCATGCACAAACAGTATTAATTTTGTTTGTATAGTTTGGGTGGAATTTGTTGTTGTTCAATGATTTTCATAAAAAAACCACCTGCACGAAACCAGGTGGTTTTAAGTTTTTCATTTTTAGTTTTTGATAGATTACTTTTTAACAAATGCCATTAAATCTTCATAACCTTTCATGCTTTGTAAAAGTTCTGCGTAATCGCTCATGTCAATGTCACAACCTAAGTTCGACATACGGTTCCAGTCTTCAAAAGCACCTTCTTTGTTGCCAAGTTCATAGCGGCATATTCCTCGCAACATTAAAAGACTTTTGTCATAAGGCAGATAGTTAATGCCATCATCAAAACACTTTAGTGCTTTATGAACATTCCTTTTTTCAAACAAAGCTTTGCTTCCCTTAGTATATGAAGCAGAAGCCCAACCCGTAAATATTTCTCCAACTGGTTTGTCCAGCTCGCGAAGGCAAAACATCATTGAAACTTCTTTCGTCATGTCAACCTGTTGATTGTTATTATAACCAGGTTTCCACATGCCGTTTGTTGTTTTTAATACCCTGATTATTTCCTGATCGATTTCCCAGGATACGCTGTTGATGACTTTAAAGTCCGTTACATTACCTTCAGCAGTAACTGTAAACTGAACTACTTCAGTTCCCTGCGAACCATGATTTGCATCATTGTCAGGATAAGCTACATTTTCCATCAGGTAACTGCTGATCAGCGACAAGTCATTTGTAGTTTTAGCCACATTAATCCCGGTAAATTCGGGAGGTGTGACTTTAATTTCGCCAATTTGCGCCGGTGAAATTATCGTTTCATGTTGGCCGGATGCAAAAAATGCCAACATTACAAAAATTGCAAATAATAGTTTTGTTTTCATCTTACATTGTTTTTTTAAGACCATTCATTTTAATTTTTTACCCTGATTATTTCCTGCCTGAAATAGTTCTATATTGCTGATAACCATCCATGTGTTGATAATTTTCTGTTATTAATTCAAGATTGTTATCGATATATCCATTTTCTGCAAGTCTGTTAAGGCGTTCCCAGTCTTCTTCAGCACCAGCTTTATCATCAAGATTATATTTTGCAATCCCTCTTGCAAATAACAGTGCCTGATCATACGGCATATAAATCATCGCTTTATTGAAGTTATTTAAAGCTTTTCGGGGTTTATTTTTATTTAAAAGCAGCTTACTTCCTCTTGAGAAATATCTTGTTGCGTAATCTCTGAATATTTCAATTGCTGAATCATGTTCATCATTGGCAATAAAAAAAATCATCGAAACCTCTTTTTCCATTTCCACTGATTTCCCATTATTTAAACCAGGTTTCCACAGTCCGTCAGTAGTCTGAAGAATCTTAATCATTTCTTCATCGATCAATGGACAAATACTGTTTACTACTTTAAAATTTGTTAATTCACCATTCCGATTAACAGTGAATTGAACAACTTCTGTTCCCTGAAAATTGCATTCCCTCGCATCTTCCGGATAGGTTAAATTATCCTTCAAATATTTGTTAATCAAAGATGCGTTATTAACAATCAGGGTGTTTGCCGCAGTACCTGCAATTCCTGTAAATTCAGGTGGAGCTACTTTAACTTCATTTACTTCATTGATGAAGTCTTTTGAAATTATCGATTGTTGCGCATGTGCAGCTGCAATAAGCAGCAAAAAAAATGTGAAAATTGTAGTTGTTTTCATTTTACATTGTTTTAAAGTGTTTGATATTAATTGTTTTCATATATAAAGTTCCGCCAAAAGCAGTAGCTACACGTATCAGAATTTTACAAAAGCATTTCAAATTTTTACAAAAGCATTTTAAAAATTTGTAATTGGCTTCGACAATTGACTCTTTGTTGAATATTTCAACTATGAAGTACTATGTAATCTGATGGATTAGTGATAATCTTTGGTTTCGGATTTCAATCTGCAAAACACAAAATATGCATTGAAAAATGATGGATTATCAAATAAATTTCTATTCGAAGCTTAATTTGAAAGTGGAAATATTTCGGTAGTGTTTTAATAATCAGTGTTTTGAGATTAGTTTTGGTTCTCGTTTGTGGTATGTGGTTAATCCCATTTCGTCGATGATTTTTAAAAAACGGGGTTCAGACCGAAGAATATCAAAAGCAGGATCCACTGTGATTCGCGGCATCTGGGTTGAATGATTAATATATCCTGTTTCAAGCCACATTAATGCATTTTTTCCGTCACTGATTCGGCAGTAAATTTTTGCGATTGTAAATTCATCTGTTTGCTTTTTTGTTCTTCCTCTTTCTGCCAGCCACATTAAAACCCCATTTGCACCCGATTTTGTATAAATATCCTGAACTATGGGTACAAACTTCAGGGTTGAAGTATCGGCAGCTAAACTGTTTTTTATCGCCTCAACTGCCATCGAATCATTTTTCAACTCAAAATAATTCTGTGAAATTGTTATATAAACCGTTTTGTTTTCGGGATTAAATTCCAGAACCTTTTCACATTCCTTAAGAGATTCGTAGTATTTTGAATCGCGATAATATAAATCGGCACTTAACAACCGATGCATAAACGACAGTGGATCGAGTTCAATAGCCCTGTTTATTTCATTTCTTGCTGAATTATGCTCACCGAGAATATCCAACAATTCAGCATAGTACTGGTGAGCTATTGCGCAATTAGGATTCAGTTCAATTGAATGTTTCAGTATTATACGAGCTTCTTCCCATTTCCATTCCCAATAGTTTAAAATACCACCCAAAACAGCATAAGCTTCTGAAATGTCATCATCAAGTTCAATTGCTTTAAATACAACCTGTTTCGCCTTTTTGTAACATTCTGCTTTTTCTCCCCAACCCCACCAGGCCTGAATAAAAAGTGCGTCAGCCAATCCTGCATAGGCCAGTGCATACAAAGTGTCGGTTTCAATTGCTTTTTCAAAATATTCAATACTTTTTTCGAGTCCCTCTTTCGTTCTTTTATTCCAGAAAAAACGTCCCATCAGATAATAGTTGTATGCTTCCAGGTTTTCTGTCGGAACTTTTTCAATTTTAGCAATTTCTTCGGTTGTCAATGCCATTTGCAACCTTTCAGCCACCTGCCTGACAATATTGCTTTGTAAAGCGAAAATATTCTCCAGTTCACTGTCGAACTGTTCTGATAAAATATGTTGGTCTTTTTCGGCGTCAATCAGCTGAACAGATACCCGCGCTTTGCTTTCATCACACTGAACACTGCCTTCCAGAATGTAATTCACATTAAGCTCTTTGGCTATTTGCGGGATGCTTTTATTGCTTTCACGAAATTGTTCTGAAGAAGCACGGGAAATCACTTTTAAATTACCTAATTTATTTAAGCGCTTTATAATTCCTTCTGTAATGCCGTCGGCCAAATACTGGTTATCTTTTTCGTTGCTCAGGTTTTTAAAAGGTAGAACAGCAATTGACAACTTATTGTCAGTTTTTTCGTTGCCGAATTTCATCGGAAAATCGAAAAAAGCCATGTGTGTGAGCAAAAGTATTAGCAGAGCAATAAAAATTTGTGAAACACGGATTAAGAGAGTTCGCTTTGTGAATAGACGTTTTAATGACTTTAATATGTTTGATTTATTATTTGATTCATTTACAATTGTTTCATCTTTAAATGTGACTTTTTTCTTCACTTCACCCGGTGTGTATCCAAAATAGTCGTGAAAGCAGGAACTGAAATAAGCCGGGCTCCCAAATCCCACTTTATACGCAACTTCTGCTGAAGTTACAGATTCGTTCTGCAACATCTCAAGTGCTTTTTGAAGCCTTATTTCACAAATAAACTGACTGATGGTTTTTTGTGATATCGATTTGATTTTATGAAGCACTGTAGCATGACTTAAACCCGATTTGTGTACCAGTTCATCCACACCAAAATTTTCGTCGCCCAGATTTGTAATTACAATTTCTGTGAGTTTTTCAATAAACTCCTTATCGTTGTTAAAGGTCAGTCTCATTTTAGCTATATCAAAATAAAGAGAGACTATTATCAAAATTACGAATTTTCAAGTTGAAATTCAATGGAAATTATGACGTTTGTCAATTATTCTCTTTCCTTTCTGACAATAAATTATAAAGTAATTCAACATTTAAAATTTCATTTAAACTGTTTTTCTCTCAAATAAATAT
>CAZXVT010000187.1:0-8781 GCA_964644015.1 uncultured Maribellus sp.
AACCGTGGCAACAGCCTTTAAACTTGCCCTCCGCGAATACGATTTTATCCAGCTTATTTTTTATGCCTCCGCGGTTACCGTGGTGGTACTGTTTTTTATTTTGCTGTGGCAGGGGAAACTATCAGAAATTAAAAAGCAAAACGGAGGAGATTGGATTAAATCAGCACTGATCGGGGCATTCAATCCGCTACTTTATTACCTGGTGTTGTTTAAAGCCTACTCATTGCTACCGGCACAGGTGGCACAACCCGTAAATATGATCTGGCCGGTTACACTGGCGTTGCTCTCTGTCCCCATTCTGAAACAAAAAATCTCGTGGCTCAACTTTGTTGCGCTGTTAATCAGTTTCAGCGGTGTGGTGGTTATTGCCTCGCAGGGTGGAATTGATGGTTTCAGAAATACCAATCCGCTGGGATTGGGTTTGGCACTGGCAAGTTCAGTACTTTGGTCGCTTTACTGGATTCTGAATGTGCTGGATAGACGCGACGAAATTGTTAAACTCTTTCTGAATTTTTTGTTTGGTTTTATATTTCTGGCGCCGGTTGTCTGGTTTTTTTCTGATTTTACAATTCAGCCTGGAACGGGTTTATTCGCCATGATTTATGTCGGAATTTTTGAAGTCGGAATCACTTACATTCTTTGGTTAAAAGCCATGAATATGAGTACCAACAACGCTAAAATCGGGAATCTTGTATTTTTTGCCCCGTTTCTGTCGTTGGTTTTTATCCATTTTTTTCTGCGCGAAACCATCTACATTACTACCTTTATCGGGCTTGTGCTCATTGTGGCCGGGGTTTTGGTACAGCAGTTAAAAATGAAGAAAAGAGATTTATAGAGACTGATGGAGAAAGAAGGAGATTGATAGAGATAGATAGAGATTAATGGTGATTAAAAAACAATCAATCTCAAAAAGTCTCAACCAATCTCAATGAATCTCAAAAAGGTAAAACCAATTTCAGCCAATCTTTATAAATCTCAAAAAGTCACTATTTTCAAAGCATGAATAAACCACTTCGCATATTGGGAATCGACCCGGGGACCATGGTTGCCGGATACGGACTTGTGGAAATCCGCGGGAAAGAACCTGTTATCCTGAACATGGGAACCATCATTCCCGGAAAACTTTCCGATCATTACGAGCGATTGAGATATTTGCATGAAAGAGCCCAATACCTGGTAAAAGAATACAAACCGGATGTGATGGCACTTGAAGCACCGTTTTATGGGAAGAATGTACAATCGATGCTGAAACTCGGTCGCGGGCAGGGAGTGATAATGGCGGCTGCGCTTATGCACGACATCCCGATTTTTGAGTACGCGCCGCTGCTTGTAAAACAATCGATCACCGGAATGGGGCGCGCTTCCAAAGAGCAGGTCGCTTATTTTTTGCAGAAAGTATATCATCTGAACGACCTTGAGAAAAGCCTCGATGCCACCGACGCAGTGGCTGTGGCAATCTGTCATTTTATTCAGCAGGGGAAACCCGAAAAATCAAAAGAATTTAAAAACTGGGCGGAATTCGTTAAAAAGAATCCCGACAGAGTACAATAACGAAATGTGAAACGCCGACCCATTTTTATGTTTGCTTAACCGCTTAAGCAAATTTTCAATATCAAAAGCTGGTTTTTAAAACGGAGAACTTTTTTTGCTGAAAAACGTTTCAGGTTGAAAGCGGTGTACACCAATCCGGTTTTGTTTAAAGTTGACGCTTTTATAAAAATAACGGAGGGTACACCGCTTTTCTGTTATACCTTCACCAGGGCAGGAGTGCCCTGTAATAAATATGTCTTAGATTCTTAAACGTCCGGAAACAAAAATATTAAAATAATATGTAAAATTACCGAATGTTGAAATAAAATCTTGATAAATAATTCCTGTCTCAATGGGGAATAAAAAAGGATGAATTGTGTATCCTGGATAAATTTCAGAGTAAGCAAAAACAATAACTTTGAAACAAAAGATAGAAACTAAATTTATAAAACTGATCTGATGAAACGTCGTAACTTTTTCAAAACTACCGCAATAAGCGGTTCGGTGGTGGCTCTGGGCGGAGTTGCCTCCTGTGTTCCTCAAAAAACCAAAGAATCTGTAAAACCAGGATTTTCTGAATTCGATTTGAATGAAATTACCATTGTTCATTTGCAGCAAAAAATGGAATCGGGAGAACTGACTGCGGTTCAGATTTGTGAAAAATACCTGGAACGCATTAAACTGGTTGATCCGGTTTTGAAATCGGTAATTGAAGTGAATCCTGATGCAACAGAAATTGCTGCAAAACTTGATGAAGAGCGGAAAGCCGGTAAAGTTCGCGGTCCGTTACACGGAATTCCGGTTTTGATTAAAGATAACATCGACACTTTTGATAAAATGCAAACCACCGCCGGTTCACTGGCTTTGTCCGGGCACATTGCAGAAACCGATGCTTTTATTATAAAAAAACTGCGTGATGCAGGAGCGGTATTGCTGGGAAAAACCAACATGAGTGAGTGGGCGAATTTTCGCTCTACCAACTCATCCAGTGGCTGGAGCGGACGGGGCGGACAGGTGCGGAATCCTTATTTTCTCGATAGATCACCCTGCGGTTCCAGTTCCGGTACCGGGGCTGCAGTGGCCGCTAATCTTTGTGCCATTGGAATCGGCACCGAAACCAATGGTTCCATTGTTTGTCCTTCTGGAATTAACGGGTTGGTGGGTATCAAACCAACTTTGGGAATGTGGAGCCGACGCGGAATAATTCCCATTGCCCATAGTCAGGATACTGCCGGCCCAATGACGCGGACTGTAACCGATGCCGCCATTTTGCTGGGCGCGTTGGCAGCTTTTGATCCGACTGACGCTGAAACTCATCTCGTGCAGGGAGAAACTTCAAACGATTATACGCAGTTTCTGGATGCTGACGGTTTAAAAGGAAAGCGAATTGGTCTGGCAAAACAGGTTCTTGGTTTCAGCGCTCCGGTTGATGCGTTGTTTAGCGATGCGGTAAAAGTGATGCAGGAAAAAGGTGCTATTGTCGAGGAAATCAGTTTTGAGAATTACGGGAAATGGGAAAACGCTTCGTACGAGGTTTTGCTTTACGAATTCAAAGCCGACCTGAATAAATACTTGCAGGAACATGGAAATGCACCGGTAAAAAGTCTCGCAGAAATTATCGCTTTTAATAAACAAAATGCTGAAAAAGAGATGCCCTGGTTTGCACAGGAGATTTTTGAACAGGCACAGGCAAAAGGCGATCTGACATCGGTTGAATATCTGAACGCGCTTTCAGAAACAAAACGTTTGACTGGCAAGGAAGGAATTGATGCAGTGATGGAAAAGCACCAGCTTGATACCATTATTGCACCCACCAACGGCCCGGCCTGGACCATCGATTGGGTAAATGGTGACCATTTTTTGGGCGGAAGTTCTTCGCTGGCTGCCATTTCCGGTTATCCGGCTGTTACAGTTCCAATGGGTTTTGTAAAAGGGTTGCCGGTAGGAATTTCATTTTTCGGACGTGCCTGGAGCGAGCCTGTTTTGCTGAAAATTGCCTACGCTTTTGAACAGGCGACACTACACCGAAAAGCGCCGGATTTTAAAGAAACAATTGAATAAACTATCATTGTTTAAACATGAAATTTACTGAGAGTTCTGAATGTAAATTCAGATTTCTTCTCATAATCTCGTCGAAATGACAATGTCAGACTATCTTTGCCCAAAATTTCAGATATGAAAGAATTTCTTTTTGGAAAAACTTTAAGCGAATTGCAGCAAATTGTTGTGGATTTGGGGCTTCCGCGGTTTACAGCCGGACAAATTGCCGACTGGCTGTACAAAAAACAGATTTCTTCGATTGCTGAAATGTCGAATCTTTCGAAAAAGAACCGGGAGTTGCTTCAGGAGAATTTTGAAGTGGGGCTGACTGATTACACAAAAGTACAAATCAGTGCCGACGGAACCAAAAAGTATCTTTTCCCCACCATTCAGCATAAATTTATTGAAACAGCCATGATTCCTGAACGCGACAGGAAAACTGTCTGCGTGAGTTCGCAGGTGGGCTGCAAAATGGGCTGTTTGTTTTGTTTTACTGCCAAGCAGGGTTTCCAGGGACAACTCACAGCCGGCGAGATCATCAATCAAATCCGCAGCATTGATGAGGTGGGCGAAGTTTCGAATATTGTTTACATGGGAATGGGTGAGCCTTTCGACAACCTCGAACAGGTTCTGAAAAGCATTGAAATACTCACCTCTGAGTGGGGATTTGCCATGAGTCCGCGCCGGATCACGGTTTCAACCATCGGAATCATCCCGGGAATGCTCACCTTTCTTGAGAAAAGTGAAGCTCATCTGGCTGTTAGTCTGCACACTCCGTTTAACGAAGAACGCCAGAAACTGATGCCTGTGCAGGTTGCCTATCCGATTGAGGAAGTCGTTCGCGAAATAAAAAGCTGGGATTTTGGCCGTCAGCGCAGGGTTTCGTTTGAATACATTTTATTTGAAGGATTGAACGATTCGCCGGCTCATGTGAGAGAACTGTCCCGATTATTAGATGGTTTGAAATGCCGGATCAATCTCATCCGTTTTCACCCGGTACCGGGCACACCGCTAAAAAGCCCGTCGGACAAAGTGATGCAGGAATTTAAAGATGCACTGAATAATAAAGGAATTCTTACAACCGTTCGGGCTTCGCGTGGTCAGGATATTTATGCCGCCTGCGGTTTGCTTTCCACAAAAGGAATAGAAGCCCCACCCAGCCTCACCGCAGGGGAGGAGTAAGAAATTGTATCTGATTTGTTATTGGTTATTCGATATTCCTTATTAATCAAATTACGAAGTAATATTTTACCTGAAATTTGGAATTTGAGTTTTGGAATTTTAAACGAGCATCATTTTTTCAATATAAATATCCTGAAAAGCGGGGTCGGCTTCAAGGTTGATGTGGGATGTTTTTGCAAGAATTTCATCGATAAAACCATCTTCTTCAAACAGGAACATTTTGGCCCCGATAAGTGCTGTATTTCCAAATTTTACAATTTTTCCCGCTTCACATTCAATCAAACCGGTGCGGATTACGTTTTCAATATTCAGAAAATTGCCAAATCCTCCGGCAATAAAAACCTGGCTGATGTTTTCGAACGAAATTTCCAATTTGTTCATCAGAATCTGAATGCCAGTGGCAACAGCGGCTTTTGCCAGTTGAAACTCACGAATGTCTTGCTGTGTAATTGCAACTCCCGGAGCGATTTCGATCTTTTCTTCTCCATTTTCAAACTCGCCAAATATCCCGATTTGTCCTGTTTCAATCAGCCCGGCAATCACGTCAATCAGTCCGCTGCCACATATGCCGCGTGCCGGAACGTTCCCAATAACATGGGTTTTTATTTTTCCTATTTCAAAAGTTACCGACGAAATGGCCCCGGTTGAAGCGCGCATTCCCTGGCTGATTTTGGCCCCTTCGAATGCCGGGCCGGCTGCGGTGGAAGCACAAACAATCTTTTCCCGGTTACCAACCACAATTTCGCCATTGGTTCCCAGGTCAACCAAAACAGTGAATTCATCTCGAAATGCCATTTGTGTAGCGGCAATTCCGGCCAGAATATCACTTCCCACAAAACTTCCGATTGACGGATAAAAATGAATGTTTGTTTCATTTAAATTCCAGTTTAACTGTTCAGGAGTAAAATGCTGACTTCCTTTATCAGGTGAATGAAACGGATATTGTGAAAGCGGAGCAACAGAAATACCTGAGAAAATATGATGCATGGCGGTATTTCCCACAAAATTGATTTTCGATAGTTTCACCGGATGATCCGCCAGCAGTAAATCAATCATTTCACCCGCTTTTTGCCGGATGAGTCGTTGCAATTCATCCTGATTTCCATCCAGGCAACTCTGGATTCTCGAAATTAAATCAGCGCCAAAACGGGCTTGCGGATTGACATCGGAAACAGAATTCAGGATGTGACCATTTTCGAGATTTACCAACTGCGCCACCAATGTGGTGGTTCCCAGGTCGAATGCCATTCCGTAACCGGTCTTTGGCTGAAATCCGAATTGCGTACTATCGGCGAGAATGATGGTTTCAAACTGTGATATTTCAAGGGTCATGTTGTTTTCAGAAGAACAAAAACATGCCAGTCGCCAATCATTTTTTAAACCGAGTTTATCAAGTTTTTGTTGCTGAACAGTATCAATTTCAAGAATTCCCTCCAGCAGTTTTACTTTGCATCTTCCACATGTTCCCTTTCCTCCGCATGGAAATTCAATCCCGAATTCGTGAAGTACATCAATCAACGGAGTGCCCTTGTTTACTATCAGTGATTTACCAATTGGCTGCAAATGGATGTTGACTGTTTCCGGCATCAGAATTATATAGAAAGTTTAGTTGGTGAATTTAACTAAATACAGGTAGTTTGGTGGCTGATTCAGATAAAATCAAAAAATTTATCCGTAGAAAATCTGCTGATCGAAACGATAAAATTATGGGGGAATTGAAATTTTAAACCAGCGAATTGGTTTCTGTATCGGGGAAAACCAGCCGGGGTTTGAAAGTTTTGGCTTCCTCGAAATCCATCAATGCATACGACATAATAATCACCACATCGCCAACTGCCACTTTGCGGGCTGCCGGCCCGTTCAGACAAATAATTCCCGAACCACGCTCGCCTTTAATGACATAAGTTTCGAGCCGCTCGCCATTGTTTACATTTACCACCTGCACTTTTTCGTATTCTATCAGGTTGGCAGCATCCATCAGGTCTTCGTCAATCGTCACACTGCCAACATATTGAAGGTTGGCTTCGGTAACGGTTACTTTATGTAATTTCGATTTACAAACTTCTATCTGCATTTTCATCTTCAATTTAAAACAATGTTGTCAATCAGCCTGATTTTTCCACAAAACACGGCAACACACAAAATTTTTACCGACTGTTCGTCCCAGTTTTTTACCGACTGAAGTTCAGTATCGTCAACAATTTCAGCGTATTCAACTTCCAAATACGGATTTTTATTGATGGTTTCAGTCACCCATTTTTCAAGTTCTGATACGGTTTTCCCGGTTTTGAGTTCCTTCGCTTTAAAAAGTGTTTGTGAAATGGCGGCTGCATTTGCCCTTTCTTCGGATGACAGTAATTCGTTGCGCGAACTCATGGCCAGCCCGCTTTCCTCTCGGATAATAGGGCAGGGAACTATTTCAACCGAAAGATTCAATTGCTTCACCATATTCTTTATGACAGCCAGTTGCTGAAAATCTTTCAAACCAAAATATGCTTTTTGCGGCTGAACCATTTCAAAAAGTTTACTTACCACCTGCGCAACGCCATTAAAATGGCCCGGGCGATGCTTCCCTTCCATCACTTTATCAAGCTGCCCGAAATCAAATTTCCGGGTATCGGGTTCGGGATAAATTTCGGTTACATCGGGAGCAAAAACAATCTGGCAACCCGTTGTTTCCAATAATTTCATGTCAGCTACCAGCGTTCGCGGATACCGGTCAAGGTCTTTGGAATCGTTAAACTGTGTAGGATTTACAAAAATACTGACAACTACCAAAGGGTTTTCATCAACTGCCTTTTGTACGAGCGAAAGATGTCCTTTATGAAGTGCGCCCATTGTAGGTACAAAACCCACTAAATCAGCTTTCCCTGAGGATTTAAGCACCGATTTTAATTCCGAAACTGTCCTGACCAGAATCATTGCCGTCTGTAAAAAATTGCGGTGCAAAGTAAATAAAATTAATAATCAATTCCACGAAACAAACTATATCGGGAAACATCATTTAACCTGTATAACTTACTTACATTGAATATTCATGATATTTTTTATTAACTTTGCAGCCTGTTATAAAATGCGTTCACCGGAGAGCATGGAAAAGAGAAAAATTCTTTACGTTTCACAAGAAATATTCCCCTATTTGCCTGAAAGCGAGATGTCTGAAATTTCAAGATACTTACCGCAAGGCATCCAGGAAAAGGGAAAAGAGATCAGAACTTTTATGCCGCGTTACGGGTGTGTAAATGAAAGAAGGAACCAATTGCATGAGGTGATCAGGCTTTCTGGAATGAACCTCGTGATAAATGATACCGACCACCCGCTGATTATTAAGGTTGCATCAATTCAGTCGGCACGTATGCAGGTTTATTTTATCGATAATGAAGATTATTTTCAACGGAAGTGTGTTTTAACCGACCCCGAAGGAAATGAATTTACGGATAACGACGAAAGAGCTGTATTTTTTGCCAGAGGCGTGCTTGAAACAGTTATAAAACTGCGCTGGGCTCCCGATATTATCCACTGTCACGGTTGGCTTACTTCGCTTATTCCGTTGTATATCAAGAAATACTACTATCATAACCCGCTTTTCAAGCATTCAAAGATGGTTTATTCGGTTTATAACGATGATTTTGTGAATACTCTGAACGCAAAATTCGGTGATAAACTGATGATTGACGGTATTGCACCTGAAGATGTTGCTGTGCTTAAAGATCCCACATTTGTGAATGTAAGTAAACTGGCCATCAATTTTTCAGAAGGTGTTATCAAAGCTACTGATTCGATAAATCCGGAGGTTGAAAAATATGCCCGTGAAAGCGGTAAAAAATTTCTGGATTATCAGCCCAAAGAAACCTATATCGATGCTTATAACACATTTTATGACCAGATTTTCTGATTTTGATTGTTAAAAAAACAGAAGATTCAGTTTATAAAGCCAAAATTCAAATTCAAACAAAGTTTATATCGGTCGATTTTTCTACGTTTGTGTAATTTTTTAGAAAACAGTTTACAAAATCAATTAATTCGATT
>CAZXVT010000188.1:0-8671 GCA_964644015.1 uncultured Maribellus sp.
GATATCAATATTATTACTACTTAAACGAAATACGGGAAGGTCAGTAATTTTCCGGAATTCAAAAATTTGCTGAATGAATTACTGAACATCATCAGATTATTTGATAAATGCTGAATAAAAAATGACCAATAATCCAATAAATCAGTCATTAATGATTCTCAGGAAATCGGGAAATTCAGTTTAATTTCAAATAAGAAAATTTTAATGAAGCCGCCTTTTGTCGATTATTTGAATTGACAAAGGGCGGTTTAATAAAAATCATCTGCAGCCATCAATACTTTTTGGCACTATACTTGCTTTTGCCTGATTAAATTTAAAAGCTGAAATCTATGAAAACAATTAAAACTCTTGTTCTTTTGTTAACCACATTGTTCTTTGTATCATCCTGCGAAGGCCCTATGGGCCCTCCCGGAATTCCCGGTGAAGATGGGGATTCACTCATGGGTTCGGTATTCGAGATTGAAGGCGATTTCAAAGCTTCCAACGATTACCAGTTGTATTATGATTTTCCCAACAATTTCACGGTTTATGAATCGGATGTGGTGCTGGTTTACATACTTTGGGAAGTGGTGAATGTAAATGGTAAGAACACGGATGTATGGCGCCTTTTACCACAAACCCGGTTTATCGACAACGGTTATATTCAATACAATTTTGATTACACCGTAAATGATGTTAGGGTTTTCCTCGAAACTTCATTTGATTATGCAGACCTTTTGCCGGCTGAAACCCAGGACCAGGTATTCAGAATTGCAGTGTTACCGGCTGATTTTGTTGCCTCGAAAAAATCGGGCGAATTAATGGATTTTTCCAACATTATCAACTCACCGGAACTGAAACTTAGTATGATTAAAAATTAGTTTCTCCTTTTTTGATAGTTTCAACCGGTGGTAAGCAAATGTTTATCACCGGTTTTTATTTTGCCTCATTTCCCGATTTATTATTTTCTTTGCAGGCGAAATAATAACTGCAAAAAATGGCTCTTACTACAAATATTCCGGCTGTGCTTGGCGTGGGAAACGCACTGGTAGATGTAATAACTGTACTGGAAAATGATTCAGTGCTCGAACAATTCGGGTTGCCCCGGGGAAGCATGACTTTGGTGGATGCCACTCTTTCAAAAAAAATATACGACACGGTTTATTCCGAAAAAAGTGAACTTTCAACCGGTGGTTCGGTAGCCAATACCATGCGTACACTGGCAGGGATTGGTGGAAAAGGCGGTTACATGGGAAAAACAGGCGATGATGAATTGGGCCGGGTTTTCCGCGAAGCTTTTGATAAGAAGGGAATCAGAACACACCTTTTATTCAGCCCGACTGAAACAGGCAGGGTGATGGGACTTGTAAGTCCTGACTCGGAGCGAACCATGGCTACCTATTTAGGTGCTGCCGCCGAAATGACCCCTGCCGATTTTAATCCGGAAATTTTTGAAGGATATGAATATTTTTACATGGAAGGCTACCTGGTTTTTAACCACGAACTCATCAAAACAGGAGTTGAACTGGCCAAAAAAGCAGGGTTGAAAATTGCTGTTGATCTGGCCAGTTACAATGTGGTGGATGTTAACCGTGAATTTCTGAAAGACCTGATAAGGAATTATGTGGACATTGTTTTTGCCAATGAAGAGGAAGCAAAAAGCCTTACCGGGAAAGAACCACTTGAAGCGCTTTACGAAATCTCTGAAATGTGCGAACTATCCATCGTTAAAGTCGGGAAACAGGGATCGTACATAAAACGCGGAGACGAAGTGCTGAAAATCGGCACCATTCCTGCGAATGCCATTGATACAACCGGTGCCGGCGACAGTTATGCAGCCGGATTTTTTTACGGACTGACCCAAGGTTACGATCTTGAAACCTGTGGAAAAATTGCTGCACTTATTTCTGGGAAAACAGTTGAAGTAATGGGCGCCAACCTGCCCGATGAACAATTGCCGCAAATCAGGGAAGAAATCAAAAGAATAATAAAAAGCCGGAAATAAGTTTTATTTATAATTAAACCCCCGAAGTTTCGGGGTATTATTTACGATTTTACTGACTTATAAAATGGTAAATAGTAAATCATCAGATAGTAAATATCAGAATAAGCCGTAAAGCTGTGCATCGATTTTATCGATCACAAGCCGCAGGTCCTCGGGATTGGCAGTAAAATCGATATCATCAACCGGAATAATCAGCAGTTTCCCGAGTTTGTAACCGTTAATCCACTTTTCGTAACGGTCATTCAGCTGTTTCAGATAATCGAGGCGAATGGAGCTTTCGTATTCACGACCGCGTTTCTGAATCTGGTTCACCAGGGTGGGAACAGTGGCACGCAGATAAATCAGCAAATCCGGTGGTTCAATCACACTCACCATCAGGTCGAACAAAGTTTTATAATTGTGAAAGTCACGGGTACTCATTAAACCCATGCTGTGCAGGTTGGGCGCGAAAATTTCGGCATCCTCATAAATGGTGCGGTCCTGGATAATGGTTTTACCCGATTTGCGGATATCCATTATCTGTTTAAACCTCGAATTCAGAAAGTAAATCTGCAGGTTAAACGACCAGCGCTGCATATCGTTGTAAAAATCGTTGAGATACGGATTTTCATCAACATCCTCATAATGAGGTGTCCATTTGTAATGTTTGGCCAGAAGTTCTGTCAGAGTTGTCTTCCCGGCGCCTATATTTCCGGCTACTGCAATGTGCATAATTATTGAATAAAATTGAGGTCTAAAATTAGTAAAAAGGTTGGTTCAATCCCCCAACATTTCCAAAAGATCGTCGAGATATTTTCTGTCGTTCGAAAGCCGCGGTATTTTGTTTTGCCCGCCAACTTTGTTACGGGTTTTCATCCATTTGTAAAACGTTCCTTTGTTAACAGCTTTTACATGCGGCCGTTCAAGAGTCAGGTTTTTATGACGTTTTGCCTCGTAGTCAGAGTTGATGGTTTTCAAAGAATTATCAAGCACTGTAATAAAATGTTCAAGATCGTCGGGGGGAGTTTCGAATTCAATAATCCACTGGTGGGCTCCTTTCCGGTTGTCGCCCATAAAAACCGGACCTGCCGTGTATTCATTCACCACAGCCCCGGTATGGTCGCAGGCTATTTTAATGGCATTTTCGGCATTGTCGATGATTATTTCTTCACCAAACGCATTGATAAAATGTTTGGTTCGGCCAGTAATTTTAAATTTGAAAGGGTATTTGCCTGTAAACTGAATGGTGTCACCAATAATGTACCGCCACAATCCGGCATTTGTGGAAATCACGATGGCATAATTCTCGCCCACTTCCACATCTTTCAGGGTAAGAACCCGTGGGTTATCAGTACCAAATTCCTTCATCGGAATAAACTCATAAAAAACACCATAATCCAGCATCAGCAACATGTCTGTTGAATGTGGACTGTCCTGGATTCCGAAAAATCCTTCCGAGGCATTGTAGGTTTCCATATAATGCATTTTATCCGAAGGGAAGATTTTTTTGTATTGCTGCCGGTAAGGTTCAAAATTCACACCGCCATGTGCAAAAACTTCCATATTGGGCCACACTTCCAGTATATTTGATTTGCCTGTTTTTTCGAGAATCCGGTTAAAAAGTACAAGATACCACGAGGGTACTCCGGCAAACGAAGTTACATTCTGGTCGAGCGTGGTTTCAATGATTTTCTCTATTTTTTCCTCAAACTCCTCTATTAATGCAATTTCGGCGCTGGGTGTGCGCACAAAATCGGCCCAGAATGGAACATTCTCAATCATAATGGCCGAGAGATCGCCATAAATTGAATTGTTATCCGAGCGGTTGACGCGGTGACTGCCACCCAGTGTCAGTATTTTTCCTTTCAGTACTTTGCTGTCGGGGTAATTTTTCAGGTATTGTGCAAAAACATCTTTCGGGCCCCGCAAATGGCACTCTTCGAGCGACTCCTTGGTTACCGGGATAAACTTGCTTTTATCGCTTGTGGTGCCCGATGATTTGGCAAACCAGCGTACTTCCCCGGGCCAGAGCACATTCTTTTCGCCCTCGCGCAATCTTTCCACATACAATTTAATATCGTCGTATGTTTGCAATGGCATCGATTTCTGGAAATCAGAAAAATTATCAATCTTATCAAATCCGTGCGTTTTTCCCCATTCGGTATCACGGGCCGAATTTACCAGCCTGAAAAGCGTTTCAGCCTGTATTTCAAGCGGGTGCTCACGATATAATTGAATCTGGTAAATGCGCTTGAAATTAAGCCATTGAACAACGGAATTGATTAGCGGCATGGGCAATTTTTATTAGTTTATCAGTGCCAAATGTACACGATTTTTTTTGAATCCGGATTTTAAAACCGACACACCCCGGGTTTATATTTATTGGTGGAAATATCGAGTTGTTGATGCTCAAACTACAATCAAAAAAACTGTTTTTCCCGGCAGGTTCAAAAAGCTGAGCAAATTTCAGTTTTTATTACCCATATTTCAGTCTTTGGTTCGAATCAAAAAAATGGCATTTCCGTTAAAAACATTTGCTTGGCAGTAATTACAGGTAAAATTTATACAGGAATATCTAATTTAATACAATCAAGTCTTTTATTATAAGGAATTTAGGAATTTGTGCCATTTGATTTTTCGAAAAGTTTCCCTAACTTGGTATTTAGGGTAAGAATCTGGGTTCGGGATTAATATCCCGGTTGTGTTTTTTGAAATTATATTAAGCTGATTTTTAAGGCGTTTAAAACAAAATTGACCTTTCGTTTTCAGTTCAGACTTTAATATTGTCAGCCCTATATTGACAATTAAAAAATGCCTGAAATTATAAAAATGAAGGAGAGGGATATTTTGCGCTGAAAAAAAATGCAGAAAATGAACAGAATTTTGGTAAGTTATTAACAGGCGGATTAAACGATTTTTATCGCTCGTTAAAAACGTTGTCGATTAACTTATTCATTATTATTCGTTTGAATGTTTGTTTTTTGGATATTTTTTTTACTTTTGAAACGCCCTATATATAAAACTAATTGTTAATAACGTGAATTACGGAGGTATTCATTATGGACAACTGACAAAAGT
Organism: uncultured Maribellus sp.; assembly: GCA_964644015.1. Lineage (GTDB taxonomy): Bacteria > Bacteroidota > Bacteroidia > Bacteroidales > Prolixibacteraceae > Draconibacterium. The sequence continues at coordinate 5,042 of CAZXVT010000188.1, forward strand.
ACTTTTCTTTCTTCTTGTATGGTTGCAGAGTGCAGCCCAGCAGGATCCTATCTTTACTCAATATATGTACAACGGCCAGGTTATCAACCCGGCGTATGCTGGTATATGGGAGAAAGCGGGATTTACCGCATTGGTTCGTGAACAGTGGGCCGGTATCAATAAGGCGCCGCTAACCGAATCGGTCTCATTTCACAGCCCGTTGTTCAGCGAGTCAGTGGGAGTCGGTTTAAACATCATCAACGACACGTATGGCAGGGAACAAAAACTCTCGGTTCTGGCAGACTATGCCTACGAGATAAACCTTACTCCCTGGCGCAGGTTGCGTTTTGGTGTTAAATTTGGCTTTACCAACTTCAAAAACCCGCTGTACGAATACCAGCTTTATCCCGACGGGGAATACGACCCGATTTTTGCCCAGGACGTCGATCTGAAATTCCTGCCCAATTTCGGGGTGGGTGCTTTTCTTTACGAAGACAATTACTATGTGGGCATTTCAATCCCCAAAATGATTGAAAACGACTTTTCCTACAATTACCAGAATTACTCCACTAAATCCGAACTAAGAACCCTTTATATCAATGGCGGTTATGTATTTTTTATCGATCCCCTGTCAAGGTTTATTTTCAAACCTACTGCCATGGTGCGTTACAGCATTGGCGCTCCTGTTCAGTTCGATGTGGCTGCCAACCTGCTTGTATTTGAACGATTCTGGCTCGGGCTGATGGTGCGCTCGGGAAATGCCGTTTGTGTAACATCGCAGTTTTTTATCTCCAAAAATCTGCGTTTCGGGTTTGCCATGGATATAACTTACAACGAAATATACCCTTACCAGTATGGAACTTACGAGTTTACACTGGGCTGGGACATGGACTTTTATGGCAGAAGCTATTTAAGGGCGAAATACTTTTAATGAAAATCAGAATGTCAGAATATCAGAATAAAAAGAAGAACGATTAACGATTGAAGAAGTGAGAGATGAGCAGAAAGCGGCAGTTGGTAGCAGGCAGTTAGCACAAGAAGCCATCAGCCAGCCGCCAGAAGCAAGAAGCAACGTTACAAAAACAAAAAAAATTGAATGAAACAACTTTACATCGCTTAACAACTTGACTGAACTGATAAAAAACGGATTTATGGGAATAATTACAGCTTTTATAGCTGTTGTTAATCTTAACAACGGAGCAAATACAATTCCTGCCCGCACTGGGAATGAAATGGTATTTGCCCAGGTTCCGGTTTTGTCTTTCAGCCAGTCAATACAGCAACCCGACACGGTTAAACGCGACCCCGATGCTCCCCTGAAAATTGCCTGTCCCGAAGATGTTTCAACCTATACCGATATCAACGAATGTGCCGCCGACATCAGTTACGGATTGCGCCTCGAGGTGCTGGCCGGCACGCTCACCTCGCTTTCGTGGGTGATGAGTGGCGCCACCGAAGATGCCTCGCCCCGCAATGGCATTAACCAGCTCGACAATTACATTTTTAACGAGGGAACCACCATGGTTACCTACACTGCCCGCGACAAACGCGGAAATGTGCAGTCGTGTTCCTTCTCGGTAATTGTGAGCGACAACCAGGTGCCCAAGTTTACCTCGGTGCCCGAAAATATTACAGTAAATGCCGATGATGCCGAATGTGGCACGCATGTTACCTGGGACGAGCCCACGTTTGAAGACAACTGCGCCCCGCTTTTCCAGATTATGAAAAACACCACCCACCAGCCGGGTTCGTTCTTCCCCATCGGGACAACTCGCGTTACCTACACGCTCGATGACGGGATGGCCTACAACCTCAATAGCTACACGTTTACAGTAACCGTAACCGACTTTGTAAAACCCGAACTGACAGCGCCCCGGAATATAACCGTAAACTGTGGCGAAAAACTCCCGCCCATTTGTGCCACCCTGCAGGAGTGGCTGAATGCCGGCGGCACTGCCCGCGACAACTGCGCGCTCGCAGCCTCCAGCTTTAAGTTTTTGGGACAAAGCCAGGATGGCTCGGTTTGCCCTTATACAGTTACCCGCACCTACCAGGTATCCGACAATGCCGGAAACATTACCACCACCGAACAAACCATCCGCGTAACCGGTAACGAACCCGAACCCGAAACAGCAGTGGTTGCAGAACCAATACAGCCTGAAACAAAATCACTGAAATCGGCAGAAGAAATAATGGGTTCAGTTACACAAAGTAGTGCCGGAACCTATTCCTTTATAGTTCCTGCAGGTGTTTTTTCTATTACAGTACAATGTTGGGGAGGAGGTGGTCGTGGGAGTACAATGACTAATAGTGGAGCAGGAGCAGGTGGTGGTGGTGGTGGATACTCATCCAGTATAATTGCCGTTAATCCTGGCGAAACATATACTTATGAAGTAGGCGCCGGTTCTACAACTACAGCAGCAGGAGGTAGTTCGTGGTTTGGAACTACTACAACTGTATTAGCAAGAGGAGGCAACAGCGCTGGGAACAATAGTAATACAGTGGGAACAGGCGGGAATCTTGGTATTGGTGATATTACATATCGAGGTGGGAATGGTGCAAGACGTCCAAATAATAGTAATGGTGGTGGTGGTGGCTCTTCTGGAGGAACTGCGAGCAATGGCAACTATACCAATACAAATACTCAAAATTCAAATGGAGGTGCAGTTGCCGGAGGTGGAACAGGAGGAGATGGAAGAACAGGTACACAAGGAGATGGGTATCCAGGAGAAGGTCCTGGTGGCGGAGGCGGTGGAGCTTATAGAACATCTGGAACAAGATACGGAGGAGCAGGAGCAGATGGACAGGTAATTATTACCTGGGACGATCCTGTTGATTATCTTGCCCAATTTACTGCAATGAATATCGGCTCTACAAACTGGTGTGCCGGAGAAACACGTAACGTTACTGTTACCGTCAGGAATATTGGGGCAGCAACATGGACTGATGCTTCTCCTGATATTAATATAGGTGTGAAATGGAACGGGGATCCTGATTATTTGGTTCGGGTTGATGCAGGCGGACTTGTTTCAGGGGCTTCAAGAACTTATACTTTTACAGTTACTGCACCATCAGCAGGTTCAAACAACTTGTCTTTTGACGTTGTAAATGAACTTAATTGTTGGTTTGCCTGGAACAGTGGTTCCTGTGGGCCCGGCAACAGTGTTTATACCTCCCCGAACCTTACAATTAATGCACTCCCGTCTATTACTCCCGGAGCCAATCCATCAGTTTGCCAAGGTACAACTTTTGCCAGTCTCACCTACAGCGGGGCAACCGGCTCGCCGAACCAGTACAGCATTGATTATGACGCCACAGCCAATACTGCAGGATTTTCAGATGTGAACAATGCTCCTTTAGGTGGTTCAATTAACCTTATAGTACCGGCCGGAGCAGCACCTGCCACATATAATGGTAAATTGACAGTAAGAAGTAGTGTAACAGGTTGTGTCAGCGAAGAATATGATATTTCGGTAACGGTAAATGATATTCCAACAATTGCTGCAATCACTGCTCCTGCTGCTTTATGTGCCGGTGGTTCACTCAACCCGACTGCACCAACGGTTACTGCCAACGGTTCAACTGTCTCTGCTCAAGGCTGGCAACTCGAAACAGCAGTTGGTTCAGGAACCTATGCAAACCGTGCAGTTC
>CAZXVT010000189.1:0-8508 GCA_964644015.1 uncultured Maribellus sp.
TAACTAAATTGTTCAATTCTTATTGTTTCACAGATATAAAAAAAAATATCAGAAGTTACTTATGCTCACATATGACAAGGCCTCTCTGGTTTTCGCCTGATTTGGTCAACACTTTTAATCCTGCAATAAATATTTATATTAGGCGTTTGTTTTCTGTTATCCGAAACAATTGGTTATGAAAAAATACATACTCCTGATTTTTGTTCTCGTTTCTGGTTTTACAAGCAGTGATGTTTGCAGGGAAAAAATTATAATTGAATGGCGTAATATCACTGTCAATGAAGGAGATATTCAATACAGCGGGATGTTAACTTTTGATCAGGCTGCTTATCCTGAACAAGGTTCATTGATCCCGGTTTATTACAGAATATTTAATAATGAAAATGGCGGTATTTTTCAGTTTGTGATTGAAAACCCCGAATTTGAAGAAATTCAACTGCCCGAAGATTTTCCGGGATTAGATAAGATAACTGAGGAAATCCAGGTCTCTTCAGGAAACTCGGTTTCAAGAGGTATAACAAATACTTTTTTGCATATATCTACTTTGAAAAAATCGGGTAGTAAATATTTCAAGTTAAAGAGCTTTGAATTGTCACGGATTCCAAGAACTGAGGGGAATGTGAAATCTGCTAAACAACCTTTTGATTGGAAAACGAATTCAGTACTCCGGCAAGGAAAATGGGTGAAAATCAGTGTTTCGCAAAGAGGGGTTTACAAAATTCCCTATTCAAAACTTACTTCCTGGGGATTTACTGATCCTTCAAAAGTGAGTGTTTTTGGAAGTGGCGGGAAAATATTGTCAGAAGATCCGGGCGAAATCAGTTATGATGATCTCGTTCAATGCAACACCTGGACCGATAAAAATGGTGGTGCCGACTGCCTGTTTTTTTATGCATCCGGAACCACAGAATGGGCTTACAATAAAACCAAAGGAGTATTTGAACACCGGATAAACGATTATTCAGCAAAAGGATATTTTTTCCTAACCGATAATGCAGGTACAAAAACAATATCAAAACAGCAGGTCATTTCTGAACAGCCATCCGTTACAATAACTTCTGCAAATGCATACCAACTTTATGAAAATGACCTTGAAAATGTTTTGCCACTCGGATCGGGTAAAAAGTGGTATGGAGAAAAATTTAAAAACTCCTCGGTTAAAAACATTGATTTCGATCTGGTTGATATTGATACCTCCCAAATAATGACATTTCAGGTTAATGCCATTGCGCGTTCGTATAATACTTCTGAAATGAAATTCACAGTTAACCAGCTTGAAACAGGATCGCTAAAATTCACCCCGGTTAATACGGCCAGCCAAACCTCTGCTTATGCCGATGAAGAACAGAAACTTTTTAATGCCAAAACCAAAGGCAATTCTGTAAAAACTGTATTAAAATATTATGCTGATAATGTTAACAATAGCAGTGATGGGAATGCAATTGCCTGGCTCGATTTTGTTGAAGTAAACTATTTCAGAAAACTGAGATTCAGCAGTTCTCCATTGTTTTTCAGAGATGTGCAAAATCTTAGTGAAACTGCGATAGTAGCGTTCAGTATTGAAAATGCTGCTTCGAATTCAAAAATTTTTGATGTTACTGATAATTTCAATATTTATGAAGTTCCGATTGAAATTAATGGGGGCCTGGCAACTTTCATAAGAAAAGGAAGCACAATTTCTGAATATGTTGCTTTTAACCCTGACGGAACTTTTGCCGAGCCTGAGCTGGTTGGTGATGTTATCAACCAGAATCTTCATGCTATGAGTGTTCCTGAATTTGTAATTATTTCGCATCCTGCTTTTCTTTCTTCGGCAAACCGGCTTGCCGATTTTCACCGCAGTTACGATGGTATGAGTGTTGAAGTGGTGACAACTGATCAGGTTTACAACGAATTCAGTTCAGGAGAAAGAAATGCCACCGGAATCAGGAATTTTATAAAAATGTTATACGACAGGGATTCACGATTTAAATATGCGCTGCTTTTTGGTGATGGCAGTTTTGATAATCGTGGTATCAGAAGTCAAACCAAAATTTTTGTTCCCACTTTTCAGTCCGAGAATTCACTTGATCCTGTTGGATCGTTCGTAACCGACGATTACTTTGCCATTCTTGATGCAGGCGAAAGTGTTTACAATGGCACCCTTGATATTGGAGTCGGAAGAATTCCCTGTTCAACAAGTTTTGAGGCAGAATTGGTTGTTGATAAGGTTGAACGTTATTATTCTGTCGAAGCTTTAGGGAATTGGAGGAATTCGGTTTGTTTTATTGCTGACGATCAAGACGGAAATTTGCATGTGTCAGATACCGAAAAACTGGCTAATATGGTTAACGCAGACCATGGTGAATTCATTACCGATAAGATTTATTTTGATGCTTATCAGCAAGTTGTAACTGCCGGCGAAGAAAAGTACCCTGATGTAACTGCCGCGATTAATGAAAAAGTTAAAAATGGAGTTTTAATCTTAAATTATACCGGTCATGCCAACGAAAGATATATGGCCGATGAACACGTTCTGGATATCAGCAATGTTAATTCATGGTCGAATAAAAATAATTTGCCGATTTTTGTGACTGCCACCTGTGAATTCAGTCGTTTTGATGCCGATGATACTTCAATTGGCGAATATGTTCTGTTGAATCCGAATGGCGGAGGAATCGGTTTATTCTCAACCACGAGACTTGTTTACGCATATTCTAATTTTTTATTGAATCAGAGCTTTTACAAATTTGTTTTTGAAGCCGACAAAAATGGAGTCAGGTACCGAATGGGAGATATAATGCGATTGGCAAAAAACAATACACTGAATACAATCAACAAACGTAATTTTTCTTTATTAGCCGATCCTGCGCTTCGTTTATCATATCCAAAGCACAAGGTAGTTACCACTAAAATAAATAGTAAGGATGCCGGGAACGGATCCGATACACTGAAAGCGCTTGAAAAGGTAACCATTGAAGGAAATATAACCGATTTTTCAGGAACTGTATTAAGTAATTTCAATGGTAAAATGGCGGTTACTGTTTACGATAAGGAAACCACCGCTAAAACACTCGGCAACAATGGCGAAACGCCTTTTTCATACAGAGTTCTCGAAAACATTATTTACAAAGGTACTGTCAGTGTTTCAAACGGGAAGTTCAATTTAAGTTTTGTTATTCCAAAAGATATTTCCTACAAAATAGGACAAGGGAAAATTATGTATTATGCTGATAATGGAACCGATGACGCACATGGGGCCTACAATGATTTTATGATTGGCGGATTATCGGACAAGGCTGTGAGCGACAATACAGGTCCTGATATCAATCTTTATATGGATTCAAAAGATTTTGTGAATGGCAGACAAACCAGCCGGAATCCGATGTTGCTGGCTTACCTAACCGATGAAAATGGTATCAACACAACCGGAACCGGAATCGGGCACGATATTACAGCAGTAATTGATGATGATTATTCAAACGTGATTGTGCTGAACAGTTATTATCAGGCTGATAAAGATGATTTTACAAGTGGATTGATTTCATTTCCGCTCAAAAATCTCGAAACCGGAAAACACAAACTTACATTAAAAGCCTGGGATGTTGCGAATAATTCTTCGGAAGCGGAAATTGAATTTGAAGTTACAGGCGATTTTTATATCAATTCGGTTCAGAACAGGCCCAATCCGGCCAGTCAATACACCAATTTCAGTTTTAGCCATAATCAGGCTGATGCTAAGTTAAATGTAATGATTGAGATTTTTAACCTTGCCGGAACAAGAGTTGATTACATTGTTACGGAAGTTGGTTCTGATGGATTGAATAGCAACCCTGTTTATTGGAACTTTGGTGAATCGGCCACGGCTTTAACAAATGGAATTTACATTTACAGAATTACAGCCAGAAACAATTATGATGATATTACTGCTTCTTCAGGAAAATTAGTAATTGCCAGATAAAATTTCCGGTTCACAAAATTTTTACGACAATGCCACGTTCTCTTTTGTACAATAACCATTGCTGCAAAGTCAATTGTTGTATATTTGCAGCCACAATTTTTTGAAAAAATGATGATAAAATTATTTCGGTATTTACTCATTGGGTCGGTAATTATATTTATTACAGAAAATGCTTATTCACAGGCAACTACTTCTGGCGCAAACACAATTACCACCGCGGTTCCGTTTCTTACAATCACACCCGATTCAAGAGCAGGCGGGATGGGTGATGCAGGTGTTGGTTTAACTCCTGATGTAAGTTCACAACATTGGAATCCTGCCAAATATGTTTTCATGGAAAGCGATATGGGAGTTGGTTTATCATATTCTCCATGGTTGCGCAATCTTGTGGATGATATAAACCTGGCCTATCTTTCAGGGTATAAAAAGCTGGATGATGTTTCCGCCGTGGCCGCTTCGTTACGTTATTTCTCACTTGGCGACATTGTGTTTACCAGTGAATATGGAACATTTGATGGTCAGCAGAGTCCGAACGAGTTTGCGTTTGACCTTGGTTATTCAAGAAAACTTTCCGAAATATTTTCAGGAGCAGTATCGTTGCGATACATCCGGTCTGATTTGACGGGTGGTCAGTTGGTAAACGGCGTGGAAACTCATGCGGGAAATGCATTTGCCGCCGACGTGGCTTTTTACTGGTATAACGAATTCAGGGCAAACCGGAAGGACCAGCTTTTGTCAGCAGGTATCAATATTCAGAATATTGGTTCTAAAATTTCTTATACTGATGGTGAAGTAAAGGATTTTATCCCCACCAACCTGAAGTTGGGTGCGGCCTATACCACCAATCTCGACGATTACAACTCGTTTTCCTTTTCATTTGAAGCCAATAAACTACTGGTTCCAACGCCTCCTGCCGATTCAACCCAATATGGTGATGATGACGTTATCTGGTCAGGCGGTGTGAATTCTGACATCGGACCAATTGAAGGAATTTTTGTTTCGTTTACCGATGCTCCCGGAGGCTTTAAAGAAGAAATGCAGGAAATTACCTGGGCACTGGGTGTTGAATATTGGTACAACAAACAGTTTTCTATCAGGGGTGGGTATTTTTATGAACATGAAAACAAGGGAAACAGAAAATATTTCACTGCAGGAGCAGGTTTAAAAATGAATGTTTTTGCACTTGATTTCTCTTATTTATTGCCCACTCAGCGTAATCACCCACTTGAAAATACTTTGAGGTTTACGCTTTCGTTTGATATCGACGCATTTAGCAGGCAACGCTGATGAATTTCCGCGTTGGACAAGGATATGACGTACACCGTCTGGCAGAAGGGGAAACCCTTTGGCTGGGCGGTGTTTTAGTTCCACATAATAAGGGAACAGTTGCGCATTCCGATGGCGATGTTGTCATTCATGCCATTTGCGATGCCCTTTTGGGAGCTGTTAAATTGGGAGATATTGGTACTCATTTTCCGGATACATCTGCTCAATTTAAAAATATCGACAGTAAAATTTTGCTTGAAAAGAGCTATCAGCTTGTAAAGGACAAAGGTTTCCGTATTGTCAATATCGATTGCACAATCAGTGCCCAGAAACCCAAATTAAAGCCATTTATTCCCGAAATGGAAAAAACAATGGCATCAGTACTTGGTATTGGTGAAGACCAGGTTTCTGTAAAAGCAACTACTACTGAAAGTCTGGGTTTTGAAGGCAGGGAAGAGGGCATCTCGGTAAATGCAGTCGTTTTATTAGAAAAACACAGTTAATGAACAGGAAAACGCTTGTAATCGGAGCAAGTACCAATCCGGTGCGGTATTCCAATTTGGCTATAAAAGCCTTGTTGAAACATGGTTATGAAGTGATTGCATTGGCAAAACGCGAAGGACAGGTTGGAGTGGTAAAAATTCGAACTGATTTTCCTGTTAATGAATGGGTGCATACAGTTACAATGTATATTGGAGAACAGCATCAGCCTGAATATTATCAGCCCATTCTTGATTTAAAACCTGAGAGAGTTATTTTCAATCCCGGAACTGAGAACTTCGAATTTATTGAATTATTGGAATCAGAGGGAATTGAAACCATTGAAGGTTGCACATTAGTTATGCTTGAATCAGGAAGATATTGAAGAGTAATGTTTTATAAAATTAATTCATACGAAGAGTTTTTGAAGATTGTGGAAGAGGCTCCGGCTTTATTGGCTTATTTCTCCACCGAGGCCTGCAATGTTTGTAAAGTTCTGAAGCCAAAGGTTGGTGAACTTATTGATAACGAATTTCCAAAGATTAAAATGGTTTATGTTCAAACTGATCAACTCCCGGAGGTTGCAGCTCAAAACAGAATTTTTGCAGTACCCACAATCCTTATTTATTTTGATGGGCGTGAATATATCCGCAAAAGCCGGAATATTGGAATTGCCGAACTTCAGCAGGAAATAGACCGGCCTTATTCGATGTTTTTCGCTGAATGATTGTTATTAATCTTCAAAAAGCGAATTCAACAGATTTTCATCGGCTTCATTGGGTAATGTAACTTTTAAATCAGAATTTTCCTTCATGGCCTGTTCAATGGCAAATCTGGCTGGTTGATTCTGTGCCCAACTTCTGCGCGCTATTCCGTTGTTTACATCCCAATGTAACATCATTTTTAATCTTCGTTCAGCTTCTGCTGATCCATCAATGGTCAAACCGAATCCGCCGTTAATTACTTCACCCCAGCCAACACCACCTCCATTGTGTAACGAAACCCAGGTCGCTCCCCTGAAACTGTCGCCCACGAAATTCTGAACTGCCATGTCGGCTGTAAAAGCAGAACCATCATAAATATTAGAAGTTTCACGAAAAGGAGAATCTGTACCGGAAACATCGTGGTGATCGCGTCCTAAAACGATTGGAGCCGAGATTTCTCCATTTTTGATAGCTTCGTTAAATGCCAGGGCAATTTTTGTTCTTCCGTTACAATCGGCGTACAAAATTCTCGCCTGCGAACCCACCACAAGGTTGTTGTTTCCGGCCTCTTTAATCCAATGTATATTATCCTCCATCTGACTTTTAATTTCATGCGGAGCGGTTTTGACCAGTTCTTCCAAAACATTTGCAGCAATTTGGTCAGTGGTTTCTAAATCCGATGGTTTTCCTGAAGTGCAGACCCAGCGGAATGGGCCGAATCCATAATCAAAAAACAGCGGTCCCATAATGTCCTGAACGTATGAAGGGTATCTGAAACTGCCATCATTGTTAAAAACTTCGGCTCCTGCACGCCCTGATTCCAACAGAAATGCATTTCCATAATCCCAGAAATACATTCCTTTTTCAGTTAGTTTATTAATGGCAACAACTTGTTTTCGAAGCGATTCATAGACTTTTTCTTTGAAAGACGCCGGATTTTCAGCCATCATTTTATTCGATTCTTCAAATGTTAACCCGGCCGGGTAATATCCACCGGCAAACGGATTATGAAGCGAGGTCTGGTCGGATCCCAGATCAATTTCAATTTCAGATTCTGCAAGTTTTTCCCACAAATCCACAACATTGCCCTGGTAAGCCAGCGAAACCGGTTCGTTTTCGTTTTTTGCGCTTTTAATTCTGTTTACGAGAATATCAAGATCAGTAAAAATCTCATCCACCCAGCCTTGTTTGTGCCTGATCTGAACCACTTTCGGATTAATTTCGGCAACCACGCAAATCATTCCTGCGATTACTGCTGCTTTGGGTTGTGCGCCCGACATTCCGCCAAGTCCGCTCGTTATAAAAACTTTAATCCCCTTGTTCTTTGTTGATTTTAAACGGGCAGCGTTCATCACAGTAATCGTAGTTCCGTGAACAATGCCCTGTGGTCCGATATACATGTAGGAGCCGGCAGTCATTTGTCCGTATTGCGAAACACCCAAGGCATTCATTCTTTCGTAATCATCACGCGATGAATAATTTGGGATTACCATCCCATTCGTAACAACAACCCTCGGAGCATCAGGGTGAGAGGGGAAAAGTCCCATCGGGTGACCTGAGTACATGACAAGCGTTTGATTCTCGGTCATCTCAGCCAGGTATTTCATGGTCAGCAGGTATTGCGCCCAGTTTTGAAAAACTGCACCATTTCCCCCGTATGTAATCAGTTCGTGCGGATGTTGCGCAACTTCAGGATTCAGGTTATTTTGTATCATCAACATTATAGAAGCTGCCTGTTTTGATTTTGCCGGATATTCATCAATCGGGCGGGCAACCATTTCGTAATCAGGCCTGAAACGGTACATGTAAATCCTGCCGTAAGTTTCCAGTTCGTTCAGGAACTCGGGTGCAAGCGTTTTATGGTGTTTTTCTGGGAAATAGCGGAGCGCATTTTTTACAGCCAGTTTTTTCTCACTTTGATTTAGTATGTTCTTTCTTTTTGGGGCGTGATTCACAGTTGGATCAAATGGTTTCTGAGGGGGCAAAGAATCAGGTATTCCCTGCAAAATTGCAGTTTTAAAATCCAGTGTTCTCATATATTGATTACATTTATCCGGTGACGTTGGAAATACGGCGGTAAAATATGGCCTTTCCCCGATTTCCCGGCTGATATTTGAC
>CAZXVT010000190.1:0-8491 GCA_964644015.1 uncultured Maribellus sp.
AAATCAGTATTTTTTATGTACGCGTCTTTTTATTTATCATGCACTTTATCAGTGTATTAGAAAATTCTTGAGAACAAAGAGGAAATTTTTAATATTTAAAGATGAACTCTATATTCATTTACAAAACAATAAGTTTTCGGCTCTATTAAAGTACCATCAGTAAATTGAAGGTTTAGTTTGATGAATTGTTGTTCGATAGTGGGTATTGTAATAGATATTGAATTGATGGATATTTTTCCAGTGGATGAATTTGAAGTTTATTAAAAAGTGTATAAACTGTTATTAGTTAATCCATAGATAACTTCGTTCCGTAAATCTCTTTCACCGTTGTCCCATCTATTGAACAATGATTTCATTTCATCTGTCGGTATTCCTTTAATACAGAGAAAGCTGATTTTGATTTTATCGTTTATAGTATCATTCAGTAATTTCAGTTGCTCATTATAATACTCTGACATTCTTTTACTCTCCCCGAAATACAAATAAATCATTTCAGGAATTCTTGTTGAATCTATACATGCTGATGCTAACCGGTGAATCATCTGATAAGTAATGTCGTTTACATCCTCAATTTTGATGTTTGTCCCGGCTCTTGAATTAATAAGTTTTAACCATCCGTTCAACACTTTTGTCTTATTGGTCTTTGATTTAGTATCGATCCACTCAGTAACTTTATCATAAGGATCTTCCGTATTTTTAGCTTCAATTGCAATTATCCGGTTTTCGGAAAATATCATCAAATCAGTTTGAGATGCCGGACCAGTCCCATCTTGCACAGGAACACAATATTCACAATGAAATTTTGCCTTCAGTTTATCCACACCAATATCTTTTAAAAATAAATCAAATGCCGGAGATTGCATAAGAGACAACATATTTACCGTTGATCGGTAAGGGGACTTAAACTCCTTGTAGGAATATTCATTGACAAGTTTCTCTAAAGCAAGAGAAGAATTCAATTGTTTATAGAATAGTTTCATAGTTTTCTTAACTTCTCACAAACGTTATCTCGCAGTTCCTACACTGCCGTTTCTCTTGCATTATTTCGGCGATATCGAAACGACCGCTGGTTTTTTCGTAAATATCGAGGCCACGGCCAAGCTTTATCTTCCAGCCGTTATTTGCAACAATGTGCCTGTCATGAAGGTCCAGAAATTCCCAGGTGAGGTTGATCCCCAGTTCTGAAAGCGAATCCTGCATCTCCACAAAGTTGTCAATTGATTGTGGGGTATGTTCCAAATCGTTCCAGGTAACAATATGCAGGTGAATTTCTTCTTCGCCTTCTTTTAATTCCGCCAGCATCCGGCAAAACTCCAGCAGGTTTTTAAACTGGTGAATCATTCTGATGTAAGGGTCAGTCAGCACAATTTCGGTGGCTTCTTTCAGGTATTCACCAAAAAGTTTTGAGTAAGTCACTCCTGTCTGGTTATCCTGAAGAATTATTTCTTTTTCCTTTAGCACAGTAACAGGAATCTTTGTTTCCGGATCATTTTCCGGGCTGCTTTCTTCCTGTTCACTTTCCTGTGGAAGTTGCTTTTTCTGTGCTCCGTAATTCAGGTTTTCCAAGGTTTCCACTTCAATAACACGCGATGATGTTTTTAAGGTATATTGAAAATCGACCGGCGAACTCCTGAAAGTTTCATCGATTACATACAACTGGTCTTTTACCCTTTTTCTTCCTTCAGTGGCGAAATGAATCAACTCCAGGGCTTCCTGCTCTGTCATTTTTAAGTCAGGATAAATCAGTTTAACAAGCCCTGAGAAAGTTTTTCTGACAGCAGTTTTATCCCTGCCCGAAAAGCTTGAATCAAACGCAACATAACTATCAATCAGGTTGGAGTAATCAAACTTGCGAAGCTGCTGCAGTATTTCGGCCATGTAATCGACGATAAAACCATATTCCTTCGAGAGCATTGAATCTTTCAGGATTTTTACTTCCCAGCCCGGAATATAAATATGAATACGGTCGAGAAAAGCACCTTTGATGTAAGCCTGCGGAATGGATTCAAACAAATGTGAATTCCGGAGCATTTGTGGCACTGAATGTTTTGTGTTACCCACAAAAGCCATGGATGCATAGGCCTGTATGGTTTGTTTGCCGCGGTTAAACGACTTGTTTGCCATATAATTCTGCATGATGTTTACCATGTCGCCGTCCGAACGTTTTGAGCCAACCACCTGCTCAAATTCGTCGAGGCATACTACATCCCAGTAACCAACCAGCCCGACTTTGCCTCCGCCAGTGTTCGAAACAAACAGCCTTGCACTTGTAACATCTCCTCCAGAAATCAAAACTCCGTGGGGCGATAACTCCGAAAATATGTGCGATTTACCGGTTCCTTTCGGGCCCAGCTCCACAAAATTGTAATTATTCTCCACATGTGTAATCAAGCGTGATAGCTGAATGAATTTACCCCGCCGGTTAAAATATTCAGGATTGAGGCCGATGGAGTGCATCAGCAAATCAATCCACTCCTCCGTGTTGAACTGTGCCCGTTTTTCGCGATATTCATCCAAATCGACCCCCGAAACCTGGATTGGCTTCAGGCTTTCAATAATCCAGCGGTTTGCTGCATCATCTGACCTGTCGTAGCTGATTTGCAGGATACACCAAACACCCCCGCCACTCAGCAGTTTTGGGTGTTTCTGAACTGTCTGGTCGGGAACTTTTACCCGCAAAATGCCGAGGTTCTCAAATGCCGCTTCATACGAATCGTTCCGTTCGTTCAGGGTTACATTAATTTTGTCGATGATTTTGAAGTTCCCTTTTTCGCGGATGGTTGATTTTACCTGCTCTGCTTCCGATTTCTGCACAAAATTATTGCGGATGATTTCTTTTACCTTTTCAATGCCGGAAGCAATGATTTCCTCGTCGTTTACGGCACAGTATTGGCCGAGCAGGTACTCAAGCACGTATGCCGGAACAACAGCATTCCCTTTAACCAATGATGTAAGGTCTTTTCTTACTACTTTACCTTCAAATTGTGCCAGTATTTTTTCCTGCAGCGTTGTCATCATCTATTCTTTTAATGTGTGTTATCGTTTTTGGGAAATAAATCCCAGTCAAGCTGATTTATTCTTTCAATATATCCACGAAATGTTGAGAATTTACTCATTGATGGCTCCCTTCATTATTTGCCTGATCCATACCGGAGCAAGTTTTATATCGTGTTTCAACATTTGCGGATCTTCCTCTTTAAGTAGTTTTCTGATTTTTTGAAGTTCTTCAGGAGTCGCTTTATCCTTTCCTATTTCACGCAGGGCCTTTACCACCAGCGAACTGACCGGACCTTTTGCCATCAGGTTTTTGGGTGAGGTCCGTTTTAATTTAATCGTCCGCTTGCCCACCTTCACAGTGCGGGCAGGACCATCTGTAAGGAAAACCAGATTTAACGGAACCTGTGTGCTCAGCCCCAATGCGTGCAATGCATATACACCGATTGGAACCAGTCGGATCCTGTCACGCTTTGCAATTGCCTGAGCGACTTCTTCTGCAGTGGGTAATAATTCACCGATATAGGGACTTGTTTTTGGCCTTACATATATTCCATGAGCCACCGATTTTATAAAACCTTTATCCTTGAGTGATTGCAAAGCCTTTCGCACAGATTCTGCCGACCCCTTATCGGAAAAATCCTCTGAAAACAAAAGAAAACCTACCGGTCTTGCTTTTATTGCTTTTTCTATCTTACTTTCAACACTTTGCATAACTTTCAAAGCTCTTATTATTTCACATATTTTGCAAATATTTGTGAAATATTTATCGCAAATATCAACAACATTCGCTACAAACCTGAAATTACATCCTTAAAAATCAGGGTCTATCAAGGTATTGTTTTCAATATCTTTTTCAATCAAACGGTTCAGCGGGTCTTCGGGGTCGAATACGCGCAAAGTGAGGCGGCTTTTATCAGCCTGACCAGGCAGCAGCAACAGGCTCACATTAAAAATCCTTTTTGATGGCTGGTCTGACGATTCGTTCATCGTAATTTCTTCGAGGTTCGAAACGAGGTCGTTTCCAAAGTACAACCCAACACAAACAGTACGTTCTTTTTCGGTAATTGTAACCGGGTTATCCTGTAACAACTGCACCTTCAGATTATTTGAAACAACTACCGGTTTCTGCGTAAGCAAAATCGGATTTACTTTCTGAATAGCCTTTTCATACCGTTTCCTGATTTCAATAACTGGCACAACCAACTCCTGCAGGCTTGCCCCGCCATGCACAAAACGTGTACCTGCACCGGCCCGGTGGTAGCGGTTTACACCATCGGGAATCAGTACAAAACTTTCAGACCTGATTTTGTTCATCCGGTTAAAAGGCACACAATAACCGCTTTCAGGTTTTATTTTTGCGGCTGAAATTCCGTAACGGTTTTTAAACGAATCAAGATTGGCATCACCCGGAATATCGGGTTCAAAATCCTTTTCCACGATTTTACAATCGTTGTAAACAAAACCATGGTCGGCGGTGATGATGATTTTTGAAACACCCAGCGTTGAAATTATGTATCCCACTGCTTTGGCCAGTTGTTTCAGTGCCGTGTTTTCCACGGCATCAAAAGTTTGAAGTTCCGATGCGCGTTTGTGACCAATGGCGTCAATCACATCGTGATAAATATACACCACAGGCGATTTAAAAATCTCTCTTTTCTCTTTCTCTCCCAGTTCTTTTAATTGGGCGAACTGCATTACCCGGGCATCGGGTTTTGTTTTTTGCAGAATCTGTTCGCGGTATTGTGCTTCTGTCGAAATTCCTTCGGCTGTAATTTTTGCGTCAACCATTTCGAAATTGGTACCGGGTAACAGGTTGGTCATTCCAATGGCCGTAGTTGACGGAACCGAAGCCAGACAATGATTTATGAATGCCTCTGTCCTTGTATCCTTGTATAGCTCTTTTACCAATTCAACACCCACTTCATATCGCAATGCATCCGAAATAATTACCGCCACCTTTTGTTCGAGCGGGGCAATGGTATTCTGGTAAAAGTTGAATTGCAACGGAATCCCGAGTGCGGAAAATTCAAAATCAGATTCCGAAAGGCAACGCAGCCACTCCCTGTTCATCAGCCCGATAAAACCGATGTATTTCTTTTCCAATGTTTCCTTGGCCAGATTGTATAACTCAACATGAATATTGTCCGTGAAATCGGCATTTGAAAAAGCATACACAGCTTTCCGGTAGGCTGTATCTGTTTTGTACCAGTTGGTAACATACGCATCCACATAAGCAGCAGGCGAATCGAGCACCAATCCTGAGCTGAGTTTTATCTGCTGCAATGTTTGTGCGGTGTAAAACAGAAAATTGTTGATGTGCAACAAATTTTCCTTTAGCCCATCCCAAACAAATATTCGCTCCAGCAGTGGGAGAGTGGCAAGCGGGTCGGTGGTAACTTTTTTAACCGCAGCTGCCTGCATTTCGCCTGCCAGTGCTTTGTTCATCCAGGCAAACGAGGCCTGTACCCCATATACTTCCACCAGTTTGCTTTCGTGAACCTGCCTTGTGAGCTTATCAAGGGCTACCGCAAATTTGTCTCTTACAGGTGCATAAAAAAGACCCTGTTCCTTTAACCGCATTAGGTTGTTTAACTGATAACCGACGGTTATTCTCAACTGACTGTATGGGTCGGCCTTGTCGGAAGCCATACCTGCCATCAGCAAGTTGTACTTCAGTTTGACAGCAAGTTGTTTCAGCCTGTCCTGCGTCAATTCTTTTATTTCTTCATCAAAATAATCCTGTATCCACAAACCGATAACTTCAAACAGGTTGTTGTCGTTTACTTTTTTTACAAACCTTGTAAGTTCTGCTTCCTCGCCAGTTAAACCCAGCGTGAGTATTTTTGCCAGTAAAATTTCGGTACTCTCGGGTTTCTGAAAACGCAGGAATGCCGAAATCAAAGCCTTTTGAAGCCCTTTTTCTTCAAAATTTCCTGGATGCAAAACCTGTGAAGCTACTTTTTGTACATACGGATATTTTAGTTCGCGGATGTATTTCTGTACCAGCGAACGGTGCACCGGTTGCAGTTTGAACTCTTCCATAAATTCGCCCACATCATCGAGGCGGAGTTCGCGGTTGGCTGTCAGCAAATCGAGCAAGGCAAAATGCAGGTATTCTTCGGTGGATTCGGGGCGTTTCGCGGGCATGTACAACAAAATCCGTTCACCGGCCCACTCGTTGTGAAACTTCAGTTTCAGGTTAAAAGGGTTGTTTTCGAAAAACACTTTTTTATACCCATCCGGTTCCAAGGCTTCCACATCGGCCAGCGAATCTTTGTCGGGGTCGAAGATAAAAAGCACCCGGAGTTCCGGGTATTTGCTGAAATAAGATGTTATTTTGTCTTGTAGATTCACTGCTAAAAGTTATTTTTTATTGTTATTCATCCTCTTCTATAAAGTTATCAGAAATAGTGAAATACACTTTGTTGAAATAGTCGTTCAGAATTTTCTTCAGCGAATCAATTGTAATTACTGATGGAGATTGGGAGCGAATACCATAATTAACAATCATGTGCCTGTCATCTCCAAAGGTTTCCCAACCATTTTCTATGCTTTGCAACTGACTCAAAATGTAATCTTTCAATTCATCAATCTGGTTTATCCGCGAGTTAACCCGGAAAATTATTCCACTTGATTTGATTTCAGGATTTCGGAATACAATGCCATCAGCTCTTGTTCCCTTAAAAATTCTTGAAGTTAGACTATGTGTGGTTTCATTCTCAATAAACAAAAATTTCATGACCTGGAACCTTGGTAAATCTTTTATGTCAACTTCTTGGTTCTGGCTTATAAGAAATTGTTTCCATGGGCGAAATGCATTCAATCTTCCGGCGTCGAACTGGATTTTGTTTTTAGCATCATCAGATACGTATAGTTCTAAAATGATGTGGTGAACCATCGTTTTCTCCTGGGCATCGGTCAAAGATAATTCCCTGATTTTATATAATACCCATTTCAGGGAATTGGTACCATAATAATAAGGTTTCTCCTCTTCCAGTTTATCAGCCCAGTAACAGTATTCTTCAACCAAAGGGGTTACCTGTGCGGGGCAAAGCTTCATTGCTTCATCAAGGAAAGGCTGCATCTTCATAACCTGATTTATTTAATCCCCGCTACAACCGGTTCAAACTTCGGGTAGTTGACTGAAACACCATCGTCGAGGTCAAATTCAATCTGGCGGTCGGCGATGTCTTTTAGTTGCAGGTCGTAGGCTTCACACTCTTTCAATGCCTTGCGGAACCAGTCGAGGCGTTTTTGTTCGTCGCGGGTGAGCGAGTTGCTGCGGGGTTCCAGTTGACTGATTTGCCCACCCAGCCACTGCAAATGTTTCAGCAGGTAGTTGTCGCGGATTTTCTGCACCGTGAATTTATTCATGCGGTGCATGTAGGTAAGCACCTGGAAAGCCCCCGTTGGCGAGCTGAACAGCCAGTATATGGGTTTCTTTTTGTACCGGCTGCAATGGTCTTTCCAGAAGTTGTTCTGGTTGGTGAGGTATTTTTCCAGCTCCATATCGAGGCACGATTGCAGGAAGTTAATGTTTTTTGTGAGCGACTGGCTGCCCCAAACCACTTCGATAAAATGCCGGAGCCTGAACAAGGCATCGTCGGCAAAACCGCAGTTGGAGCCCATAAGCGGGATGATGGCGTCGTCATCAGGCTCAAATTCCCCGTTCATCAGGGCTCGTCCCCCTTTATTAAAGGGGGATTCAGGGGGATTTTGTTCACCAGACATTGTAAATCCCCCGTCACCCTTGGGGGTGCCACCCCCTTTTTCAAAGGGGGACGTAGCTTCGCTGATGATGCGGTGGTAATCTTCGATGGTTTCTCCCTGGTTGGCGAGGATAAGGCCAGGTTTGGAGAGCGAGTAGCGGCCCATCATGCAGCCCACGGCATAGCTGACAAGCTGCCGGGCTACCACCTCTTTTTTTACGGGCAGCGCGGGTTGTACGGTTGCCACAGGTAACTCGCCTTCTGCGGGTGGTGGTTGTAACACACCGTTTACAAACAACTGCCATTTGCCTTCCAGCAGCTTCCATTGGCGTTGTTGGCGTAGTTCCTTGTCGGTTTCCTCCAGCGCGGTGCGGTCGAGTTCTTCCTGTAAAATGGTGATGTCTTTAAGCGGTACCACCGGGTCGAGTTCTTCATTTAAACCGTAAATATCAATAAATATGCGGTTGAGTTCTTCCTCGTTGGCGTGTAACTGGTAAAATATCGATGTCCATTGCGCAGCATATTCGTTGAACACATTTTGTAGCAATGCTCCATCTTTGATTGCATTTTCCAACCGAGATTTTGCAAACTGTGAAGTGGTCATACCTATATCGCCCAAAAGTGCGTCAAACAAAGGGGTAGTTTTGAAATCCCATGAAGTTTCAGTTGAGTCCCAATCAGTTTTTGAAACTAAAATACAATGTGATACTATATTTGAAATTTCATGCTCATGTTTTAGTATAATTGGTAAATTCTCTACATCACCAATATTATAATTTATTGTG
>CAZXVT010000191.1:0-8478 GCA_964644015.1 uncultured Maribellus sp.
CTTAAAGTCAGTTAATTCTTCAATCAGTTTAGGAATCGATTTCTTCCTTGGTTGCAACAATTCGATTGCCCCAATTAGAAAGGGAATAGTCAAACCATTGGTTATATAATGATTCTTTTCAAAAAATTTAATTAAATCACACCATATGTATTTTTCAATATTTTCAGTCACTTTTAAAAATGTTTCTAATTCTTAACACTTTAAAAATTTCTCACTCTTTGTTTATCAATATGCCTATTAAATAGAAACTCATAGTGTAAGTATTTTACCCCTTCTTCATTTAAACAACATTCAGAATATTTTTTACCAGAGTTACACGGGCACTTGTCATCGGGTTTTAAATTTTCGAAGTTTTTATGAGGAGAATATTTTTTATGAATCAATAAATCCCATTTTTCATATGGATTAAGTATTACATCAAAGAGATATGCTAATGCTGTATAATCATAGTGGTCAATCGTTTCTCCTTTTTCATTTTCTTTCAAAAAAAGGACAGTGTATTTACTAACTGGATTTTCCACAATGGCAAGACCTAGCATCTCTGATTTTGTTACAATGCGGAGGCACATTTCTCCATTATAGATTTCACCGACCTTGTGACTGCATGGATTTCTTATTGAGACGACTTTATTACAAATATTGCATTTTACTTCTTTCTTAATCATCTCAATACTTGAGAACATTCTGTAAGGATAGATTGCTTGTAAGTTTTTAACATTCTTTTCAATCTGCAATAATTTATATGGATTAGTCTTAATAGGAAAGTGCGGTTTTAGAAATTGAAGACTTATTTCAATATTTTCAAGTTTACACCAGCCTTTGTAATAATCTTTATCCTTTATTAATTGATAAGCTTCAAGGTAATCTTTATGAATAATTACAATCTGTTCATAAATCCAATATTCCTTTGATTCAATATCGTTAGCAGCTTGGACACTAATTTCCTTTTCTCGTTTTATTTCAATAAGAAATTGCTCTAAATCAATTGAATTTGCACCTAATGAGGAAAGTTTAGATAAGATATTCTTATTCATCTTCCCAAAACTTTTTAATTGTCTCACTAACGTGTTCAACTTGGTCAGCAGGGCCCTCATAGTCAAATTCTTTTGCTACATTATTTGAGTCCACAACTGTAATGCTAAATTTAACTTCAGGTGTTTCCAAGTGTTTTTTGGGAGATTCTTTATTACTATCTTCTATGTAGATTTGAGGGGATTCTTTTTCCGGTTTTATGACAGTATCATAGATGTACGAGGACAAAACCGCTAAAAATACAGGTAATGCCACGGATTTGACAATAAACTTTCCCAACCTTCTGTAATTACTATGTAGGGCTAATTCTTGATAGAATTCATCAGAAATACAAATGTCAATATAAAATTCAGACCCTATTTTTTCTTTGAAATATGAATAAATTACTTCTGTTCCTGAAGGAAATGTAGCTTCATTTTCTCTTCTTTGTCCAATTGAAGGCAACAGTAGGATAGACGCATTCTTTATAGTTTCTCTAATTTCATCTGAAATAAATTCGCGACTTAACCAAAAGCTGAAATCTTCTTTCGTTTCTTTTATTATTAAAGGAGATGTTCTGTCCATAAGTTTATGTTTTTTTCGTTAAAGTTGCCGCCAACTCGTTTATCTATAAACCTAACTACGACAAAGGTTTACAAATCCACAAATATTAACAGCGTTTTGTAAACCTTTATCGACAGTTGAGTGTTACCATCTAACCTTCACCTCTTTGAATATTTTCAGGGGTATATTATCTATTATTTTTTTCCAGGGTAAACAGGGCTCATCCATGCTTCTTTGGGTGCGTATTTGCTTTCGCTGGCCCAGCGGATGCCGCGGGTAAGAATTTCCCAGGCTTCGGGAACATCAAAATCGGCGGGAGTGTGACCAACCGAAACATAAAAAACACGGCCTTTCCCATAGGTTTTTTTCCAGGCTACCGGAATCACGGCTTTGTCAATCCAGTCGGCGTGGTCGGCAGGAAAAGTGGTGGTTGCCAAAACTTTTACATTTGGGTCAACGTGCATGTAATATTGTTCCGATTTGATTTTGAAGTCTTTCAAACCTTTGGTAACCGGATCTTTTTTATCGGTAATTTCCACTGTGTAGTCAATCACGCCACCGGGATGTGCCACCCACTGTCCGCCTACCATAAACTGGTATTCGGTATTATCGCGGAACGAGTCGCCCAGTCCACCGTGAGTTCCGGCAATTCCAACGCCGCGTTTCACCGCTTCAAGAAGGCCTTTTTCCTGTTTAGGTGTAATTTTTGCCATGGTAAACGACTGAAAGATCAGGTCGGTTTCTTCCATGATTTTTTGATTGGTGTAAACACCCAGCGAATCGGAAACCGTAACAATGGCGCCCTGTGCATCGAGATAAGCTTTTACTTTTTCGGTGAGTTCTTTGGGAAAATGACCATTCCAGCCTCCCCAAACCATCAGTACTTTCTTGCCTTTCAGCGATGGGAGTTCATCGTTTTTTACCGGTTTTGCCTGCATAACAATTGTATTTAACAAAAATGCCGCAACAAGAAGAATTCCTGAAATGCGGATGGCAGTGATTTTTTTATTCATTTTAATCAGGTTTAATGTTTTATGTTGAGCAAAAATAGAAATATTGGAGCCACAGATTCAAAGATTGAAATAAAAATTCGGTGAATCTGTGACACTATGATTATCCGTTAAGTATTGGAACTATTTATTGTTGTGATTTTTCACCCCAAACCCCTAAAGGGGCTTTGGTTGTGACCTTCACAACTGTTTATCAATGAGCTAAGTCCCCTTTAGGGTCCCGAAATTTCGGGATAGGGGTAAATAAAAAGGAATACAACATTATTTCATTCATATTACTTAATTCTTTTTCTGTAAATGTGTTTTGAAAAAAGTTCCCTGTCGCGATGGGGTGAAATTCCAGTCTTTGATGAGTGTTGGTGGCCAATCGGGGTCAAAACACCAGGGTGTGTACGAGATTCCTTTTTTGTCGAAATAAGCCATAATTGCTTCGCCGTAGCTTTCGTCAGAAATACACGGAATGTGCGCACCGCGTTCGTCGGGTCCCATAAATCCAAATTCTGTAGCCAGAATCGGGTATTTGTCGGCCACGTGTCCCCAATCTTTCTCCCATTTTGGTTCCCAGGGTTTTTCGCGTTTTTGCGGGTAGGGATGAGTGCAATAAGCAACATTCTTCCGGTTAACCGGATTGGCTATCACTTCGTCCAACAGGTATCCCCATTCCATCCCGGCAACCAGAAAAATCTTCTGGTCATCGGTTGGCGTAATTTCATCGATTAGTTTTTCAAGTGTTGGCCGCCATGTTTTCCACGAGAATTCGCCCAGTTTTCCGCCATCGTTGGTGGGTTCGTTGTACAATTCGTAAACAGCCACCGTGTTATTTCCCTTATATCGTTTGGCGACGGTTTGCCAGAATTTCACGGTTTCTTCCCACGATGTATTGTACATCGGGCGGAACCACTTTTCAGTATTCAGGTTACCAATGGAATGCCAGTCGATAATTACGTACATTTCAAGCTCTTCCGCCCATTTTACGCCATCATCCACAAGTTTGAAATAGGCATCCCAACCACGTTTATTTAATGCTGTGGGGTGAATGGCAAAACGAACCACATTGCAACCCCAGCTTTTTGCTTCCTGAAAATACCTTTGGTTCCATTGTCCGGCTTTTTCAAGCTTGTCGGGGTCGGAAAAACTGACTCCTTTTAACCTGATTACTTCTCCTTTTTCGGTTACAAAGTTTTTGCCTTCGACCTTAATTTTGGGAAGCGTATTGCTGTTGCAGATTGTTGGGGTGACTAAAAATGTGAGGAGTGTTATGACAATTAGTAATGATTTCATAAGATTTTGAGATTGATAGAGATATATGGTGACTGATTGTGATTTTTTGAGATTTATTGTTTCCAGGCTACCGAAAGTTGTTTGAAGCATTCTGCTGACTTGTCTTCCCTACCTGCTTCGGCTTGTCCACGATAACTTTTCATAAACGAACCTGCCGAACCCCAGACCGTTTGCAGCATTCCCTGGTAGCGCGGTTTCATTTCCTTTGTGGCGCCGGCAATCAGCGAACGTGTCAGTTTTTCCTGGGCCAGCGCATTTTCGGTGTTTCGCCAGGGGCAAGTCAATACCTTCAATCCTTTTGCAGCAAAAAGTACGGCGGTGGCATCGGGCCTTTCGTAATGCCAGTCGCAGATTACCACATCTTTCGGAATCATATCGATGGCGCGGTGAGTATTGTTGTAGCTTCCTTCCCAAAGTCCGATTCCGGTGGTTTTTCCGTCAATCAGGCGGTCGCCCCAAATCATGAGTTCGCGGTTTTTTTCTTTCAGATGGTTGTTGATTTTGGTGACCTCACCGGCAAATAAAACAGCCGGGTCGTGGCCCTGGCAGCGCGGACAATCTTCGTGCGCAATATAAAATACCTCGTCTAACCCGGCATGAAAAGCATCGGTTTCAAAGACGTCACAGATTTCGTCAACCAGTTCAAAAACAACATTGTGCACCTCTGGATGCAGCGGACAGTAGCTTTTGCAATACAATCCGTCAGCATTGGGCCATTCATATTTTTCAGGAATTTTTACGCCGGGTGTCTCGTCGAATTGTGGGTAAACTTCAAGCAATTTTCCAAGGTTCGAAGCCCATGACTGGTGCCCGAAAAGATTGATTTGTGGAATGAGCCTGATGTTGTGTTTTTTACAAACTGCCACCAGCTTTTTAGCATCTTCTTTTGTCAGCGGATTGTTGTCAACCAACTCGGGATGCGATTCGAATTTATATCCAAAATCGACCCTGAGAATAAGCAGATTGAGTCCGGCTTGCGCAAGTTCGTTGTCAGTAAATTTTACAAATTCATCCACATTTCCGGCATTGGGTGCGGCAATACAAAGTCCGCGAACGGGGTAGGGAGCCTGTGCGCTCAGGAACATAATACCGGAGGTCAGAAATAAAACAAGAAGAATAATTCGATTCATCATAATTAAAGTTTAATTGGTTTCAAAAATCA
Organism: uncultured Maribellus sp.; assembly: GCA_964644015.1. GTDB lineage: Bacteria > Bacteroidota > Bacteroidia > Bacteroidales > Prolixibacteraceae > Draconibacterium. Next base: position 5,029 of record CAZXVT010000191.1, read on the forward strand.
GTTTAAAAATAGTGTTTGTGTTTTGCATTTTCAACAGCAAAATCAGCAATCGGCGCGAATCTTACCGAAATCAGGCCTCGAATTTCACGAGTTTTTCAAGAAAGTGTTGTTTTTCGGCCGGACTGATAAAACCGGCTTCAAACGAATTTTTGGCCAACTGGTAAATATCTTCTTTTGTGAGGTTGAGATTTTCAGCAACTGCCATAAAATTTTCGTTCACATAACCGCCAAAATACGCGGGGTCGTCGGAATTGATGTTCACAAAAAGTCCGGCATCCAGCATTTTCTTTAAAGGATGATTGCGCATGTCGGTAACCACTTTCAGCTTTAGATTAGACAGCGGGCAAACCGTCAGCGGGATTCTTTTCTCAATCAGTTCCTGAACTAAATCTTCATCGTTTAACGAGTTGTTTCCGTGGTCGATACGTGAAATTTTCAGCAAATCAACTGCTTCGCGGACATACGCTGCAGGACCTTCTTCTCCGGCATGAGCCACAGTCAGCAAACCTTCTTTTAATGCTTCTGCAAAAACGTTCCTGAATTTTGACGGCGGGTGTCCTTTTTCCGATGAATCGAGACCAACACCCAAAAGCAGGTGTTTGTAAGGAAGTGCTTCATACAGCGTTTTAAAGGCTTCTTCTTCAGTTAAATGACGCAAAAAACAAAGTATCAGCCCCGAACTGATGCCCAGATTTTGTCTGCCGTCATCCAGCGCTTTTTTAATACCGGTGATAACTGTTTTAAATGAAATTCCACGGCTGGTATGGGTTTGCGGGTCGAAAAATATTTCGGTGTGCAGCACATTTTGCGACCGGGCTTTTTCGAGATAAGCCCTGGTGAGGTCGTAAAAATCAGCTTCGGTTTGCAAAACGCCGGCGCCTTCGTAATAAATATCCAGAAAACTCTGCAGGTTGTGGAAATTATAAGCTTTTCTGAGTTCTTCCACGGAGCTGTATTTCAGCCTGATTTTATTCCGATCAGCTAGTTTGAAAAGCATTTCAGGTTCCAGTGTTCCTTCAATATGCACATGCAATTCTGCTTTAGGAATGTTTTTTATGTAATCGTCGATTGTTGTCATCTGAAAGTTGTTTTTTGTCGTTTGAGATTTGTTTTTTGGTATTTGGACATTTACTTTTTCGGTTTGGCTGGTTTCTTTGTTTTCAGGGGCGAAATAATCAGTCCCAACAAAAACAGAATTCCGATAAAAACCACATTCAGCGCCATGCTTAATACAATCAGAAAGTAAAATCCCGAAAGATAATTGCCGGTTTTGTCGAAAAAACGGGTGGCAAAATCGCCTTTCCAAATGGTAGCAAGATTGAAGATAAAAAGGAGCAGCACAAAATAAATAAACCCCCTGAAAGCGCCTTTTATATCTGACGAACTGAGTGTTACCGAACTTCCGATGGCGTAAAAAAGATAGATGAACAGCACCACTTTCCACCAGTAATCGCCGTGGTTGGCAATGGCAACCTGGTAAAAATTTACGATTCCGTCATAAATTCCAAACCCGGTGTTTTTTATCAGTTCCCAACTGGTAAAAATCCTGTAGTTAATGTGAACTCCTTGTTTTTCAGCAAGGTTGATAGCATTTAGTTTGAAAAGCAGCCAGGTTGCCAGCCACAAAAGCAGTGCCCCCAATAAAATCGGCCCGATTCCGATAAAAAAATTTCCGATGGTTTGGTACGGATTTCCTTTGGTGTAGCTGTGTTTTACCTGCCCCAGCGATTTCCCGGAGCTGGGCGTGAATAGTTTAATTTCAGAAATTTTGTGGGCAAACAAAATGGCAAAAATCGCGTGTCCAAGTTCATGAACCGATGTTCCGAGCCAGCCAAAAACATAAAGATAAACTTTCTGACCCAGTGTTTTGTAGCTGAGTTCCTCGTTTTTCCGGGCCAGGAAATTCATTACAAAAGCCAGAAAAAGCAGCGGGCCGAGCAGCACAAAAAGCTGAATCAGCGTGGCTTTGCCGGCAACCAGCAGGTAGTCCCAGGTTTTATGCAGAAATTCATTCATTTGGTAAAAATAGCGAAACAAAAACTCCGAAGTAAAAATTACTCCGGAGTTTCGATATTTTTCTCCTCCCCCTTGGGGAGTCCCTAAATTTCGGGAGGGAGGGGCTTTATTAAAAATCAGTAAAATCCCATTTTCCGCGAATCGGGCGCGAAAGCATCATATTGGCCCAATTATCACCTGTGAATTTTTCGGATTTTGGGTTCCAAACCAGCGGACGCTGCAATTCGTAGGCAATGTTTACAAGGTTGCAAACCGATGCAGTGCGGTGGCCTACTTCCACATCCGAAATAGGCCGGGTGCGTGTTTTCATGGCATTCACCCAATCCTGATAATGGTTATCGCTGTAATAAACACGTTTGTCGCCCGGTTTCAGATCGGCTTTTGCCAGTTTGTCGTTGGGGAACGTGCGCAGAAAATCGCGGCTCACTTCAATTTTTCCTTCGGTGCCAATAAACTGAACACCATTTCCGTCTTTTTCGCCACCCCAGAGTTTATGGTTTACACGAATTCCGTTTTCGTAAACCATTGTCAATCCGTGAGATTGTCCGGGAACAGGTGGTGGTAGAAAATGCACCGGGCCCGAGTTGTCCATGTCAAGTGCCCACTGTGCAATGTCGAACATGTGAGCGCCCCAGTCGGTAACAAGACCGCCGCCAAAGTCGCGGTAACCGCGCCACCACGCCCATGGGCCGTTAATATCTGATGGTGCCAGATCTTCATGAAATCCCCGGTACAGCGACGGGCCAATCCATTCATTCCAGTCAAGACCTTCTGGAACGGGTTGGGTGGGCAGGTCGCATTGTTTAACCGGTTCGCCAATGCTCACATTCACTTCTTTTATGTCTCCAATATAACCGTTGCGCACCAGTTCCACTGCATGACGGAAATCGCGCCATGAGCGCTGCATGTTCCCAGTCTGGAAAACACGGTCGTATTTGCGTGTGGCGTCAACCATGGCACGGCCTTCGGCAACTGTAAGCGCCATAGGTTTTTCGCAATAAATGTCTTTTCCGGCTTTGGCAGCATCAACGGCAATTTGCGCGTGCCAATGGTCGGGTGTGGCAATTACCACGGCATCAATATCTTTGCGTTCAAGCAATTCCCTGTAATAATGATAACTGTCAATATTAATATTGAGGCTTTTTTTTGCATTGTTGGCTTTTGCCGACTCAACAAAAAGATTTAGTTTCTTTTTGTACACATCGCAGGCAGCAACCACCGCGGTTTCTTTACATCCACCTATGCCTTCCAGCAAAGTCCCAACTTGTTTTCCGGTCCCGATAAAACCAAGATTGATTCTGTCGTTAGCAGCCACAAAGCCATTTCCACCCAGAACATGGCGTGGAATAACAGTTACAGCAGCAGCGCCAACGGCAGTTTTTCCAATGAAATTTCTTCTGTTCATACTATTTATTGATTAGGTTTAATTTATAG
>CAZXVT010000192.1:0-8478 GCA_964644015.1 uncultured Maribellus sp.
TCCTTAAATACTAAAAGATTGTCATTCTGAACGAAACGAAGAGAAGTGAAGAATCTGTTTCATAATTCCCTTTGTTCTATTCTATTTCAACCCAACCTCTTTTTTCAGTTTAATATCTCCGGCTGAGGCGCCAACTTGGAGTTCGAGTTTGCAGAGGTCGTCGTCCCATGCATGTTTCTTTTCGTTCCAGTACTGCAGGTTTTTAACCGGAATTTCCAGTTTCACGGTTTTGCTTTCGCCCGGATTGAGCGGAACCCTCGAAAACGCTTTCAACTCTTTTTCGGGCCATTCAACAGATGGATTGATGCGGTGAACATACACCTGCACCACTTCATCGGCTGCCACTTTTCCCGTGTTTTTTACTTCCACCGAAACCGCAATCACATCGTTTTTGCCATATTTTGTTTTGTCGGTATTCAGTTTTCCATACTCAAAAGTGGTGTAGGTGAGGCCGTAACCAAACGGGTACATCACCGGCAGTTTCTTTGTGTCGAACCAGCGGTATCCCACCAGCGACTCTTCTGAATAGTACGCTGTGTTCGGGTCGTTGCCTTTGGCGGCTTCGTCTTTTTGTTTGTCCACTGCTTCGGTTTCGGCAACGAGGTTGGCAAAAACATCTGCTTTTTTGGCGCCCTGCGGATAATTTCCCAGCGCGTAAGCTGGCGAATCTTCAAGTTTTACAGGCAACGTAAACGGTAAACGGCCACTGGGTGAAATATTTCCAACCAGGACATCTGCAAGTGCATTTCCGCCTTCGGTCCCATTAAACCACGAAATTACCAATGCTTTTGAAAGCGGTTTCACCACGTTCAAATCGTTGGGCGCACCACTTGTCAGCACGGTTACAATATTGGGGTTGACGGCTGCAATCTTTTTAATCAGTTCATCCTGACCCGAGGGTAAAAAGATGTTTTTACGGTCGCTGCCTTCGGTTTCAACGGCACGGTTATCGCCACCAATAAAAAGAATGATGCTGGCTTTGGCAGCCACTTCAAGCGCCTCTTTTGTAAGTTCAGCCGATTTCAGTTCTTTATCTTTGGCTTCTTTTTCCTGTTGTTCCTTCGATTTTCTTCCCCATGTAAATGTTTCGGGAATATAACCCTGTGCATAAACAATTTCGGCTTTGTCGCCAATCCGGTTTTTCAAACCTTCCAGCGGAGTTACTTCGTACAAAGTTTTCACTCCGGCACCGAGTCCGCCCGAACCCATAATCTGGGTGGCGTTGGCACCAATCACGGCAATCACCGGTTTGTTTTGTAATTTCAGTGGAAGTGCACCTTCGTTTTTCAGCAAAACAATGGATTTGCAGGCCACTTCGTAAGCAATTTTCTGTTGGGCAGGTTGTGAAGTCATTTCCTTGTTGGCTTCGTTTGCCGGAATGGGTTTAATCGCCAGCCGCACTCGCAAAATCTCGCGCACCCGCTGGTTGACCACTTCCTCTGAAACTTTGCCGGCTTTTACCGAGTCAATCAGCGCCTGACCCATAAACTGTTTGGTGGGCATTTCCACATTCAGACCGGCATTTACGGAGCCAACCGTGCTGTGCGTTCCGCCCCAGTCGGAGATGGCCATTCCGCCAAAACCCCATTCTTTACGGAGAATCTGGTTGAGCAGGATGTCATTTTCGGCACACCAGAAACCGTTTACTTTGTTGTAGGCGGGCATAATTCCGTAAGCGTCGGCTTCTTCAACCGCAGCGCGGAAAGGCGGCAGGTAAATTTCACGCATGGCACGTTCGCCAATAATCACATTCACGGTTCCGCGGTTATTTTCCTGGTTGTTCAGCGCGTAATGTTTCAGACAGGTTGCCACGCCATTGTCCTGAACACCTTTGGTATATTGCACCGAAAGCAGTGAACTCAGATACGGGTCTTCACTCAGATATTCATAAGTTCTCCCGCCGGTGGGGATGCGTTGAATGTTGATGGCCGGCCCGAGAATCATGTCTTTTCCGCGCAGACGGGCTTCTTTTGCCATCCCGGTTCCGTATTTGTACGCCAGTTCGGGGCTCCAGGTAGCTGCCAGCGCCGAGCCGGTGGGGAAAAAAGTGGCTTTGTCGTTTTCCCAGCCGAGTCCCATCCAGCCATCAGGCTGCATTTCCTCGCGGATACCAAATGGTCCATCGGCATAAATCATGTCGGCAATTCCGAGGCGTTCAACTCCTGCCGAAATAAACATGTGTTTGGCGTGCAGCATGTTTACTTTTTCTTCCAGTGTCATCTGGCTGAGTATTCCGTCGATTTGTTTGTCGTACTGTAAAAGGGCAGATTTGTGTGTCTGTGCACCGGCAATTTCAGCCAGAATAAGGATTAAAAGAGAGAGCGTGTAAATTTTTGTCAGTTTCATCAGTTATAATTTTGTAGTTTGAAATTTCGTCAAAAATAAAGAATGTCAGGAATTCAGCCTGATTTTTAACGCAAAGGACGCAAAGAAAAGTCGCAGAGAACGTAGAATTTTTAATTCAAAAAAAGGTCTGCGTACTTCGCGTTTGAATAAAGCGTTCATTTCAGCACCTTTTCCCACATTTCGCGTTCGGCGCCAAAACGGTTAATGATGATGCTGCATTGCGCATCAATCCGGTAAGTGGGGCGGGTTTCAAAGTTATACGCCGGCCATTCGGGCTGATTGGCAGCCACAGGTTTTCCGGTGCGGGCAAAGCTTGTCCACAACGAAGTCATGTTTCTGGCTGCATCGTAACGTTCAGGCTGTTTTCCTGGCCATCCCGATTCGACATTGTAAAACTTAAACGGAATATCGAGCGCGTGCATAGATCCATACGCAAAATCGGTTCCGGGGATTTTCTCTTCCGATTTGTACCCAAAGTTGTATAAATAAGCCGGTGCACCTCCCTGCTGTGCTTTTCGCTCGGCGATTCGTATTGAACCCAGTCCCATAAAATGAATGGAACGGATGGCAATGTAAATTTCGCCGGGTGTTTTGCCGGGATTTGCCTTTTTGTACGTATCGAAAATCGTTGAAGCACTGTCGCCAAAATCCTTTTCAAGTCTGCTTTTTAGCTGATTTTCGGAAATGATGAAAACATCTTTGTCGCCGCCAACCATGGCAAAGAAAATGTACTCGTCTTCGTTCCATCCCACCAGCAGCGGTTTGTTTTTCGAAATGGCCGGAGCTGTGAGGTCGAAAGGATGTTCAGGCAAAACAAATCCATCTTTTACAGCGCCAAAACTGCCAACTCCGGAGTTTCCGATTCCATGAAATCCAAGCGTATTTGAATTTTGTTTCTGCGGAATTTTTTCCTGCGCTTCCAGCAGTTTTTCAGCCGGAACTTCGAGCAGTTTCTTCCAGTTTTTTGGTGAAATATTGAGATATTCAAGCACCAGCCGGGTTGTTTCTGCAGCGGTTTCGGCCGACATGAGTTCAACTCCCGGACCGCTTTCGATGGATGCTTTGTGAAAAAATGGCTCAGCTTCGGGCATGGCGTACAAACACGATGTTTTCATTCCGCCGCCCGATTCGCCAAAAATCATCACATTGCCGGGGTCGCCGCCAAAAAGTGCTATGTTTTTGTTTATCCATTCCAGCGCCACTGCTATATCCTGAACCCCGCGGTTTCCGGAGCCTTTGAATTCTTCGCCGGCCAATTCATCGAGATAAAGAAAGCCTGTTAATCCCAGCCGGTGGTTGGTGGCCACCACCACCACATCGTACATGCGGGCAAGGTTGGCTCCGTCCTGCGCGGTACTTCCTCCCGAACCGGTTCTGAATCCGCCACCGTGATTGTACACCATTACCGGGCGTTTTTTACCGTCGTTGGCGGGAGTCCAGATGTTCAGTACCAGACAGTCTTCCGAAGGTTTTGGTTCATTAATTCCATAAGTCTGATTCGGAGGTTGAATTGCAGGATTTCCCAGTTGCAGCCCATCGCGAACGCCTGTCCACGGTTGTAACGGTCCGGCTTTCTGAAATCGTTTTTCGCCGGCAACGCTGCCTGCATACGGAACACCTTTGAAAATATTCAGTCCGTTTTCGGTATAACCCCGCAGTTTACCAAATGGTGTGTCGATAATTTTGTAGGCAGGTTCAGCCGATTTCAACCCAAAAGAAAAATTGGGGAGAAAAAGTACGGGCGTTGCCGCCAAAGCAGTACGCCCGATAAAATTTCGTCGTGATAAATTGCCCATTAATGTTTCTATTTAAACAACAGCGGCGCAAAAGTATTCAGGTAAATCCGCCAGTTCGACCAGGTGTGACCGCCTGAATTCACAAAAAATGTATGTTTCAAACCGTTGTCCGTAAGCGTTTTGTCGAGTGTCTTTGCCGATTCAAAAAGAAAATCGGTATCGCCACAAGCCACGAAATAGAGTTTGTATCCTTTTTTCTTTAAAGCCTTGAATTGGGTTTCATAATTTTTCAATGCTGCCGGGTCGTTATCGCGATACATGATTCCCATACTCAGCGGACAGATGTAGTCAAAAAATCCGGGATACAACAGCGAGGTTGTGATGGTGTGGCCACCACCCATCGAAAGCCCGGCAATTGCGCGTGATTTTGGGTTGGCGTCAACTTTATATGTTTTTTCGATAAAAGGTACAATGTCCTGCACGATGCTTTTCGGATAGTTGTTGTTCGTCCATGCATCGCGGTCCATCGGCTTTTCCGGAATCATTAAAGTGCGCGCAGCCACCTGGTTCGGATTTCCGTTGGGCATCACACAAATCATGGGTTTTGCCAGCCCTTTTTCAATCAGGTTATCCAGAATCTGGCAGGTGCGTCCCATTGTACTCCAGGCATCTTCGTCGCCACCGGCACCATGTAACAGGTAAAGCACCGGGTATTTTTCCTTACTGTCGGCATAACCATAAGGTGTATAAACAAACAACCGGCGCTGCATTCCTAAGGTTGGTGAATCATACCAAACCTGGTTCAGGTTTCCACGTTGGTTGGCTTCGAAATAGTTTTCTGTTACTTTTCCCGGAACCAGCAAAACACTGAGGTAGCGGGTTCCGTCGCGCTGCATAAAAATATTGTTCGGGTCGTTCACACTCACACCGTCAACAATAAAATTGTAGGTATAAAGTTCAGGTGCGGGCAGTGGCAGTGTAATCGACCAAAGTCCGTTTTTGTCTTTAATCATCTTTGGGCTCGAAGGAACATCCATACTCCCATACTGCGTTTCCATTTTTACCGTTGGCGTAAAACCACCGCTGATTTTTACCGAATCGGCGTATGGCGCTGAAAAACGAAATGTGATGTTATTTCCGTTGATTTCAGGCGAAACGATGGGCTGACGACCCATGAAATTGCCTATTTCCTGTGCAAATGCGCCGGCAAAAACAAACAGGGCAATGATTGAAATGATATATTTTCTCATGATAAATAGCTTAAGATTAAGTTTTAAATAATTGATTTTATGCAGAATACTATTTGAACAGCAGCGGTGCAAAAGTATTCAGGTATTTCCGCCAGTTGGCCCAGGTGTGACCGCCATCGGTAACATAAAAAGTATGTTCCATACCATTCCGGGTTAAAGCAGCATCCAGGTTTTTGGCCATTTCCCACACAAAATCGGTTTCGCCACAGCCAATCCAATAGAGTTTGTAACCGCCCTGTTTTACAGGCAGCAGTTGTTTGTCAATGGTTTCAGCATCGCCACGAACCCCCATGCTCAGCGGCAGAATATAGTCGAAAGTTCCGGGGAAAAGACTGGTTACTGCCAGTGTATGTCCGCCACCCATCGAAAGACCGGAAACTGCGCGTGCTTCGCGTTTTGGAATTGCACGGTAATGACTTTCGATGTACGGAATAATATCGTTTACAATGCTTTTAACATACAAATTGGCAAAATTCGGGTCGTTGCGGTCGTAGGTTTTTTCAGCAAGCAACTGCGTTTTTGCTGCCTGTTGACCCGGATTTCCGTTTGGCATCACACAAATCATCGGTTTTGCCAGCCCTTTTTCAATCAGGTTATCCAGAATCTGCACAGCGCGGCCCATTGTACTCCAGGCATCTTCGTCGCCACCACCGCCGTGAAGCAGGTAGAGAACAGGATAGCTTTCGCCACTGGTTTCGTAACCATAAGGTGTGTAAACAAACATGCGCCGGTTGGTTCCGATGGTTGGCGAGTTGTACCACACTTTCGAGAGATTACCGTGGTTTTTTGCCTCGAAATAGTTTGCAGTTACATCGCCCGGAACCAGCAAAACGCTGAGATAGCGGGTTCCGTCGCGTTGCATAAAAATATTGGCTGCATCGTTCACCACCAGTCCGTCAACAATAAAATTGTAGGTATATAATTCGGGAGCAGGTTTGTTCACACTCACCGACCAAACTCCCAGTGAGTCTTTCATCATATTCACCGACGAAGAGTAGTCAGCCATCCACGAACCATAAAGGCGAACAAGTTTCGCGGCAGGTGCCGAAATTTTAAAGGTGACTGTTTTCTCGCCGATTTCGGGAGAAACAATGGGAGCACGTCTCGAAAAATTTGCCAGCTCTTGTGCGTTTACAGCCACAAAAAGCGACAAACAGGTGATTACCAAAAAAAGTTTTTTCTTCATAATTGTTGAGTTTATTTGATTTAGTAGTTTCTTTCAAATGGTTTGAGGTGAAATTTAGTCAGTTTTGCCGAATTGATTTGAAACAAACGGCAGTGCAATGTACAACGCCGAGTGCCAGTATTCCCAGTCGTGGCCGCCATCGCGAACCCGGAGCTGGTAAGGAATCTGTTTTTCACGCAAGGCGGTAACAAACTCCATGTTCGGTGTAAAAGTGAAATCGTCATCGCCGCAATCAATAAACCATTTTACGGTTTTCAGTTTTTCAACGGTGGCTGCATCAGCATTCTGAATCTGATTTACACCGTGATATTCTTCGAGCACTTTATGAATTCTTGCTCTCACAGGGTCGCCGGTATTCAGCCACGGAATTTCTTTCTGGTGGTACAAATAGGCACTCATCGGGTAAGCTGCGCAAAACATTTCGGGGTGCCGCGTTGCGTAACCAACAGTTCCGCCTCCACCCATCGAAAGTCCGGCAACAGCACGGTGTTTTTTATCGGCAATTACCCGGTAATTTTTCTCGATAAACGGAATGAGTTCTGTAAAAAAGTAATCCTCGTAATTCCAGCCTTCGCTGTTGAAATAGTTCATAAACGTTTTGCCGGCTTCGGGACAAACAATAATCATTTCGCAGGCTTCTTCAGAAGTAATCAACTGGTTGGCAACGTCAGACAGGTGTGCGCGGGTAGGCCAGTCTTTGTGGCTGCCACCGCCACCATGCAACAAATACAAAACCGGGTACGATTTTCCGGTGTTTTTGTCGTAATTGCGGGGCAGGTAAATGGCATATTCGCGTTCTTCGTTCAGAATTTTTGAAGGCATTGTTTTGAAATCAATCCTTCCGGCACCGGGCCACTGAGCGAATAAAAAAGATGATTGCAGCATTAAAAATGCTGCAATCAATATGAAATTTCTATACATAACTATTTAAATAACATCGGTGTAAATTCCGAAAGATAAATCCTCCAGTTGCGCCAGATGTGGCCGCCGTCGGTTTCGCGATAGGTATATTTAAAACCCATTCCATCCAGTGTTTTTCTGTAATCGATGTTTGCCTGGTACAGAAAATCGGTGTTGCCGATTGCAATCCAGTAGAGTTTAAAACCGTTGTCCATCTGTTTTTTCAGCGTGCTGTCAATGTCTTTGTACACCGGGCTTGATACATTCTGGTTGGGTATAATTGCTGCTGAAAACAGTCCAACATAATCGAAAGTATTTGGATAGTAGCGCGAAATGTGAAGCGAATGGAAACCACCCATCGAAAGACCGGCAACAGCGCGGTTGGCTTTGTCGGCTTTTACACGGTAGTTGCTTTCCACAAATTTGATGATATCCATAAAATTGGCTTCGTAAGTTCCGTCCATGGTTTTGGTAGCCATAAAAACAGGTTTGTAAAAACCTTCGTGGCCTTCACCGGGCGCAGCATCCTGAATCACGTTTCCGTTGGGCATCACCACAATCATCGGTTTTGTTTTTCCCTGTGCAATCAGGTTGTCCAGAATCTGTGCAGTTCTTCCAAGAGTAGCCCAGGCTTCTTCATCGCCACCGGCTCCGTGTAACAAATACAAAACCGGGTATTTTTCAGTGCTTTTTTCATAGCCTGCCGGCGTGTAAACAGTAATTCTGCGGTCCATTCCCAGTCCGGGCGAATCGTACCAGCGTTTGGCCACTGTTCCGTGCGGAATGTCGTTTACTTTATACAAATCGGCATGACCGCCGCCAATGATAAAAATGTTTGTTACCGAAGCTACATCGCGAACGATAAACGGATTGTTCGGGTCGGTAGTGGTAAAACCGTCAATAATGAAAGAATAGGAATAAAGTTCCGGTTTCAGAACAGCAGAAGTAAAACTCCAGACGCCTTTTTCGTCCTTTTTTAACAAAGCTTTGCCGGGAGCATCAAACTCGCCCCACTGGGTTTTCATTTTTTCGGTTGGCAGAAAATCGCCGGTAATTCGAA
>CAZXVT010000193.1:0-8407 GCA_964644015.1 uncultured Maribellus sp.
GGAATGGTGGGAATCTGGGCTTCGGAAGCACTGCCGGAAGATGAACCAACTGAACCAACTTCCTGGAAATTTGCACTAAAAAAACTAAATGTCAGCAACCTGAAGTTTCTGCTTGATCAACCTGAATCAGGGACTCAACTGGAAATTAAACTGAAAGAGGGTAATCTTTCACTGAAAAATCTCAACCTCGCGGAACAAAAAATTGAAACCGGTGAAATCGAGCTCAAACAACCTGAAATTGATTATTTATTGTTAGGTAAAACTTCCGAAATACCCATAGAGGAAGAAGAAACACCCGTAAAAATTGCGTTTCCTGAACTTCCCTGGGAAATAATTTCAGAAAAAATCCTGGTGGCTGACGGAAGTCTGAATTTAAAAAATGAGGCCGGAGAAACACCCCCGGAATTGGAGAAATGGCTGCCTGTCAGTAATCTTAATTTTACATTGAACACAATTTTACTGGCACCTGAAAAATCAACCCTGAATCTTGAAAAACTGAGTGCCAAAATTGGTACTTCAATCGATCTGACTTCGGGTGTGTTGTCGTTTGAAGCTGATTCAGCGCAAAATATTAATCTGAAAACAAACCTCACGGTAGCTGAAATTACCGACAGAAAAAAGTGGTTTGGCAACAACCGCGAAATTAGTTTCAATGCTGCAATCAACGGTTCGTTAAATAATGTGCTGCAGATTTCAGCTTTTGAGCTGAAAGCATCTTCCGGCCTTAATTTTTCGGTGACCGGCATAATTTCGGGGCTTGAAGATTTCAACCGGGCAGTTTGTAATCTCGATTATAAAACCAGCACTGTATCACGGGTACAGGTTCTCGGCGCACTTTCAGCATTTGGAATAAAAACTTCACTCCCAAATTTCAGTCCGTTTGCGGTAAAAGGAAATATCAGTAATACACTTCAACATCCTTTCATGACCCTTGATTTCGCGAGTGCAACCGGAAATATCGGACTGGCCGGAAACTACAATACAAAGACCAATGAAACTGCCCTGAAAGGCGATTTCAGAAATGTAAATCTGGCACAGCTTTTTAGTGAATCAGCACCACAGAATATCACCGGGAAAATTGACATCCGCGAAAAAATAAATGACACCGGATTTCCAACAGGAACTGCTGTAATTCAGATCGATTCGGTTTTTTACAACAACAAAAACATCCGTGATATTTCGTTGAAAATCAATTCTGAGAAAAATAATGCAGAATACAGTCTGATTGCCGCCGACACGGCATTATTCTGTAAATTAAATGGTACGCTGAAATCGGAAAAATCAGGTTACAATGGCGAAATAAAAGGAAGTTTTGATGTCAATCCTTTCGCACTTAATTTTCTGGATAACCCGCTTGAATTGAAAGGCGAAATTGATGGCAATTTTGGTTATTCAAAAACTAAAACCGCTGGAAATGTTACCCTTGAAAAGCTGACAGTTCAAAATGAAAATAAGGTGGTTAACCTGGGAAATTTACAGCTTGAAATGGCGTCGGGCGATTCGTTGTTGTTTGCAAAACTGAGGTCTGCAGTTTTGAACGTCGATTTTTCAAGCCTTGCCACATTGCAGGATTTTCAGAAAGCATTTTTGGCAACAGACCTGAAAAATGCGGTGAATCTCGATTCTGCCAATTTTATCAATCTCGCTGAAATTGGAAAACTGAAAGAATTCAGACTTGGAGCAAAACTGAATTACCACGAAATCTTCCAGCTATTTTATCCTGATACTGTTTTGAATTTCAGCGATATAAATATTCTTTTCGGGAAGAAAAATATTGACAGTCTGGTTACTGCGCGAATTGAAACAGAAAAAATAAAATTCGGGCAGTTTTCAGGAATTCGTCCGCTGATTTCAGCCAATATTGAAACCAATGGGATTGATGCAGCAATTGAAACTGAAAGCATCAATACACCGGCGTTTCAATTTGGCGCTTCCAATGTAAAACTTAACATCTTGCCATCAGAAATAACCGGGGACCTGAAAATCAGGGGTAAAGAAGGAGAAATTCTTTATGGAATTGACTTAAAGGCAATCAATGAAAACCAGGAAATAAAACTGGTTGCATCGCCGGAATGGATTATCAACCAGAGAAAATGGTCCATCAAACCATCACAGGTTCTTTCGTGGACGCCAGCCACAAAGAAACTAAAAGCTGATGTAAATATTTTCAGTGACAACATGCAAATCAGGATTGGAAATGACGCCACAGATAGTTTTAAATTATTGATGAAAGATGTTGTGCTTGACAGTCTTGTACCGAATGAATTGTCGGAATTTATTCCGCTTGGTATTCTGAATGCACAGATAAATTACAAAACCGCACAACAAAATAATCTTGATTACGACTTGAATTTCAGCCAGATAACCTGGCAAAACCTCGCTATTGATCAAATACAATCGAAAGGAAATATTGTTTCTGACACCACCGGAATTCTTGAGGGTGTTTTTAAAGTAATTGTCGATGATTCGGCAACCATGAACCTTGAAATGGGGAGCAAAAAACTGGCAAAAGGCGAAATGCTGAAAGGAAATTTTGAAACATTTCCGGTGAAATTAATACAGCCTTTTATTGATGAATATGTTGACCAGATGAAAGGAACCGCCAGCGGTAACATCGTTTTCAGGGAAAATGAAAAGCAAATGTTTTTTGATGGCAATATCGCAATCAATGATGTTTCCATGAAGATTATTCCGCTGCAAACCTCGCTTTTGATGCCCGACAATAAGCTGGAAATTAAAAACAGCAATCTGATTTTTAACAACTTCACGGTGTTGGACAGCCTGAAAAAACCGATGACTCTGAATGGAGACATCAATTTTTCGGACACTGAAAACATGACTGTGGATTTAATGGTGAAAACAGAGAATTTAATGCTGATGAATACCACGGAAAAAGACAATCCGGAGTATTTCGGAACCATTGTGGTCAACTCTGGCATCAGCATAAAAGGTTCGCTGTTCAGTCCTGAAATTAGGGGAAATATTGTACTGGACAGAGGAACCGAAATAACATACCAGATGATCCAGGATTTATCCGTGGAAGCCAATCAGACCGATGTGATTTTTGCAGGCATCGACAGTACCTTGAATGTAATTTACCCGGTCACCACCGAAGAAAAAAAGGTGACACAAATGCCCAACATTCAGACCTCAATTGTCATTGATCCTAAAAGTGTTTTCAAGGTTAAAATCGCTGATATTTATAATGTGGATATTTCGATTGCAGGCGACGGAATACTGAATTACAACATGTTGCCCAACAATACCATGAGTTTGAATGGTCTTTACGAAATCAGAAACGGACTATGTATTCTGAAAATTACCGGCTGGCCCCGGAAAGATTTCGCGATAACACCTGCAAGCTCATTCCGTTGGAGCGGACCAATTGAAAACCCAGAACTCAACCTTGAAGCCACCACCAAAGTTCGGGGTTCGTATCTGAACCCGATTGATAACAGAAACCGCAATGTGGATTTTATTGTTTCGATGAGGCTCGAAAACACATTGTCAAACCTGGGTATCGCATTCAATATCAAAAGCGAAGACCAATATATTTCAAGTGTTATCAACTCACTTTCCAACGACGATCTTATGCGCCAGGCGGTTAACCTTTTGCTGTTTGAAACCATTGATATTCCCGGTATTCAAAGTTCAAGCAATTACATGGCCTCGCAAATAAGTAGTTTCTGGGAGTCGCAACTGAATGCATTGACAAAAACCAGTTTCAAGAAAACCGACCTTTCTTTTGGTATCGATACTTATGATGAAAACTCGGCTGCCGGAAAACAGGAAAAAACAAGTTTTACCTACCAGATGGAACGAAAGTTTATGAATGACCGTGCCACCATTAAACTGTCAGGAAAACTGAACGATTACGAGGATGCCGGGTACCAGACCAACAGCCTTTTTGAAAATTTCACTTTTGAATACGCACTCGATACACTTGACTCAAAATTTATAAAACTCTACCAGAAAAAAGATTACGAAGATATGCTGGAAGGCGAGGTGATTAAATTTGGTGTGGGCTTTTTGTACCGGAAAAATTACGATAAAATGAAAGACATCTGGCAACGTAAGAAAAAAGCAAAATCTCAGCCTGAAAAAATTAAGGAATAATGAGGAACAGACACATCTCCATATTATTACCGGCTTTTATTGGCATTTTGTTGTTTAACGGATGTTCCAATACAAAATTTCTGACAGAAGACCAGATTTTATACACAGGCAGAAAAAAAATAGAAGTTAATGGTGCTGCGAACAAAAAGGAAATTGCAAAAGCCAAAGAAAAAGCAGCAGAGGTTACATATTTTAACCCGAATAATGCCATCCTGGGGAAAAGAGTAATACCGCCGCTGGGCTTGTGGGTTTACAACAACAAAAAACCGGAGGAAGGACAAAAACCAGGATGGATATTCAAAACTTTTGCCGAAGAACCAATTCTTGTTTCAACGGTTGACCCTGCGATGCGTTGCCTTAAAATTGAGTCTGACCTCTTTTCAATCGGATATTTCGGTGCAAAATCGTGGTTTGAACTTGACACGGCAGCTAATAATCCTAAGAAAGCCGGTATTAATTACCTGATTGATTTAAGACCTCCTTTCCGCCTAAACCAGATTGTATTTGCACCGCCTGCCGATTCGGTTGATGAACAGATTAATGTAACAGAAGAAAATCTTTCGCTAAAGCCAGGTGATTATTTTAATCTTGAAAATATCCGCAACGAAAAACGAAAAATTGCTGCAGCGCTTGTCGAAAACGGGTATTATTTTTTCAGTCCCGACTATGTTGAAATGATTGCCGACACCATCAAAAAGGATTTTAAAGCGGATTTACTCATCAGGAAAAAACGACAAATACCGGAATATGCACTCAAAAAATACACGATTGATCAGATCAGGGTCAGGTTTTCCGGTCATCATTTAACTGATTCGGATGCAAAAGATACAGTTGTATTTGACGGAATTAAACTAATGAATCTGAACAATTATTTAAAACCCGAAGTAGTAAGCAGAAGTATTCTTTTCAGAAAAGGCGATTTATATTCAACAAGAAAACATCAGGGAACAATTCCACTTTTGAATAACTACGGCGTTTTTGAATTTGTAAGATTACAATTTATTGTCACCGACAGCACACAACAAAAAATGGACCTTCTAATCGATCTTGCCACTAAGAAGGATGTCAGTCTGAACCTGGAAGCCAATGTACAATCAAAATCATCGGGTTTTGCAGGGCCAACTTCCGAAATTGCCATTTCACATGCCAATATTGCCCGGGGTGCAAACCGTCTTCAGTTTAAAACTTTTGGTGGTTTTGAATGGCAATGGGGCAAAGGTGGCGCAAACGACCTTGGCGCCAATTCATATAATGCCGGTTTGAATTCATCGTATATCGTTCCGCGTCTTTTGCTGCCTTTTCAGCTTTCAGAAAAAAACAGGATTGTTGTTGGAAAAACAATCAGTTCATTGGGATACGAGTTTGTAAACAACGTGCGGTACTACCGTATGAACTCGCTCAATGCAAGCTTTAGCTATCAATGGAAAAAGAAGCAAAACATAACCCACATGTTTTCACCGTTAAAAGTAAACATCGTGTCGCTGATAAAAACCACGCCTGAATTTGATTCGATTGTAAACAACAATCCTTATGTAAAAAAGAGTTTTGAGGAACAGTCAATTATCGGAACCGAATACAATTTTACGTTCGATAACTCAACCCGGAAATCAAATGGGTTCTATTTCCAGGGAATGATCAGCACTTCCGGTAATTTTATCGATCTGTTGAAAGGCTCGGGCAATAACCAGCGACCCTATACAATTCTTGGAGAGGTTTATTCTCAGTTTGTAAAAACCTCTGTCGATTTCAGGTATTATCCCGAAACCTATAAAAAAGGCTTTGCTTTCAGGTTTTACGCCGGAACAGGTTTTTCCTACGGAAATTCTTCGGTTATGCCTTATATCGAGCAGTTCTACAGTGGTGGTTCAAACAGTTTAAGAGCATTTACTGCACGCTCGCTGGGCCCCGGAAGCTACAAACCGGTTGAATACAATGGCATTATCGACCAGACGGGTGACATAAAAATTGAGCTGAACTCCGAGTACAGGTTTCTATTTTCGAAAATGGTGTATGGCGCATTTTTTCTCGAAACCGGGAATGTGTGGCTGCTGAACGAGGACATTAACCGACCGGGAGCCCAATTTAACCTTGGTACATTTTACAAACAACTGGCAGTGGGAACAGGTGCCGGATTGAGATTTGATTTCGATTTTTTTGTTCTGCGTACCGATGTTGGTCTTCCATTACGCACACCTTACGAAATGGAAAACGGCTACTGGTATAATGATATGGGCGATGTATTTTCCGATTTCAGGTTTAACCTTGCAATCGGGCTTCCATTCTGACAAATCTTAATATTAAACGACCTTACACACAAGTTTACCAATACATTTTTTACTTTTGAAAACATTCAAATTATACAAAATGAACATAACACATCTTGGAGTAGCCAGGTTCACCTCTCCGGTTAAAAGAAATATAAACGACAATTACAGGGTTGCAGAACATATCATAACCGATTTGAATAAGCCAAATTCTGAAGGCCATTTATTTGAATTGGCCGGGCCCAGGGAAAAACTGTATTTCGACCCGAAAAAAACAAAAGCCGGTATTGTTACCTGCGGTGGGCTTTGCCCCGGATTAAATGATGTGATACGTTCGATTTTTTTAGAACTCACACATGCTTATGGAGTTCAGGAAGTTTATGGATTTAAATGGGGATACAAAGGACTTTTACCCGAAAATGACCCGCCGGTATTGCTGACATCGGAGTTTGTGGATGATATTCATAAAGAAGGAGGCACTGTTTTAGGTACTTCACGCGGACCGGTGGATGTTGCCAAAGCAGTTGACCATCTTGTTGAAATGGGAATCAATCTGCTATTCACAATCGGCGGCGATGGCACGCAACGCGGAGGAAATGCGTTGTTCCAGGAAGCAAAAAAACGCGGGCACGATCTTGCCGTTGTTGGAATCCCGAAAACTATTGACAATGATGTGGCTTTTGTGGCGCGCACTTTTGGTTACCTGACTGCGGTTGAAGAAGCCACACAGGTTTTAGACCGTGCCCACATTGAAGCACGCAGCGTTGAAAACGGGATTTCGCTGGTAAAACTGATGGGCCGGAATGCAGGTTTTATTGCTGTTGGCGCTACAGTGGCATCGCAGGATGTAAATTTTGTTTTGGTTCCCGAAGTGCCCTTTAAACTGGATGGTGAAGGTGGTTTTCTCAATGTATTGAAAAAACGCATTCTCGACCGAAAACATGCTTTGGTGGTGGTAGCCGAAGGTGCCGGACAGGAATTGCTTTCAGACAGACAGAATGCCAAAGATGCATCGGGAAATGCTTTGCTGAATGATATTGGACAATTTCTCCGCGACGAAATTGTTGCCTATTTCAAAAAAGAAAATATTCCGGTGGTAATGCGTTATATCGACCCGAGTTACCTGATCAGAAGCAGCCCTGCAAATGCCGAAGATTCTATTTTATGTGATTTGTTTGCACGGAATGCTGTACATGCTGCAATGGCCGGAAAAACAGGTCTTGTGATCGGATATCTGCACGATAAATTCATTCATGTTCCGATCGAACTGCTTGCCAGCCAGGTTAAAGCACTCGATGTTTCAAGCTTTGCCTGGAAAGCAGCACTTGCCGCCACAGGGCAACCTGAAAGGTTTGAATAAAGAACCGCAGAAAATTATTTTTTCAGTTCGATTTCGCCAATCAACGGAATGTCAAGCGATAATTCCTGTCTTATCATGTTTTCGATAAACATTTCGGCTTGTATAAATTGTGCGGCTATTACAGGAGTGAGTGATTTAGCCATCTTTTTATAGGTCACCTCCCAAAGCTGAATAAACGATGAGTTGATTTCAAACGAGGTTTTTATAAGCTTGTCGGCATCTTCGTTTGACATTTGCTCATATTTATCGGCATAAGAAATAATATTGTTGGCACGTTTCTGTCCTATTTCTTTCCGTTGAATTTCATATTCATCGTAAAATTGCCAAAACAGCGGTGCCTGCGTGGCATTCAGTTTCATGTGTTTGGCAATTAACTCTCTTTTGTCCATTCCGTAAATACTCTGGACCATGGTAATTTCTTCCGCATTTGTTTGCGCATTAATGCTGAATGACAATATTATAAAACCCGCTGCGAGTAAAAGATTTTTCATTTTTCAATATTTATTTTTCCCTGTCTTCATCAATGAAATTCATTGCAAAAATATGTTTTTTAAACTCAGGATGTGGCTTTTGGTTTCTTAATTCGAATAAAATAATCTGAAAAATTCATCGATGAAAAAATGCAAAAAATACTTTAAAATTGACTTAAACCTATGTCTATTAATTT
>CAZXVT010000194.1:0-8400 GCA_964644015.1 uncultured Maribellus sp.
GTCTGGGATATTTTTCCAAACGGGAAAATACTCGGCGGCACACCATCGAACCTTGTTTACAGATGCAACTCATTTAACGAGCAAGGTTTTCTTCTTTCTCGTGTTGGTGATGATGGTTTGGGTTACGCAGCACTTCTGAAACTGAAAGAACTTGGAATTTCTGATGAAAATGTGCAGATTGACAGCGAGTTTGCCACCGGAACCGTAAATATAACTTTCG
Organism: uncultured Maribellus sp.; assembly: GCA_964644015.1. GTDB lineage: Bacteria > Bacteroidota > Bacteroidia > Bacteroidales > Prolixibacteraceae > Draconibacterium. The sequence continues at coordinate 221 of CAZXVT010000194.1, forward strand.
ATGAAAACCAGGAGCCCCGGTTTCATGTAACTCCCGATGTGGCTTTTGACCATATTGAATTTTCAGCCGAAGCCCTGAAACTAGTGCGAAATGCCGATTGCCTTTTTTATGGTTTGTTGCCGCAACGTTTTGGCCTTTCGAAAAATACACTGCGCGAACTCATAAAAGAATCACCTGATTCGCTCCATTTTTTTGATCTGAAACTTTTTAAACATTTCTTCAATGTTCAGGTTGTTGAAAACCTGCTGGGCTTTTCTAATATTGTCAGGATTAAAGAAAAGGAAATAGATTTTCTGAACAGGGAACTAAATCTTAATGCAGGCGATATTTCAGACTTTTGTTCAAAAATTATTAAAAAATATAAAGTCGACCTGATTCTGATCACACGCGGGCAAAATGGGGTGTTTGCCATGCACAAACGAAAAGGTGTTTATAGCGATGGTGGTTATAAAATTGAAATGGTTGACAATGTTGGTTCAGGCATGGCTTTTTCGGCTGGGTTTCTGCATTACTACCTGAATGGTAAATCAATTCAGCAGGCGCTCAATTTCGGAAATGCAGCCGGTGCATTAAACACCACACGACAAGGTGGTACTTCATTCTTCGACAAAAAAGACGTTTTGGCGTTTATGAAAATCGCTGTCAGAAATAATTCCTGATATTTCGGTTTTAAAACATACACTTTCAGGTAACCAATTTTCGGTTTTTTCAGTTTATCCTGAAAAAAGCCGCCATGAAAGTGAAATCATCTGAATTAGTAAAGTCCCTGATAAACAATCTCTGGGAGAATTATGCAATTGAACTGGATGCGGTCAATAATGCAGACCTGTTTCTGAAAAGCCGTCATTGCAGTCCTGTTTTTGATCATGTAATGTTCCGCACCTTAAACACGCATACCGGAGAGCAGCCCGGAGGTACAGCCGGTATTGGCCATTTGGCTGAAATATTCGGATACAGGCAAATTGCCAAATATTCACTGCATGATAAGCTATTAAGCGCCGCTGTTTACAAACATAACGAGAACAGCACATTGCCACGAATTTTAGTGAGTCAGCTTGAAGTAAGCCATTTGCCCGGTTGGGCCCAGAAAATTATTAATGGAATGGTTGCCGAAACGCCTTATCCGATTTCGGATAATGGAATTGAGTTATTGCGGGTTATCGGGCAGCAGGGAAGTTTGCCAGTTGAAGCCGTTAATTTTCTGCTTGCCGATCTGAAAGGCTATTTTCAACGCCCCTGGAATCCTCCTTTTTTTTCTGATTTGCAGTTATTAAATGAAATCTCGCCTTATTGCGCCTGGACACTTTTATTTGGAAATTCAGTTGCGAGGTTTTCTCTCTCAGTTCATTCATTTGCTGCCGGAAAAAATTACAACCTGGATCAGGTTTGTGACAGCCTGAAAAACAATGGAATTTCAATACAACAAATACCCGATTCGACCGGATTTGAGAACATCAGACAGGCAGAAACGCAACCTGAAAAAACCAATGTTGCGGTAACAGACGAGGAGGGTATCGAAAACCTGAGATGGGAATATGCCGGGTTACATATTATCGAACGACTGGAAATACAGGAAGAAGAAATACAGGAGAGAGTGGATTGGCCACTGTTTCGTGATTAAAAAAAACTCACATTAGCTCGGCCAGCAAATAAGCGCCAAACTTTTTTTCAGGAGTGGGTTCGGTTAAAGCCAGAAATCCCGACACAATTTTTGATTCTGTGATTATTAAAGGATGTTTCGTACGCATTTCGTTGCTGAAAGAGAAAAATGATTTTCCGGGCTCATAAAATATCCGAAAAACACCTTTCGATTTTTCAGCAAGCATTCTCTCGATTTTCAGTGCAACAAAGCCCATTGTAAATCGCAGGTTTATTTCGAGGCAGGGATTTATAAACAACTCATCATTGTCATTACGATAGATTAACATATCAATGCCAAAAGGACCTTCGTAAACTGCAGGGAGCTTACTGTTTTGCAACACACGAATTAATTCAGGCAGAATTTTGACCTGCATTTTATTTATAAAACTAACAACTCTTTCAAAGTCAGGTTTTGAAGCGCCATTCAGGTAATTTCCTTCATACTTCCCGTTTTTATCCGTAAAAAAATGGCTGGTTCCTGTAAAACGGATGATTCCCTCCTTTAATTCAAAAAGAAATGCCAGATCATGCACCTTATTTAGCAATGGTTCTGCCAATACGAAACCCTGATCACGGATGATCCCGTTTATTTTTTCCCATACTTTCTCATGGATTGGTGTTTTGGTGATTGGCTGCAATCCGCGGCCTGAGCTGCTCCAGGGAGCTTTCAACATGATTTTTCCCCAACTTGCCAAAGCATTTTCCACATCCGTTTCACTTTTACAAATCTTGGGCAGGTAATTTATTGGAATGATATTTTCCGTGTTTATATTCTTCAATACTTCTTCTAAAACAGAAGCAGAAAAACTTCGGGAATAAAAATGTTTGATTTCCGGGTTCCAATTAAAAACGGGTGAAATACTGAATTCGTCAGAACACAGATTTTTTAAATATTCTGTTTGTTTATGGGCTGCAGGACTCCAGCCCCATGGTTTTATATTTCTGATTTGGTTTTGACTGATCTGATTTTGTTTATTTCTTTGAATAAAACGCGGAAATTTAAATTCAGTTTTTCTAAAATCATCTAAAAATGAATCCGACGGGTAATTATATAATAAGATACCATCATCGGAAGCAGCAAGGAAAGCCGGAAGTAAGTCCAGATCCTCCTCCATTTTTTGTAAAAGCTGATTCGGTTGCCAGTTAGGGCTGCCATTTGCAATGGCATAATCGCACGTTGGATTGAAAAAATAAATATCATTCATTCTTTTTCTGTTTTTTCAATTACTGAATGCTGAAAATCAAAATTACCCTGAAAAGTTGAAATGAATAATGTTGAAATGCCAGAATACCTGGTTAAGATTGCAAAAAGTGAATTATTTTAACATAAACACCCGAAAACTTAATAAATGTTAACATGAGAAGTATCATCGAATAAAAAAAAAATTATTTTAGCACAAAGGTCATTTTTTAATCGGGCATTTAACAAAATGTGAGGTGAGCGGTTAAAAAGCTTGTAAAATGTTTGTTTAATACTAATTTCAAAAACTTTTTCTATGAAAAAACTAACGCTGTTTTTGATTTGTATCCTCTTTGTGGGTATGCAAATTGTAAATGCTCAGGTTAAGAGTATTTCGGGTACAGTAACCAGTAAGGAGGATGGTACTTCTATTCCTGGCGTATCTGTGCAGGTAAAAGGAACTACTTTGGGAACGGTGACTGACATGGATGGTAAGTTTATGTTAAGTGCTCCGGATGGCGCTAAAATTCTTGTTTTTAGCTTTATTGGTATGAAAAACCTTGAAGTTGAAATGGGAGATCAGACCACTTTTGCAGTTTCAATGGAAACCGATGTTTTCTCGGTTGATGAAGTTGTGGTTGTGGGTTATGGTGTTCAACAAAAACGCGAGGTAGCGGGAGCAATCTCAACCATTAAAGGCGAAGATATCAAACTGATGCCGGTTCAGAGTTTTGACCAGGCTTTGCAAGGAAAAGCAGCCGGAGTTATGATTACTATGCCAAATGGTGTACTTAACAATCCACCTGTAATCAGGGTACGCGGTGTGAATTCAATTACTTCCAGTTCTTTTCCGTTGATTGTCGTTGACGGAATACCGGTGTTTACCGGCGACCAATCGGCAAACAGTGCTGCGTCAAATGCATTGGGAGATATCAATCCATCCGACATCCTTTCAATGGAAGTTCTGAAAGATGCTTCAGCTACGGCAATTTATGGTTCAAGAGCTGCTAACGGCGTAATTCTCATCACTACAAAACGTGGTTCAGGTGGGAAAGTAAAAGTTAATTACGATGGATTTATAGGTTACACTGAACCTTACAATCTTTTCGAAATGATGAATGCCGATCAGTATATTGAGCATAAAAACAGGGCTTTGGCAAACAACCCAAGTCAACTTGCATCAAATTTCTTTATTCCGACTGATGCCAGTGGTAAACCAATTAATACAAACTGGGCTGATGAAGTTTACCAGACCGGATTCCAGCATTCTCATGCATTTTCTGTGTCAGGATCAACAGCTGCCACATCATATTACTTGTCATTGGGTTATCTCGATCAGGAAGGTATGATTAAGAAAAATGCCTTTGCACGTAAAAGTGTCAGATTCAATCTTGATCATAAAGTAACCAAATATTTGAAAGTAAGCGCAAACCTGAATTATACCAATTCATTAAACTCTGCACCGAACACCGGTTCATTGGTTGATCAGGCGTTTAACACAGCAGGTGCTGGTCGTCTGGCATTTGTGCTTCCGCCAAACCTTGCTCCCTATAAAAACGATGGTACTTATAATATTGCAGGTTCGGCAATTGGAAATATGGGACAGCCTGTTGCCAATTATGGTTACTACAACCCGGTTGCAGTTATGGATTTGTGTACTTATACTGCAGAAAATGACAGGATTCTGGCCAATTTATCTGCTACACTCGAACCTGTAAAAGGCCTTTTCCTGAAAACTGCTTATGGAATTGATAACCTGAGTGTTGAATCAATCTCTTTCCAGACTGGATTGACCGGTGATGGTTATTCTGCAAACGGTTCAGCCACAAATACCTTTGCCCGTCCTAACCGCTGGACATGGACAAATACTGCCAATTATGATTTTACTGTAATCGAAAAACTGAACATTGGTTTATTAGCTGGGGTTGAAGAACAAATGACAAAATATAACAGTTGGTCGGGTTCAAAAACCAACGTTGCTGATCCATTTTTTACCACCTATCAGGGGTCATGGGTAACCGCTGGTATGGGTGGCGGAACGCAGTATGAAAATTACTTTATATCCTATTTCGGCAGGGCAAATATTAACTGGGACAAGAAGTATTTTCTGGAAGGAAGTGTTCGACATGATGGATTCTCAGGTCTTGCAGAAGGACAGAAATATGGTACATTCGGCGGAGCATCGGCCATGTGGAATATCTCGAATGAAAACTTTATCAAAGATGGAAAACTGGGTGAACTTTTCTCCGATCTTCGTTTAAAAGCAAGCTTCGGTAAGGTTGGTAACATGTCGGGAATTGGATCATATGCATCCATGTTTCTTTATGGTTCAGGTGTTTATGGTGCTGCTCCGACCTGGACATTTACACAGGCCGGTAACCCGGATTTGAAATGGGAAACCAGTATGAAATATGATATTGGCATAAGTTTCGGTATGTTGAAAGACAAAATTCAGGTTGACTTGAACTATTTTAATAATGATATAAACGACCTGATTTTAAATGTACCTCAATCTCCTTCGAAAGGTATTCCGAACAATACAATCCCAATGAACATTGGTGCGATGTATAATAAAGGATTTGAGTTTACAGTGACCAGTTATAATATTGCCAAAGGTGATTTTACCTGGACTACCAATTTCAATTTAAGTACAGTTAAAAACGAAGTTACTGAACTGGCTCCGGGTGTAACTGAAATTGTGGGTATTACAGCAGGCCTTGAAACCACCTCGCGTACTTTGGTAGGGTACCCGATTGGTAATATCTGGGGTATCGAAACCCGCGGTGTAGATCCGACATCAGGTCGCAGAGTATTTGTTCTAGCTGATGGCAAAGAAGTAACTTATTCTCACGAGAATCCGGCAGCCAGCAGATGGCAATACCTTGCAGGTGGTGGAAATGCCCCGGCACCTGTACTTAATAAAGATGGCAAAGTGTTAGGTTCTCCGCTTCCAACTTTATATGGTGGTCTCGACAACACATTAACCTATAAAGGTTTCGATTTCAACCTTAATCTTACTTATGCTGCAGGTTTCGAAATTTATAATGGTTCAAAAGCTGGGTTGCGCGACCAAAGATGGTGGAACAACACTGTAGAGGTATATGAAACCGCATGGAGAAACCCGGGTGATATTACTAACATTCCAAAACCAGTATTCAATGATAACGTTTCAAATGGTTCTTCCATGGTTATGTCAGAGAATGTTGAAAAAGGAGACTACTTAAAAGTAAGGAATGTTTCTTTGGGATATACCTTTAAAAAGCTTCCGGGAGTTCTTGAAGTAAGCAGTGTAAGACTTTATGCCGCAATCTTTAATGCATATGTATTTACAAATTATACAGGTTCCGACCCTGAAGTTTCAACGAATGGCAACAGTAACCTTACTCCGGGTATTGACAGGAATACCGTACCACAGGCAAGGACTTATACATTTGGTGTTAATGTTTCGTTTTAATCTCTTAAAATAGTACGAAAATGAAAAATATATTAAAATACGCATTTATACTTTTAGCATTGGTGACAGGAGCCTGTTCCACTGATATGCTTAACCCGGTGCCGGTTACATCGTTAGGTGAACTTCAGGCATTCGATAACAAAGACCGTATTGTTGGCCAGGTGAACGGGATGTATGCCAAATTAAAAGATGGCGCGTTTATGGCTGGCAGATATCAGGTTTACAATGATGTGAGAGCTGACAATTTCTTGCCAAAAAGTACTAACCTTGTTACAAATTACGCAACATGGAACCATACTGTTGTGAGTTCAACCAATGAAGTTCAGAACCTTTGGGGAGCTGTATATTCAGCAGTAAATGCAATTAATATATTCCTTGAAGGTCTCGATGCCAAATGGACATCAGGTGCGCTGGATGGAATTATTACCGAAGCTGAATACAACCAATACAAGAGTGAAGCTTTGGCTTTAAGGGCAATCTCTTATTTCTCAATGCTCCAGTTGTATGCTCAGCCATATAACAAAAATGCAGGTGCCAGCCCCGGTCTTCCATTACGATTGAAAGCTTATAAAACCGGCGTTGACAACGATATGGCACGCAGCACAGTTGCCGAAGTTTATGCTCAGATTTTAAGCGATCTTAATACTGCTGAAGGTCTGGCAATTGACAAGTATTCAACTGATCTGCTGAATACAACACGTATTCATAAAAACACCATTATTGCTTACAAAACAAGGGTTTATCTGCATATGAACGATTTTGCAAAAGTTAAAACTGAAGCTGGTAAAATTGTTTCTGCAAGTGCACCTTTTGTAGCTGCCACAGGTGTTCCGTTTGCATTGTCGTCAACTTTTGCTGCTATTTGGGCTCCACCTTATACAACGAAAGAATCTGTATTCTCAATGCCATTTACTTCCACAAACCTGGCAGGTACTCAGAATGCTCTTGCACATTATCATCATCCTTCTTCCAGCGAATCGTATTATCTGAATACTGCAGCCGGAAGTACATTCACTAAAATTAATGATGCTGATGCAAGAAAGCTTTTGTTTGCCACCGGAACTGTTTCTAACAAAACAGAATATTTTTGTGGGAAATACACAAATTTCACAGTTCAGACAGACTATGCTCCGGTAATCAGGTATGCAGAAGTATTGCTGAATTATGCTGAAGCAATTGTTAAAAGTGGTAATGCAGTTACACAGCAAGCGGTTGACTTGTTAAATGCAGTCAGAACCAGGTCTTATGCAACAGGCGGTTATACTTTAGCTGACTTTGCCAACGTGGCAGCTTTCCAGCAAGCATTAATGGACGAAAGAAGTATCGAGTTTTTGGGAGAAGGAATTCGTAATATGGATTTGCTCAGAACTTTGTCAACTATTCCCGGGAAAGGTGGTGTTTCTGCCATCGAACCGAACAGTCCGACTTACATTTGGCCAATTCCGACTACCGAGTTGAATATCAATAAACTGATGACGGGTAATTAATTATTACCGAATGTTAAAAGAAAAGGATTCCGAATCAACGGAATCCTTTTTTTATTGATTAACAGCTAATTTTTGGGTTTCAGCAGGTGGTTCGAACAGAACAATATCACCCTCTTTCAACCCTTCTTCAACAAGAACGAATTCTTCATTTTCAGGACCGGTTTTTATGGTTTGCCGGATGGCTCCATTTTCTGTTTTCAGGTAAACAAAACGTGAATCATGATTATTGAAAACAGCTTTCACAGGAATTGAAACAGCATTTTCTCTTTTGGCAAGAATTATCTCGTTGTTGCTCGACATAGCTGGTTTCAGCCCTTCATCGGTTTTATCGAGATAAATGATCACTTTAAAAGCTTTCATGTCGAAATCCTTGTGGTTTTCGCCAATTCGTGCAATACTTTTTATGCTGCCCATAATG
>CAZXVT010000195.1:0-8359 GCA_964644015.1 uncultured Maribellus sp.
GTGGTAGATGGACTTAATTTTGCAACAAATAAATTCATAAAAAATAAACAATAATAAATAGTAAATAATTAAAACAATGGAAGTGTAATTTGTTTCATTCGTTCTGATTTTTTTTGGCAAGTTTTTATGCAATAAAAAATACTATTATAAATCACTAACAGTAAAACATTTATACTTCTTAATACAAATTAAAACACTATTTGTCAGATAAAATAGAGGTACTGTGAATTTTTTTTGAATTTCGTTAAAAAATATGAGGTTAATTTTTCCTTTTTTCGGGCAAATTAAATCTTAGAAACAAATCTTCAATAGCCAGATAAAAAAAAGCCTCCCAAACGGAAGGCATGTAAGGTGAGATTATGGTTTTGAAAACAAAAAAATCGTTGTAAAGATAAGTTAAATATAAAGGTTAATATCCCGAAAATGGTGATACAATTTGTTTGTTTCTCAAAATATTTACCACCGCATCCACAATTTCGTCATCTTCAAGAGTAGCGTAGTTAAATATTACATCGAAATCGTTGTTTTCAGCTTTTCTTCCGATAATTCTTTCAATAAAAGAATCACGCCGTGTATCCATTCTTTGAATGTATTCCTCTGCTTTGGCTTTACTGAAATCATTGATCTGCATGATGCGGTTTATTCTCCATTCAGTGGGAGCTTCAAGTCTGATGTTCAGTTTGCTGGGTACATTTTTCAGAATCACACCTGCCGACCGTCCCACAATAATTTTTCTTCCTTCGTAAGCCAGCCTGCAGATAATTCCTTTCAGAATCCGGATGAGTTTATCATCTGATATATCATAAATTGTTTCTTCAGAAAAGGCACGCGATACCTCTTTCATCATTATTATAGCTTCATCTTTATCGTCAAATTGTCCGCGTTCAATTTCATCAATCATCTGATTGACCATTTTTGTAAAAGCGTTTTTGTCAACCCATTCCCACTCAGCATCGGTCTTAGTTTCAGACATATAACTGTAGCCTGTCAGGATTTTTGAAAGTTTGATAGCCAACCGTTGAGCCGAACAACCTGCCTGTCGGGAGATGGTAACCACAGGACCGGGAAAATCTCCTGTTTCAAGGTTGTAACATGAAAAGGTACTTAGATAATTGTTGACAAGTCTTTCCATTTGCTTATTTTTTTTACGTATGATTTTTCAAATTCGAATTTACATCAATTATCATTTAGTGAAATGTTTCAGGTACATCAAATTCATATATTTTTGATGTTCTTCAACATTAAAAATCAAATTTTATAATGAAATCATCGATAAAAACAGCAATTGCCTCGTTCGGAATGTCGGGTTTAGTTTTTCACGGACCTTTTCTGAAAACAAATCCGGGGTTTGAAGTGGTCAGTATTTTGGAAAGAACAAAAAGTGTTTCGCAGCTAATGTTCCCAAATGCAAAAATTGTACGGAACTATGATGAAATACTTAATGATCAGGAAATTGAGCTGGTTATTGTGAACACGCCCGATGAATTTCATTACGACATGGCGGTTGCCGCGCTTAATGCAGGAAAGCACATAGTTGTAGAGAAACCTGTTACTTTACGCAGCGGTGAAGCGATGGAATTACTGAAACTTTCCGTTGAAAAGCAAAAAGTTTTTACAGTTTTTCAGAACCGGCGCTGGGATAACGATTTTTTAACGGTAAAAAATATTCTTGCCGGGGGCAAATTGGGACGACTAATTGAATTTGAATCGCACTACGACCGATACAGGACAACCATAACTCCCGATACCTGGAAAGAAGAGGCCGGAGAATTTGCCGGCGTTCTTTACAATTTAGGCTCACACATGGTTGACCAGGTTTTTGTTTTATTTGGTAAGCCCAATGCTGTAACTGCACATTTGAAAACTGTCAGAAATGGCGGATTTGTGAGCGATTATTACGATGTCAGGCTTGATTTCAAGGGGTTTTCTGCCATTCTGAAATGCAGTTACTTAGTTCATACTTCCGGCCCGCGATACATGATTCATGGTGAAAATGGTTCGTTTTTTAAATTCGGAATCGATCCGCAGGAAGAGCTTCTGAAAAACGGTAATTTGCCGGTTGGAGAGGAGTGGGGCAATGAACCCCCGCAATTTTGGGGAACACTTTATTTTACCAAAAACGGGAAATCATCAGAAGAAAAAATTGAAACTGTTGAAGGTAATTATCACGGCTTTTACAACAATGTTTTTGAAGCCATCAGAAACGGTGCTGAGTTGCTTGTAAAGCCCGAAGAAGCCATTGAAGTATTAAAAATACTGGAAGCATGCGTAATTAGTAACAATGAAAAGAAAACAATATTTCTGCAATAAAAAAGTGACTGTACCATTTGGTACAGATACTTTGCAGCGTTGTTTTTTTTCTTTAGCGAACTTTGCCTATGTACCTCATTTTTATATTAAAACCCAGGGGAGTATAAGGTTTTATTTCATAAATGCCCGTGGAACCGTAAGCCAATTTCGAAGGCATAATAAAGTCGATATCGGCACCTTTGTTCATCATGGAAATAGCTTCGTTAAAACCTGTGATCAATGGTGTTTTCATAAAAATTAATTCATAAAGACTATCGGGATTGTTTTGATTAATTGATGAATCGAAAACACTGCCATCCAGAAAAAAACCAGTGTAAATCAGTTTAACTGTATCTCCCGATTGTGGAAAATCTCCTGTTCCCGTTTTGTTAACGATATAATATGAGCCCAAATTAGTTGTGTCAACATCATAGCCGTTTTTTATTACGTTCGCTATAGCATTATTCAGTTCTTCCTGTTCATCAGCCTCGGTTCTGCCCGGCTCTTCATTGGTATTTAAACAAGAATTAAGAATAAACGGCGCAATAATAATGCTTAAAGAAAAAATCAGTTTTCCAAAAATCTTTCTCATTGTTCTTTTTTTATAAAGTGCAAAAATACATAAACCTTCTCAGGTTGAAAAATTCATTTATCACGAATTAATATCAAATACCCTGATTTTCTATTACAGTTATTGATGAAAATTCCCTGAAAATAGTTGCCTGAATAATATTTTTAATTGAAAATGTTATCTGAAAGTCGGGTAAATAGACTAAATTTAGTCAACTAAAAATTTAAAGCTATGAATTCAGGAAAAGTAGTATTAGGCGTTTTGGCTGGTTTAGCAGCAGGAGCAATTCTAGGTATTCTTTTTGCTCCGGATTCAGGAGCCAATACCCGCAAGAAAATTGCAAGCAAGGGAGAAGAATACATTGATGATCTGAAAGAAAAGTTCGATGAATTTGTCGATCATGTTTCTGAAAAGGTTGGTAAAGCCAAGGAAGAAATCAAGGAAGAAACAGCCTGAAAATTTTGTGATTGTTAATACAGGTAGTTTTAAACAGAGCGTTTAAAATTACCTGTATTTGTGTTTTTTTCAGCAACTAAATGATTATGTTTGATTCAACAATTCCAAAAAAAAATCAAAAATTATTTCAAATGGAAGAAAAATATAAAGTGCTCGATGACTTGATTACCAGTGCCGAAACCTTTGGTAAAACCAATGTTGAGTTAATAAAACTGAAAACAGTGGACAAAGTGGCCGACGGCGTTTCGTCGATGGTAGCGTGGGCAACAGTTGTGATAGCTTTAATCCTTTTTTTTATTACCCTGAACTTTGGAATTGCATTACTTGTAGGCGAATTAGTTGGTAAAACATATCTTGGTTTTTTGATTGTAGCTGCATTTTACGGACTGGCCGGACTGATTCTTTATTTTTTCAAAGATAAATGGATTAAAAAGCCTCTTAATAATTCGTTGATTAATAATATGTTGAATTAATGAATCGGGTATGGAAAAGCAATATACCATTGAAAGTTTGCGGGAACAAATCAAAGTACTTGAAATAAAACAGGAAGCCGAGGGTAAAGTTCTGAAAGCTAAGTTAAAAGTCACTTACGAATATTTTAAACCGTCAAATATTCTTAAATCAGTTGTAAAAGATATCATTTCATCCGATAATCTGAAAGATGATTTCATCAATACAGCCGCCAGTTACACCTCGGGATTGTTAACTAAAAAACTGATTATCGGGAAATCGCAAAACCCGCTTCTTAAAATAATCGGGCTCGGTATTCAATTCGGCATTACGGCAATTATTAATAAAAACTACAGCTCAATAAAAGATGTTTTTACGCAGTATGTTAATGCATTTATATCCAATCTTCATGATCCGGCAAACAATGAGTTTTCAAATGATGAAAATCAGCGATAAAAAATCCTCCAAACAAGTCGGAATAAACTACCTGATGAATACTTTTTTTGAAGTAATTTGATTTTCTGCGCAAAGTTTCAGAATATAAATTCCCGGGCGTTCAGGTTTGCAAAAAACAAATGAATTTAATCCGGCACCTGCAATTCTGCTGGCCAAAGTTTCAACAATTCTTCCATTTAAATCTAACAGCGAAAGCTGAATCTGTGCATTTTTATCCAATGAAAACTGAATTTTGTAATGGTTATTTTCAGGCAAAACCTGTAAATCGAAATTGCCGGTTTCATTTAAATTATGAATTCCGGTCGTTACCGAGGTAAATGGCGGTGGATTATTCCTGATTGTATCAGCAGGAACTGAATACATGCAAAACGATTTCCAGTCATTGGTAATAAATCTGAAACGGCCAATACCCATGTCAGCATTTGTTTTAAAATTATCCCAGGGAGCTGTCAACGATTGCCACCAGTCGCCACCAACACTCATCAGGAATTTTGCTTTGTCGCGATCGTCGGGTTTTGTTTTGTCGCCAACAACAAGGCGGGCTTTTACAGTTACAAAACATCCGGCAACCTCGTTAACCGGAAATTTTGAACGGCCTGCTGATGGCCAGAAATGAAAGTTAAAACCACCACCACATGTAGTTGATATACTGCCATCCGGTTCAACCCGGATATCAGCAGGTTTATTGATATCGTCCACAAAGTCTTCGCGGTAATTTGCCCCCGAAACGCGCACTGAAGATTGTAATAAGTGCCATTTGTTATCTTTTTTGCTGAGGTAATACAAAGCCAGGTCTTTAATCTGGATCCGTGTATTGGTTGCAGTGCTGCCTCCAATCCATTCATAAACCTGCCCCCATGCAATGGCTGCTGTCCAGCCAACTGGTGGCTCAACAGCACCTGCCCTTGGTTTGGCTTGCCAGTTGTATGATGCCGGAACTCCATGTGGAAGACCTTCGTGTGGTAATTTCATATCTCCGATAATTTCTTCAAGCGTGGTTTGGGCATTCAGAAATGTGATAATCAGAATAAATGGTAAAACAAAAATCACTCTTTTCATTTTTTTTTGACAGGTTTAGTTAAAATTCGGTTCGAAAGATAATCAGTTTCGTTTAGAAACCCACTTGAATAAAAACACAAACAAAATAATCAGCAAAACAGAAAGCCCAATTGTTGTAAAAGAACTTTTCATGACTGAAAAAAGGTTGGAAATCAGAACACTATTTTCTTCAATTTCAGGATAATTGTTTAATAGTGAAATGATTGAAAAATTCTCGGCATAATCAAAAATGCCTGCAATTATGGGCAGGTAACAAACAAAAAACCATTTGGAATCAAGTTTATTAAGCTTTTTCAGAAACCAGGCAATTATCAAACAGTTGCTCACTGCGAAAGAGAAAGGAAAAACCAAATCGACCGGAAGCTGACGAAAAAGGTAATAATTCCGCCCTGCTTCGCCCAGCGCTTCCATCAGTTGTTTTACGTATGCAAAATCATAACCAGCCGGCATCATATCGAGTATCCTGATCCCGTTTGTTATTTTATGCAGATGCGGAATGGTGACCAGAAGCATCAGAAAATACATGCTGCTGCTGATGATAAAAAACAACAATACAACCTTTCCTATCAGAAGTTTATTGATTAATTTTTTCATTTGCCCAATAAAAATGTAAACGGTATATCCAATCTTTTGCTCCAGGCGACTTCATCGTGCACTGCTTTTTCAAAAACCATCGATTTGTAGTTGCTGTTGTTATAGCCTTTCCCTTTGGCTATCAGATCAATAAACGACTGCGTCAGTTCGTAATTTTTGTCGCTTTCGCCAGTGCCATAATCCATGTAAATTTTGTGTTCAGAAGCCAACGGCAGATTATTGGCAAGGTATTGAAATATTGCTGCAGGCATTGCATAATTGGGTTCGATAAAACTGAGCCAGGCCGTTGAAATACTTGCTGCTTTGCCAAAAATATCGGGGTATTCTGCAATAGCATAAACAGAAATTAATCCTCCCATGCTCGAACCGGCAATTACCGTGTTTTTCATTTCCGGCAAAGTATTATAATTTTTATCGATAAATGGTTTTAACTCTTTAACAATGAATTTCAGGTAATTATTGCCGTTTGCAGTTTTGCCGTTTCCATACTTTTCTGAAATCTGTTTTTGCAAACCCGGTTCAAGCGCTTCAAAAATCTTGTTTGGGAAATACTCGGTTATTCTGTCGGGCGTATTCCAGATTCCCACCACAATAAATGGCGCGGTCTTTTTTTCGGTAATCAGTCGCGAGAAAACTTCGTCGGCCTGCCATTCTTTTTTGTTCCAGGTTTGTGTGCTGTCGAAAAGCATTTGTCCGTCGTGCATATAAACCACGCTATATTTTTCCCCTGAATTGTAACCATCCGGCAGCCAGATATCAATATTTCGGGGAGATACATAATCTGACTTGAAATTTTCAATTCTTACAATTTTACCTGAAGCTACATTTGGCAGGTTTTGTGCAATAACAATACCGGAAATGAATAGTAGCAAAATGAAGATTAATTTACTCATATTCTTAAATTTATTTCATCAGTTTCTCAATTTCTGATATCTCCTTTGGAATACCGGCAGACAAAACTTTGTTGCCCGATTTGGTGATTAAGACATCATCTTCAATTCTGATCCCAATATTTATATATTTTTCGTAAACAGGCTTAACTTTTTCGATAAAAGCATCAATTTCTTCTTTGGAAGCTTCGTTTCCAAAAAATTCGTGTAACTGGTTGAGCCCGTCTCCCCTGAAATATAACCCGGGTTCGATTGTCAAGACCATTCCCGGCTCAAGCGGACGACCAATAATTGCTGTGTTAGCACGGTTTTCCATAAACTCTGTCATACTTTTTCCATAATCGCCAACATCGTGTACAATCATTCCCAGGTAATGACTGGCGGGATAAAGCGTGTAAAATTTACGCTGCCACTCTTTTTCAGGGTCGGTAATCAACCCGAGTTTTAAAAGTCCGTCAATAATAACTTCACTGGCTTTAAAATGCCCTGAGTTAATAAAATTTCCAGGTCTCATCTCGGCAATTGCTGCTTTTTGTGCCCTTAAAATTAACTCGTAAATTTCTTTCTGCTCTTTGGTGAATTTGCCATTTACCGGAATTGTTCTTGTAATATCGGCCGTATAGTAATCATATTCAGCACCAATATCCATTAATAACAGATCACCCGGTTTCATTTTTTCGTTGTTTTTTTCATAGTGCAGAATCGTGGAATTTTTTCCGGAGCCTACAATTGAGTTAAATCCCGGCATCGAGGCGCCAAACTTCAGAAAATTATATTCGATAATTGCCTCCATTTCAAATTCGTACATTCCGGGTTGGCATGATTTGTAAACGTTTACCAACGCTTCTCCAGTTATATCAATTGCTTTTTGCAACCGTTTCACTTCGAGTTCGTCTTTTTTTACCCTCATTTCGTTTATCAGCGGAGTAATGTTTTTCAGAAGCGACGGGTCGGCACCCGTTTTTGCAATAATTTCGTCAATAATTGTTTTAAGTTCCACATCCGAAAAACAAATATGAACCGGAATTTTTGCCGTAATATTTTCCTCAAGAATCCTGCTTAATTCTGAATATTTTATGACTTCGCCAATTTTGTATTTTTTCTGAATTGTTTCAATTTCTTCCTGTTCTCCATTGTAGGTTTTGTAAGCCATATCACGTTCAGGATAAAAAACCGAATATCGGATTTTTCCATTTTTTGAAAGTATGAAAGCGTAATCGCTTTCGTCAAATCCGGTGAGATAATAGAAATAGTATGAAGATTTAAGTCTGTGTCTTCCGCCATTGTAGCCGGTTGTATTTGAGTTAATTACAATAATTCCATCGCTGATTTTATTGAGCAGGTTGTTTTGTCTGGCAAAATAAACATCCAAAATTTCAGGAGTAATTTTCAGATCATCGATGTTGGGTTCTGGCATAACTTTTTGTGCCTTTATCTGTAAAACAATAACCGGTAAAAGAAGAAAAACTGTGAACAACAAATGTGGTCTTTTCATTGGTTTTAGTTTTTAAATGAATATTTATTGAATGATTACTGTGAAAAGATTATTCAAAATTCTCTGTTAAATTTATTATTTTTTTAGTTTACATAACTC
>CAZXVT010000196.1:0-8312 GCA_964644015.1 uncultured Maribellus sp.
TTACTAATCAGTTAAAAAATAATCGGGCTGAATTTTATCTTTTTCTGACATTAAAACAGGTTGGAGCGGCCATTCAATTTTAAACAAAGGATCATTCCATCGTATTGTGGCGCCTGCTCCCGGAACATAAAATTCAGTCATCAGATAACTGATTTCTGTGTTATCTTCCAAAGTAATAAAGCCATGTGCAAAGTCTTCGGGAACATACAACATCCGGTAATTTTCAGCAGAAAGTTCAACCCCGATCCACTGTTTAAAAGTCGGCGATTCTTTTCTCAGGTCAATTATCACATCAAAAATACTTCCTTTTGTGCATCTTACATATTTGGCTTCCTGGTAAGGTGCAATTTGGAAATGCATTCCACGAAGCGTACCTTTTGTTTTGTTAAAAGAGATATTGGTCTGCCTTATTTCGGAATTTAAACCAAATTCCTTCATTTCGTTAACGCACCACGATCGTGAAAAAAAGCCCCGTTCATCTTCATTTTTTACAATGTCGATAACAAATGCACCTTTCAGCTTAGTTTCGGTGAAAATCATTGCAGATCAATGTTCTGTTTATTGGTCCAAAACAAGTCGTTATTTAAATAGCCATCTGCTTTCAATTGTTTGATCACATTCAGCCTGATTAGCGACGATTTTCTGAAATCAGCATCGTTAAATCCCATCTGGCTTAAGTTTTCGACCAGGGCAACAACGGTTGACTTCAGATCAAATTTTGGCTGATGATGGGGAGCCAGCTTTTTAAACAAATCGAAATTTACCCTATATGAGCGCTTATCAGGCGGAGCATCGGGATTTACAGAAACTTTACAACCCTGAACAATTTCGGCAACCGCGTCGGCAAGTTCTTTTACCTGGTAATTCCATTCGCTGCTACCGGTATTAATTGCCAGAAAGTTACCGCCTGTTTCAGGCATTCTTTCAATGGCCCACTCAATTGCCCTTGCCATATCAAAAACATTAATAAGTGGTCTCCATGGTGTTCCGTCACTTAGAATATCTATTTTCTTTGAAGTTACTGCACCTGCCACAAAATCATTGATTACAAGATCCAGCCGAAGCCTGTTACTAAAACCACAAGCCGTGGCAAACCGCAGACATGTTACTGTAAAATTATTACCGGCAAGAGGTTCGAGGTCAGTTTCTGCTGCAATTTTAGAGCGGGCATAGGCTGTAAGCGGATTAAGTGTGTCGGTTTCAACTTTGGCATGTTCGTCGGCCAAACCGTAAACACTGCAGCTTGATGCAAAAACAAACGATTTTACCCCTCTTTCTTTACCAGCTTTTGCCATATTAATGGCAGCACGGTAATTAATGTCCATGGTCACTTCCTCGAATAAGTTACCCATCGGATCGTTGGAAATAGCAGCCAGATAAACAATCGCATCAACTCCCTCAAACAAAGAGGGATCAAAATATCTGACATCGCCAAAAACCTGTTTGGTAAGTTTTACTTCGGGCAGAAAAACTGAATTGGTTAAACTGTTGGCAAAATAACCTGTATCGTACCCAATCAATTCAGCATCGGGATAACACTTTCTTAAGTGACTTACAACACGAGGACCAACATAACCCATATTTCCTGTTATCAATATTTTCATTTTAGAATATATTTTATTGATTATCTTTTAATTGTATTTCCTCCAAACAGGAGCAACGGGCCTTCCTTCAAGGTATTTTTCAACTCCTTCATCAAGTGCCTTTTTATAAACAATCATTGCGTCATGCAATCTGTCAATTGTAACAGCAATATCGATATCAGTATGTGAGTAGGAAACAATGCTTGAAGGCATCAATAATCCGCGTTTCATTTGTTCCTGAATAAAAAGAGTCCGAAATGGCTGTGAAGGATTTCCCTCCTGGTCGCGGGTTGTATAAACCGAGCAACAATCGGGGCCGATGATGGATACTTTATCTGCAATGCCTAAATCGCGTGATGCTTTGTTAACGCCTTCTTTCAGTTTACGGCCTTGTTCATACAAAAAACCAATTACATCGTTTCCCTGATAAAAATTAATTGTTGCAATAGCCGCTGCAAGCGCATGTGTTTCAGCACCGTGCGTGGTTGAATTCAGAAATACTCTTTCTTTTTGGTGATGAATTCCACCTAAATCGAGAAATTCTCTTTTCCCGGCGAGTGCTGCAATCGAAAAACCATTTCCAAGCGCTTTTCCGAATGTTGACAAATCAGGATCAACATTATAAAGTTTCTGAGCGCCTCCATTGTGCCATCTAAATCCTGTAATCATCTCATCGAGAATAAAAAGCGCCCCGTTTTTATGACAAATTTCTTTGGCTTTGTTCAGGAAATCATCAACCGGAGGATCATATTTTTCAGGTTCAAGAATAATGCAGGCAATTTTACCGGGGTATTCTGCAAACATTTTTTCAATGCTTTCCAGATCGTTATAGTGAAATTTCACCGTCATTTGTGGAATTGACTCCGGGATACCTGAATTCATCGGCGTTGTACCAATAAACCAGTCGGAAACCGAGAAAAACGGATGATCGGCACAAATTCCAACCATGTCTCTTCCGGTATAAGCCCTTGCAATTTTTATGGCGCCATCGGTTGAATCGGAACCATTTTTACTGAATTTCACCATTTCAGCATTCTGAATAATCCCAAGAAACGCTTCCGCACATTCCAGTTCAATTCTGGCGGGCCTGCCAAAGTTAGTACCTTTCAGCATCTGCCGGTATGCGGCATCAACAACGGGTTTAAAATTATGCCCCAGTGTTACACTGCGCAATCCCATGGCATATTCAATATACTCATTACCATCAACGTCCCAGATGTGGCACCCCTGCCCTCTCTCAATATAAACAGGCATTGATTCCGGAAACTGGTCGTCGCCTTTTGCATAAGTATGGCCGCCACCCGGAATAAGGTGGTTAAACTTCTTATTCAATTTTAATGATTCCTGAAATTTCATTTTTGAATATTTGTAAAATTATTCGTTGTATAATAAATCTGTCAAACGCTTGAATTCTTTAAAATGTAAATCATAAGTTAATTCATATATCTCCATTATCTGATTATCACCTTTTTGCCTGTAGCAGCAACTGATAGTTCTTTTCTGAACTCAACATATTTGGGGATTTTATAAAGCGCCAATTTATCAGAACAGTAAATTTTTATCATTTCTTCGTTAACCAATCCCTGCATTCCCTCTTTCAAAACTACAACTGCTTTTATACCTTCACCTGTGATATCATCATCAAATGATTCAATGCTACAATCAACAACATAAGGAGCTGTAAGAATCACAGCTTCAATCTCTTTCGGACTAACTCTTTTCCCAGCAATTTTTATTATTTCTTTTTTTCTGGCTGTAAGAAAAATATATCCTTCCTCATCAACAGTACCAATATCACCGGTATATAACCACCCGTTTTTTAAAACTTCAGCAGTCCCTTCAAGATCATTAAAGTATCCAATCATTATGTTATCGCCTTTTGCAATTATTTCTCCTGTTTCTCCGGGCTTCACGAGATTACCGCATCCATCAGCCACTTTTAAAACAACATTTGGAATTCCCTTACCAATTGAACCTAATTTTTCAGTTAATTTCGATGGTTCAAGATACGAAAGTCTGGCAGTTGCTTCAGTCTGGCCATACATTACATAAAAATTCACACCAGGAAATGCAATACAAAACTCTTCAATTAAACTATTGTGTAATTTGCCTCCGGCCTGAGTTACATATCGGAGTGTTGGGAAACTATTATTCTTAAAACTGTCTGTCTTTCTCAACATTACCTGAAAATGACTGGGGACACCGGCAAATCCGGTACAGCCATATTTATTGATATCATTTAATACGGTAGCCAGAAAAACAAAATTATTGTTTAATACAATTGAACCTCCTACCCGCAAATGGGTATGTAAAAGAGATAAACCATAGCAATAATAAAATGGCAAAACCACTTCCATAATATCTCTACCTGTAAGTTGCAGATAATCAAGAATGGATGATGTATTAGCAATCAAATTTTTATGACTTAAAACGACCCCCTTTGGCAATCCTGTTGAACCTGATGTAAAAATAATCTGTGCTGGTAATTCATTATAAAATTTTGAATCAGTTTTAAAATCCGGATACTCATGTATTATTTCCTGAAAGTTTTGATCGGTAATCAATACAGTTTCGGAAGGTTGTAATTTATCTAGGATTTTCTTTTCACCAAAACATACATTCGACTTGGTTTCATTGAGAATGAACTCAAAATTCTTTATTTCGATTGATGGATCAAGCGGCACACAAATATTGCCTGATAACATAATTCCAAGGTAACTGATAATAAAGAAACAACTATTGCTACTGATTAAAATAATATTCTTTTGATAACCATACGTACTATTTATGTATGATGCCATTTGCAAAACCTGAAGATAAAGCTCATTAAAGGAAATTTTTTCTTTATTACCGAGAACAAAGTCTTTTTCCAGGTTAAATGAATTTTCAAATAAATATTGAACAGCGTTCATTCTTTTAAATTGGAATTTTATGAGGAAGAAAAATCTTTCGAAAAAATAATTCTTATTTTGGGTAAAAATGAATGGGAGACAAACGTAAGTATTCCGTCGTCTTCATCTTTCGCTCAAAACTTTTAAAAATACTGATAACTTCATCAATTGAATACTCCATAACCGAAGCAATTTCTTCCGGTTGATATCCATTTTCCCACCCGTACCACATTAGGTCCATCACTTCGAATGGAAGTTGGTAGAAAAAGTCCTCCTGTGTCTGTTCGGCTGAATAGGTATCGGTAGTTGGTGTTCTTTCGATTATTTCACCAGGAACTCCCAAAAAGCGGGCCAATTCATAAACCTGTGTTTTAAAAAGGTGGGCAATCGGCATCACATCAGCACCTCCATCTCCAAATTTTACAAAAAAACCCTGCTTTACTTCATGTTTATTTGGAGTACCAATTACTGCATAATGATTTAATTCTGCATGATAATAAAGCATTGACATACGGCTTCTCTGCTTGAAATTTGATGCAGCAACAATTTGTAAATATGCCTTAAGTGGAAGCACTTTGCTGATAACTCTCCCATCAAAAAAATAAACTGTAACATTAAATACCGGTGGTAGTTTCATGTTAATAATACTTTGCCTTATTTCGATTTTGAACTTGTCTTTTTCAGGATCAAATGCAGGTACAACACTTTTAACTGCCTCATCTCTCCTACGGTAGCATCCGAATCCTGCAAGCGCTTCAGTCATTTTTTCCTCAACGGTGGCTACCCCAAACTTTACGGCAAGTTGAAGTGCAAGAAGTTTACTATCTGGGTTTGAATCGTGTTCAGGCATCATAATACCTAATACCTTATCGGGACCAAATGCCTTAACCGAAAGTGCGAGCGTAACCGAAGAATCAATTCCTCCGCTGATTCCAACAATTGCTCCTTTTCTTTTAAGAACATGTGCCACTTCATTTCGCAGCCTGACAATTATTTCATTGGCTGTTTCTTCAGCACTTGCCAGTTTTATTATATTTTTCGAAAATGCAGGTTTTAATGACATAATTTTATTATTCAAAATTGATTTCTGACCTGAGTGTATAATTGATCAATTCATCTGAATTGATATATTTAAATTCTTCGATAAACTGTTTATGCAATAGTTGAGTTGAAATAATAGCGGTTAGTGCCATATTATCAATCTCGGAATATGCTTTTCCCGATTTCATTTTTACCAATAATCTTTTTACTGAATCAGGACTAAAAATCCCAGCTTTTTTAATTTTGGTTTCCGACAGGACTTCATTTACATACTCCGGGGCATCATCGCCAAGGAAACTGCTGAGAATTGGCGCCCTGTAAGGCTGTTTGGGCCGATTCAGGATTTCTTCAGGTAATCTTCCCTTCATTAATGATTTGAGAAGCACCTTTTCTTTCAAGCCTTTCATTTTATAGTCGGGCGGAAGTTGTGCACAAAACTCGATAATCCTGTAATCAAGAAACGGATAACGTCCTTCGACCGAGTTTGCCATTCCCATTCTGTCGCCCTGTGATGACAAAAGATAGCCTGAAAGAAAAATCACAATTTCGAGGTACTGCGCTTTTGCGAGCGGATCAAGTTTGTCTAAGTTTCCGTTTAAACCAGCGAGCAATCGTTCATACTGATCGAAACCAGAAAGTTGATCCTTTATTCTCTTATCCAGATGATTCAGAATATTTGAAGTATTGTTCCATCTTAACAAATGCGAATAAATAGGAGAATCTGTATTTTCAAGTTTATAACCGAAAAACAATTTAAGTGCATTTGGATTAACTTTCTGTAATGCAGCAATATAGGGATATAATTTTTTGAGCAGCAGTGGTCTGAGTTTCGAATTTTTATCTTTTGCCCAGAAATGCCTGATTTTGTTTTCTTTAAAAATAC
The DNA here is from genome assembly GCA_964644015.1 of uncultured Maribellus sp. GTDB lineage: Bacteria > Bacteroidota > Bacteroidia > Bacteroidales > Prolixibacteraceae > Draconibacterium. Next base: position 6,399 of record CAZXVT010000196.1, read on the forward strand.
TGTAACCTGCCAGTAGTTCGTCAGCTCCTTCTCCGGTGATTACTACTTTGATGTTATTTCTTCTTACTTCTTTAGAAAGACTATACATTGGTGAAGGAGAGGTTCTTAATAGCGGGAATTCACTGTGCCAAACAACCTGGGGAAAATTCTCAGCAATTTCTTTTGAAGTGATTTTTATTGCAGTGTGATTTGTGTTAAAATACTCAGCAGCAATTTCCTGGTAATTAGTTTCATCAAATTCGTCTTCAGTAAAACCAACTGAAAACGTTTGAAGAACATTCGGATCTATTTCTTTAATATATGAAGTAGTTATACTTGAATCGATCCCGCCACTCAAATAAGCAGCCACCTGAACATCAGCCCGCAACCTGATTCTTACTGCATCACGAAACAGTTCATTAAATTCGGCAATGGCATCCCCGTAACTTCCTTTATAGTAATTATCTTTTGTGGCAAATTTAACCTCCCAGTATCTTTTAATATCGATTGTACCTCTGTTTAATTTGATAAAATGCCCAGGCGGGCATTCTTTAATATTTTCAAATACGGTGTTGGGAGTAATGGTTGTCCAGAATGTAAAAGTTTCTGAAATACCTTCAGCCGAAATTGCCCTTTTTACTTTCGGATGTTCAAAAACGGCTTTGATTTCAGAGCCAAAAACGAATAAATCTTGACTGTGGTAATAAAATAAAGGTCTGATACCTACCCTGTCGCGGGCTAAAAACATTTCATCTTTGTTTTTATCCCAAATCGAAAATACAAATTGTCCGTTCAGTTTTGTGAGACAATTTTCTCCATATTCTTCGTATAAATGTATTATTACCTCAGTATCGCTTTTCGTTCTGAACTTATGCCCTTTATCAATGAGTTCCGTTCTCAATTCAGGGTAATTAAAAATCTCTCCGTTAAACACAATCCAAAGGCTCAAATCTTCGTTGGGTAAAGGCTGCTGCCCTCCGGCCAAATCAATAATACTTAACCGGACACTGCCGAATCCTGTATTTTCGTTTACATAAATTCCGCATTCATCGGGACCACGATATTTTATTCGTGTCAGCATTCGGTTTATAACCGACACTTCAGCTTTCTCAAAACGATCAATATATCCGGTAACACCACACATTGAGCAGGCTTATCAAATTTTCTTTTTCTCAATAAAGGCAACAATAGCATTTATTGATTCGAAGTTTTCTTCACTTAATTCGTCATTCGAAATATCAATACCAAATTCATCGTTTAGATAACTTACCAGCGAAAGAAAACCCAATGAATCAAAAATACCCTCATTAAATAACTGTGTATCTTCCTTGATTCTGTTATCATCTGAAAAGGATATTTCTTTAATAAACTCCTTGAGCTTCACGGATATTAAAACTTCTGTATTCATAGATTAATTTATTTTTGTTTAAAAAGGGCTGTCTCCAAATTATAAATGGATTAACATATCATCCTATTCTTTTTTCTCAAGTTGCATTTTCAGCATCATGTTTTCAAGACTTATGTCAGCGTACATACGCTTTAACCTATCATTTTCCTCTTTTAACCTATCCAGTAACATTCTGTCGTTCGCAGGCTGTCCGCCATATTTGGATTTCCAATTGTAAAATGTAGCCTGACTAATTCCAAACTTGTTCAAAACTTCTGGTATCGACATACCATTTTTATATTCATTCAGAACAATTTGAATCTCTGTTTTTTTAAATCTCTTTTTAAGCATAAGTCAAGGAATAAATTAATCAAACAAGTTTTCCAACTCAATTTATGCCAATAATTGCTCTTATTTTTTCACAATTTATTCCATACATAAAAATTCCAAAATGGATGTGGAGAATAATAGCTTATACAAAATGATTTTTGACATACACTGAATTAAGCCTGCTTGAATTGAAATTATTAATATGAATAGTTATATTG
>CAZXVT010000197.1:0-8286 GCA_964644015.1 uncultured Maribellus sp.
TAATAATACACCATGACAAATTAAAAAAGTCCCGGAAACAGAGGCCTGTAAAATTTCGATTTATTTCCCTAAAGTATTTTTATAGTAATGGAACAACAAAAAGGCAAAGTTGTTTTTGCCTTGTATAAAAAATATACAAGGAAACTTATTGAGAGAAAGGATTAAGTAAGTATTAATACATTATTTCAATGGTGCTGCAAATCGCAGAACGTCTTCACCAGTAATCTGCTGGTCGCAAAGAATGATCAGCCTTTCAATTACGTTTCTGAATTCGCGGATGTTCCCGGTCCAGTTTATTTTCTGAAGTTCCGTAATGGCGTCATCGGTAATTGACTTTTTGGGCATTCCGTATTCATCGCAAATGAGTTGAATAAAGTGATTTGCCAGCAACGGAATATCGTCGAGCCGCTCGTTTAAAGCAGGCACTTTTATCAGTATAACACTCAGCCGGTGGTACAAGTCTTCCCTGAAATTATTCTCAGCAATTTCAGCCGACAGGTTTTTGTTGGTGGCGGCTACCACACGCACGTCCACTTTAATGTGTTTGTCACCTCCCACACGGCTGATGATATTTTCCTGCAAAACCCGCAAGACTTTCGCCTGTGCCGAAAGACTCATGTCGCCAATTTCGTCGAGGAATAAAGTTCCGCCATTGGCCTGTTCAAATTTACCAATGTGCTGTTTTACCGCCGAAGTAAACGAACCTTTTTCGTGTCCGAACAATTCGCTTTCAATTAGTTCCGAAGGAATAGCTGCGCAGTTCACTTCAATAAACGGCCCCGCCGAGCGGTTACTCTGATCGTGAATGCGGCGGGCAACCAGTTCTTTTCCCGTGCCATTCGCACCAGTTATCAGTACACGGGCATCGGTTTTGGCAACCCGGTCGGCCATTTCTACCACAGCTTTCAGGGCTGGTGATTCACCAACTATCTCAAACTTCTTATTGACTTTCTTTTTCAGGATCTTTGTTTCGGTAACCAGGTTCGATTTGTCCATGGCATTACGGATGGTAATCAGCAACCGGTTTAAATCAAGCGGTTTTTCGATATAGTCAAACGCTCCTTTTTTTATCGATTCAACGGCCGTGTCAATATTTCCATGGCCTGATATCATCACAACCGGTGTGTCGGGTGTAACTTCCTGTAATTTTTCCAGCACTTCGATTCCATCCATTCCGGGCATTTTAATATCGCAAAGAACCACATCGAAACTGGCGGCTTTTATTTTGTCGAATGCCTTAATTCCATCTTCGGCAAGTTCAACACTGTATTTTTCGTATTCAAGAATATCTTTTAAAGTATTGCGGATACTCCGCTCGTCGTCGATTACCAGGATGCGTGACATAAATTTCTGAGTTATCAAATTAAAGGGCTAAAAATAGTCTGATTTAATTTGATATGAAAGACATAAAAAAAAATCCTGAAGATTTGGTTCTTCAGGATTTTTCCGGTTTTTAACAGCCTCCCTGTACTTTTTTCTTTTTATCCTTTTTCTGTATGGGTGGTTTTGCACCGCCGCCGGCTGCTGCGGCTGCTGGCTGCGTAGTTTCTGCAGCTCCGCCCAAAGCCATTCCGGCTCCTTTGCGCAAATCGTATTTGGCCATTTCTTCATTCGGACTTGTTGATGGCGGAACCTGTGGATTCATAATGGTTTCGGCCCAGTAGTTCACACCTCCCTGCAAAACGTAATTGTTTTGATATCCCAGTTGGCGTGTTATCATCCAGGCTTCGTTGGCATCGTTTGTGCCGTTGGAGTAAAATACATTCATTTTAACATCCTGGTTTAGTGTTTCTTCCCATTCAGGGTTTAAAACATCGACCAGCGGAATATTGATGGCGCCGGGCAAACTGAATTTCTCGAATTCGTCGGCTGCGCGAACATCAATCAGTTGCAGCGTCGGGTCTTTTGCAATTACCATGTCGGCAATTTCGTCGGGCTGCATAAACTGCGTGCCGCTTTTTACCTCTTCGAGTAATTGGTCGGCGGTAAGTTTATAGGGTTTGGTGGTGTTTTCGGGAACTGCGGCAATTATCAGTCCCAGTGGAATGATTGCTGTTGCAAGTATGATTCGTGCTTTCATTTTTTTAGTATTGAGATATGAGTATTTAGTATTGAGATTACGTAATCAGCTTACTTTTGATTCAGTTTGTAGTCGTCGCGGGCAAATTTCTTTTCGGCCCACTCGCCAACCCAAAACATGCCAAGCGCAACCAAAATAATCAGCAATGTAAGGAACCCTCTTGATGTTCCAATCATCTCGCTGATAACAGGCGAACCCATAAATTTGGCGTTGTAAAATCCTTCCCAAAGCGGGTAGCCTTCAGTAAAAATAAGAATACCGATAAACATGCCGCCAATAAAAGCCAGCGCGTCGATTTTTCCGATGGATGCCGCACAGAAACTGGTTCCGGGACAGTAGCCACCCATGATAAATCCGGCTCCCATGATTACGCCGCCTCCTAAAGTTGACCAGAGGTAGGTTGGATTGATATAAATTGAACTCAGGTCAATCCATTTGAAAAGACCCAAAAACAACAGGCCAACTGAACCAACAATGGCAGCGGTGAAAAAGACTTTTAAAACGGTAGTGTCGTAACCGTAAAACATTCCTGCCAATCGCCGGCTCGATGAAAATCCGTTTGATTCGAGAACAAATCCAAACCCGATTCCGATGATGAAAGCCAGGAACAGATTGACGTTCTCTGATATTATTTCGTAAACTACTAATGGTCCCATTTCGATTTATTATTTATGAGTGATTAATTACTGAATGTTTAATGCGTAAATGCTTAAATGCATGAATGCTATAATGTTCTTTTTACATTGTTTTAACTCTAAACTCTGAACTCTGAACTTGAAACTCTTAACTCCTATATCCAGAGTTTGCGGGCGAAGTAGGCCAAAGCGAAAGCGGTTCCGAAGATGGCAGCCATCGACAAAAAGCCACTCAGCGAAAGCACCGCCATTCCGGTTAATGCCGAACCACTGGTACATCCACGCCCCAATTGCGAACCAAAGCCAAAGAATATTCCGCCCAAAACAGCAAAAATAAGTCTGATTTTATTGGTTATTCCAGGGCCCTTTTCAACTTTGAATTTCAACCGGCCTGCAATTGCTCCCGAAAGAAATCCACCCACAATTACACCCAGCATTTGAAAAACCAGCCAGTCTTTCATCGGGTTGGTGTGTTTCGAAAGGTATTCCTGGTAAAATGCCGATTTTTCGACATGTGCCGGAGCCACAGTTTTTACACCGGTTACCACCACACTTTTTGCGGCACCGCTGGCGCCAAGTCCGCGGCCCGAAATCCAGAATGCGGCTACAAGCACTAACCCAAGCAATACTCCTCCCAGGTACGGATTCATGTATTTTTTCTTTTCCATATATTTTTTCTTTAAACTTTAAACTCGAAACTTTGAACTAATATAACCAGCGGCTCATTTGCCCTGCATAGGCAAAAATAAACCGAAGCATTAAACTCCCGAACAAAACCAGCACAACCGGAATAATCACCGGAATATGGAATTTTCGCAACTCAAGAAATTCGAGAATTGCCGGCAAAATCATCCCGATAATTACTACAAAAATCCAGAATGGCGCGGTGTACGGACCTCCCAAAAACATGTTTGCCGCTTCAATCTGCACTTCGGTACTGGCCAGAAAACCCATAAACATGTGGATGATGAGGAACAATTCGATACCAATGAGCATAATGTCGATTTTGGCAAAGTTGATGCGCTCTTTGTGCCGTTGCGAAAACAAAATGATAACCGCAGAACCAGCCGACAATCCCGAAGTAAGGAAAAGCGGCCCCAATATCGAAGTATTCCAGAGAGGGCGGGCGTTAAATGCTGAAAACAGGATTCCTGTGTAAATTCCCAGAATGGTTGAAAAATACAAAATTACCCATGCCAGCGGCTTTTTGTATTTGATAAAAAATGCTTCAACTTCTTTTAAAATGTCAAATTTCCAGTCCCATTTGGGAAAGAATTCGCGGATGTGAATGGCGACCCAAACCATGGAAAGCGGTGTGATTGCCATCAATGTCCATGCGCCCCACGACATGGGTGACTGAATTCGAATTGTTGTATATAACTGCCAGAAATAGAGTTTATGTTTCAGGTCGAAAAACAGGGCAGTTAACCCGATAATAAGTAAAAACGGAACAACAATCGGTGCGCGACGCACAGCTCCGCGGTATTTGTTTTCCTTGCCGAGTACAGTATATAAACTGGCAAAAAACATAATACCGGCAGCCAATCCTCCAAGAAAGAGGTACAGCGGAATGTGCCAGTGCCAGATTTGCAGATACGGGTCGATGTTAGGATTTAATCTCCCTGATGTTATGATTTCTTCTCTCATTGTTTCACAATTAAATCAGGTAATACACTTGTGGTTTTGTTCCGGCTTCTGGAATCAGCGTTTTGTGTTTGCGTTTCTTCATAATTACCGAAACTTCGCTGTTTGGGTCGTCCAAATCGCCAAAGTACATACACTTTGTTGGGCAAACTGCAACACAAGCGGGTTGCTGTCCCTTTTTAACGCGGTGCAGGCAGAAAGTACATTTGTCAACGTAACCTTCAGGGTGCGAGTAACGTGCATCGTAAGGGCAGCTTGAAATACAGGCCCCGCAACCAATGCATTTGTCGTGTGTTACGGTTACAATTCCACCGGCTTCATAATGACTTGCACCAGTCGGGCAGCAACGTACACAGGGCGAATTGTCGCAGTGGTTGCAACGCTCGCTCCTTAGTTCAATCTCAAGTTGCGGATAGGTTCCGTCGGTAACTTCCACAATCCAGTCGCGGCAGTAGCCAATGGGCACATTATTTTCAGTCTGGCAGGCTACCACACAGTCCGAGCAGCCCACACATTTTTTTGTGTCAATCGCCATTGCATATCTCATGACTTCACCTCACTTTCTTTCTCAAACCTGAATGTCACAAAATTTCCTCTCATTCCTGTTCCACCCATAATCGGGTCGACCAAAACCCGTGTTATTAATTGCGAATCACTCACTCCCTTGCCAAAAGCGCGGCTCAGTTTTTTATCAGAATGGCCAAAACCATGAACGATGTACACCGAATCGAAACGAACCCTTTCGGTAACCCGTACTTTCACTGCAAAATCGGAAATAACTCCATCCTGATTTTCGAGATAAACCGGCTGGTCGTTTTTCAATCCCCACTCTTTTGCGGTTTTCGGATTTACCCAAACTTTGTTTTCGTCCATTAAATCTGTCAGATTCGGATTGTTGGCGGTGCGGCTGAAAGTGTGCATTGGCGCGCGGCCATAATTCAGGTAATAAAAGCCTGCCGGTGGCTCCATGTGCGGAGTGTAAACCGGGAACGGGTCGAATCCTTCGCCCTGAAAAGCCGTTGACATTAACTCAATTTTGCCTGTATTTGTGCTGAATTCGATTTCCTCGCCGTTGGCAAAATAAAGGTCATCGGCTGTGCGCGGATAATTTTTAACGCCAATGCGTTTCATTTCTTCGAGCGAAGAACCCACTTCCTTTAATTGCCAGTCGAGCATATCTTCGAAATTTTCCCAGGCAAAATAAGCTTCAAGTCCCATTTTCTTCGAAAGTTCTTTGGCCATCCAATAGGCAGGTTTCGAGTTATATTTTGGTTCGGCAGCCGGCATGCGCAATGCTATATTCGGCACTCGGCCGTGAACAACGCGCAAATCGTCCCAGCGTTCGAGATACGTACATTCGGGCAAAACAACATCGGCGTAACCGGTAATTTCCATCGGCATGGTGTCAACCACAACCAGTAATTCAAGGTTGTTGATTGCATCTATGGTTTTCTTTTTATCGGGCAGGGTCATAATCAGGTTGGTGCCGTTCACAATCCACCCTTTTATGCTGCAATCGAGTTCTGTTGAAGGGATTGTTGCATCGCAAACACCATTGGCCAGCGCCAGGTCGGCGAGGGCATATTTTCCGCCCATGGCCATTCTCCAGTTGCGTGTAACCGGCGGAAATGGCGGATGAGGATATTCCGGGACTTCCAGTTTTTCTGGTTTATAATATCCGCCGCGGCGGCCCCACGAACCCAGCAAAGCATTTAAAATAGCCACAGCGCGCAACCGCTGTGTGTCGTCGCCGTACCAGGTTACATGTCGTCCGGGGTGAATAATTACTGCCGGTGCAGCATCGGCGATTTCGCGGGCCGATTCTTTTATCTGTTCAGGTTTCAGCGTGGTAATTCCATACGCCCATTCAGGTGTAAAAGGCTGAACGTAAGCTTTTAGTTCTTCGAAACCATAAGTATATTTTTCAACGTATTCGCGGTCGTACCAGTTGTTGTTGATGATTTCGCGAATCCATGTTAAAAGCAATGCGATGTCGGTTGAGGGTTTTATGGGTAGCCAGAATTTCGATTTGCTGGCGGCGGTTGAATAGCGCGGGTCAACAGTAATAATAGCAGCACCTTTGTCAATGGCATCCGACATTTCCTGAACCTGGCCGTTGTGCATGTTTTCGCCGATGTGCGAACCAATCAGCACAAGACAGCGCGTATCGCGGATATCGGTTGGTTCAGGCGAATCGAGGCTTTCGCCAAAAGTTGCCAGAAAAGCCACTTCGCGCGGACCACGGCATTGTGCGTACGAAGGCGCTGCAATGTTTGTCGAGCCAAAAGCTTTTAACAGGTTTCCCCAGTAATGTCCACCCGAACCGTGCGTAAAAAGTGCTGTACATTCCGGTCCGTGTTTTGCCTTGATTTCCTGTAGTTTTTTTGCAACAAAATCAAGGGCTTCGTCCCACGAAACCTCTTTGTAAGTTTGTTTTCCGTCGGCTCCGGTTACGCGAAGCAGAGGGGTTTTCAGCCGGTCTTCGTCGTAATACATGCCAACTCCACCGGTTCCACGCGGACACAAACGGCCGTTGCAGTTGGTGTCGTCATCGTTACCAATTATTTTTTTGATGCTTCTGTCATCGTTTTTATAGACCCAACCCGCACATTTCCAGAAACAAACCTCGCAATAAGTTGATGTGCGTACCATTTCGGCAGCATTTTCAGTTAAAGTTTGTTGAGCAGTTTTTGATGCATGGGCCGAATACAGATATTTTCCGCTAACTGCCAATGCGGCAGCGCTTAATGATGTAATTTTGATAAAATCACGCCTGGTATTCGACATACTTTTATGATAATTTTTCGCAAACATACAGAATTCCTCATATCGACATATCTTGAAGAATACATATTTAAAAACATCAAATTTAAAATAATAAACAAAAGTTTAAAATATATAAAAAATATATGGGTTAATGTTCATAAAATGAGCTATTAAAAAATTAATTAGTTAAATTTAGAATCAATATTAATGCTGCGAAATTTATAATGATTCCAAACAGATATTTTTGTAGAACAGACTGGATATTAATACCTTGAAGTATTTTAATTTCTTATTGAAGGTCTTCAGGGTAGTTCAGATTTTTAAAAAGCAAAGGCGCATTTCCTATCCATTCGTTGCACTCAACAAATCCGGTATTTAACAGTGTAATCAGATGTTGAATTTTGAAAATTTGAAGGTGAATCTGTTTTTCAATTACGGGTAAACATCGTCTGTTGTATAAAGCAATCAAAGGTTCAGTATTTCCGGAGTGTGCAGGTATAACTGCATCGAAATCTCCGGATTGTTGAAAAAGAAACTGAATAAAACCGGGAGTTACAAAAGGAGTATCAACACTGATAACAAAATTCCAATTAGTTAAAGATTGCTTTAAACAGGTGTAAACTCCTCCGATTGGGCCACAATCTTTATGTTCATCAGCAATTACCGGGTAGCCATAAACACTATGTGCAGGATTATTCGAACTGATTATTATTGAGCTGCAAACTGGCTGACAGATTTCGATAACTGTTTCAAGAAGCGTTTTTCCGTTCATTTTTAACAGCGCTTTGTCAACTCCCATTCTGGAGCTTTTCCCGCCTGCAAGAATTATGGCTGTCAGATTCATTTGGTAAAAATAAAAAAGCCCTAGAATTACCAAGGCTTTAATTTTTTAGGGTGGATGATCCCGACCCGAAGTCGGGACGACCTTCGGAACCAAAATCATTGATGAGACCCGGAAATTTGTTTTTGAATCCAGTTTTTAACTTTCTCCCTGTTTTTAAAGGCTTTAAGTTTGTTTTCAAGTAAAATTGCATCAGTTCTTGAATCAAGATGTATGGAAAAAATTATTTTCCATGGCCCTTTCCCTTTCGTAAATCTGCTTTTGCCATTATTGTGTCTGTACAAACGGTCATCAATATTAGCTGTCTGCCCAATATATAA
>CAZXVT010000198.1:0-8262 GCA_964644015.1 uncultured Maribellus sp.
GAATAAATATTGAAGAGCAGATGAAATCTGCTTATATCGATTATTCCATGTCCGTTATTGTTTCAAGAGCACTGCCTGATGTACGAGATGGTTTCAAACCTGTACATCGCCGTGTGCTTTTTGGAATGAATGAACTGGGCATGTTTTCTAACCGTCCTTATAAAAAATCGGCCAGAATTGTTGGGGAAGTATTGGGTAAATATCACCCACATGGCGACTCTTCGGTTTATTTCGCTATGGTGCGTATGGCCCAGGAATGGTCGTTGAGATACCCCCTGATTGACGGACAGGGTAACTTTGGTTCGGTGGATGGCGACAGCCCTGCAGCTATGCGTTATACCGAGGCGAGAATGACAAAAATGGCAGAGCTGACTTTAGCTGACCTCGATAAAAATACCGTCGATTTTCAGCCCAACTTCGATGAATCGTTATCAGAACCCACGGTTTTACCTACCCGGATACCACAATTGCTGATTAACGGAACATCGGGTATCGCTGTTGGGATGGCAACCAATATGCCTCCACACAATCTCACCGATTCAATTAATGCCATTATTGCCTATATCGACGATAATAACATTGATATACAGGAATTAATTAAAATCATTATTGCTCCCGATTTCCCGACAGGTGGTATTATTTATGGTTACCAGGGAGTTAAAGAAGCTTATGAAACCGGACGTGGAAGAATCGTCATCAGGGGAAAAGCTCATATTGAGAATGAAGGTGGCAGGGAAAAAATTGTAGTGACCGAAATTCCATACATGGTTAACAGGGCCGAAATGATTCAGAAAACTGCTGACCTTGTGAATGAAAAGAAAATTGAAGGAATCTCGAATGTAAATGACGAATCGGACCGTGAAGGAATGCGCGTTGTTTACGACATTAAAAGAGATGCTATGAGCAACGTGGTACTGAATCAGTTGTATAAATACACAGCTCTGCAAACTTCATTCAGCGTTAATAATATTGCACTGGTTCATGGCCGCCCGAAAATGATGAACCTGAAAGATATTATCAAATATTTTGTTGAACACAGGCACGAAGTTGTAATCAGAAGAACCAAATTTGAACTTGAACAGGCTGAAAAACGTGCTCATATTCTCGAAGGATTGATTATTGCCAGCGATAACATCGACGAAGTAATCGCAATTATCCGTTCATCATCAACGCCCGACGAAGCCCGTGACCGCCTGATCGAAAGATTTAAACTGACTGAAATTCAGGCGAGGGCAATTGTAGAAATGCGTTTGCGTCAGTTAACCGGTCTCGAACAGGACAAACTGCATCAGGAATACAAAGATTTGATGGCGCAGATTGAATATCTGAATAGCGTGCTTAATGATGTAAATCTGAGAATGGGAATCATCAAAGATGAACTTATTGAAATCCGCGAGAAATTTGGCGATAAACGGCGTTCAGAATTGGTTCCGAATGCCGAAGAATTCAATCCTGAAGATTTTTATGCCGACGATGATATGGTTATCACCATCTCGCATTTCGGATATATAAAACGTACCCCTCTGAGTGAATTCAAAGCACAGGGAAGGGGAGGGGTAGGCTCGAAAGGAAGTACCACACGTGATGAAGATTTCCTGGAACACCTGTTTATTGCATCAATGCACAATACGCTGCTGCTTTTCACCGAAAAAGGAAAATGTTACTGGCTGAAGGTTTATGAAATCCCGGAAGGTACCAGAACTTCAAAAGGCCGCGCAATTCAGAATATCCTGAACATCGAGCCCGATGATAAAATTTTGACATTTATAAATGTAAAAACTCTGGCAGATCAGGATTTTATCAATAACAATTATATTATTCTGGCTACCAAAAACGGAATTATCAAGAAAACAACACTTGAGGCATATTCCCGCCCACGTCAGAATGGTGTTAATGCAATTACAATCAGGGAAGGTGACCGTTTGCTCGAAGCACATCTTACAAATGGTAAAAGTGAATTGATGCTCGCCGTAAAATCGGGTAAAGCAATCAGGTTCAACGAAGAAAATGTAAGGGCAATCGGAAGAACTGCATCCGGAGTCAAGGGTGTAACGCTTGGTAGCGATGATGACGAAGTAATTGGTATGGTTTGTGTACAGGATGAGAATGAAGATATTCTTGTAATTTCTGAGAACGGTTATGGAAAACGCTCTAAGATAGAAGATTACAGGATTACCAATAGGGGAGGGAAAGGTGTAAAAACCATAAATATTACTGAGAAAACGGGGAAACTGATAGCCGTAAAAAGTGTATCAAACGACAATGATTTAATGATTATTACGCAAAACGGATTAACGATCAGGCTCAATGTAAGTGCAATTTCTATTTTGGGAAGGGCGACACAGGGAGTTAGGGTAATTAACCTGAAAGGAGATGACCGAATAGCATCAGTTGCCCGTGTAAATGTTGAATCATCAGACGAAAACGGATCAGATGTGGATTTAAACAACGATGATGATCTGAACGATGAGTTTGATAATGATGAAAATTTAAATGAAGATAATGATTAAGCAATTGATAATTAAAAATTTGCTTGATAGAAATTTGTAAACATATATTTTTGTCAAAAATTTAAAACCATTTGAAAATGAAAAAATCAATTATTTTAATTGCCCTTGTAGTAGCATTTTCGGCTGTTAACGCACAGAAAGGAAAGGTTACAACTGCGCAAACACTGAAAGATTCGGGTAAGCTTGATAAAGCGCTCGAGGCAATTACCCAGGCATCTGATGCTACAAATTCTGATGCTGAAAAATCATTAAACTGGCCTAAAACATGGCAGGTGAGGGGTGAAATTTATCAGGCTATCGGACAATCGAAAGATGAAAATTTCAAAAAACTTAGTAGCGATCCATTTGGTGAAGCATTCAGTTCTTATAAAAAAGCAATGGAACTTGATCCGAAACATGCCATTGATAAAAGCATCAAAATGAATCTTGTTCTCTTGACAAATGATTTTACCAACCAGGCTGTTCAGGCTTTTCAGAACGAAGATTATAACAAGGCTCTTGAATCATTCGAAAAAATTATGGAGATAAACAGTATGCCGGTTATAAAAGCCGATAATCCGAACTCGGTTGATACTGTTATCATCTTTAACTCGGCTCTTGCTGCATACAATGCTGAAAAATATGATGTTGCCGTGAAATACTACAAAGAATCGGCAAAATATGGTTACAACGGAGCCCGTACTTACAGTTTGATGGCAGCAGCTTACCAAATGCAGAAAGATACTGTAAGCGCGCTGACAAGCCTTCAGGAAGGTAGCCAGAAATATCCGGATGATAATTCAATTCTTGAAAGTATGATTCAGATTTACATGGATTTAGGTAAAACAGACGAAGCGCTGTCGAATCTTGAAAAAGCTATTAAACAAGATCCGACCCAGCCAAGATATTATTTTGCAATGGGTGCTCTTTATGAAAAAATGGGAAAAGAAGAACAGGCAATCCAAACCTATACTAAGACAATTGAAGTTGATGGCAATTTCTTTAATGCACATTATAATCTAGGCGCTCTTTATTATAACAAAGGTGTTCAGCAGATGGAAGTAGCCAAAGATGTTCCAGCTAACGAAAATGCACGTTATGAGGCTGAAATGAAAAAAGCTGACGAATGGTTCGAAAAAGCATTACCCTACATGGAAAAATGCAACACATTGCAGGCTGGCGATAAAATGGTTCTCGAATCGCTCAAAAACCTTTATTATCGATTGAAACTTATGGACAAATACAATGCTGTTCTCGAACAGATTGAAAAAGGAAAATAATTACAGAATATATAGCTTTAGGGAGAGTTGAAAAATTCTCCCTAAAATTTTCAATATAATAATTAACATAATATAAATTATAGGACAATGATATTTTTATCGAAATGGCCTGATTCGGGTTAATTATGAATAATTCCAGCTTAAAACATTCTCAGTTCAGTTCATCCAGGTTCCGGTATTTCAACCGTTCAATGTAAGTTGATTCAACGCTGTAAAAACCGTATTCTTCGGTTACTTTGCCACGAATCAGGTAACAACCCGGGCCACTGAACGGATTCCGGTTATCGGTTTTGGGAAAATGAACCGAGTCGAGCCATTCGCCATCCAAATCAAGCCAGGTCCCGAAATACATCATTTTTCCGTTGGTTGTGGGCGTTGGTTTGTAATGAATGAGATAAGCAGCTATTTCAATGTTTTTTCCAAGCAGCGAGGGCAACTTCGCCGCGGTTATTTCAGATGAAGGATTTTCAATCAGTAATTTAAACGGAGAATTCAGTGTAAATCCCAATAATTCAATCTGGTCAAAAGTGTCTTCCAGTTCATGATTCCACAATTCGGGCAGTTTGAATTGCCGGGTTTTTGTTTCAAACAAAGTATTCTCAGGCGCTGTTTTTTTCGAATGCCCCAGCAAATAATGCGCATCCCAGAGTAATTCCTTTTTGCTTTTTCCGGTAAACCTGAAAGCTCCGGAGCGAATTAAAATAATAAGTTGCTCCAGTGTGACCGGCACCCGGTTAACAAAATCATTCAGATTTCTGAAAAGGCCATTCCTTTTTCGTTCCGACAGAATTATTTCTGAAGTATTATTTTCCAGTGAATGAAGTATATAAAAACCAATAAAAACAGTATCGATCTTAATTATGTTTAATAAATCGCTTTGGTTGACACAGGGCAATTCTATTTTTGCACCCTGTTTTCTCGCCTCATGAAAATACAGTTCAGGCGAATAAAACCCGCCGCCGTTATTCAGTGTGGCCACCATGTATTCTTTCGGATAATAAGCTTTCAGGTACAATGCCTGGAAACTTTCGACGGCGTAACTGGCTGAGTGTCCTTTCGAAAAAGCATAATTAGCAAAACTTTCTATCTGGTTCCAGATTCCGGAAATTATATTTTCCCCGTATCCCTTTTTCCTGCAATTATCAAAAAATTTATTCTGAACAACCTTAAAATCATTTCGTTCCCTGAATTTCCACGACATTCCGCGGCGCAAAACATCGGCTTCGCTCAGGGTTAAACCGGCAAAATAATGTGCCACTTTAATCACATCTTCCTGGTAAACCATCACGCCATACGTTTCTTCCAACAGTTCGTAAAGTGCCGGCAATTCAGCACGGGCTTTTTCGCGTCGTTTTTCATCCTGGAACCGGAGGATGTATTCACGCATCATGCCGCTTTTTGCCACCCCGGGCCTGATGATTGAACTGGCGGCCACCAAACGTTTATAATCTTCGGCCTTCAGTTTTGTAAGCAACATGCGCATGGCCGGCGATTCGATATAAAAACAGGCGATGGCCCTCCCCGATTTTAACAGGCTTTTAACCCGTTTGTCTTCTTTAAATAAGTTAACATTGTCAATGTCAATCTTTTTATTCCGGTTGATCCGGATCATTTCCAGCGCATCTTTAATTTTTCCGAGGCCACGCTGGCTCAGAATATCAAATTTATACAACCCGATATCTTCTGCCACCTGCATATCGAAATGCGTGGTTGGAAAACCTTTCGGCAAAATATGGGTTGCAGAATAGCAACTGACCGGTTTTTCCGATATCAGGATCCCACTGGCATGAATACTCAGGTGGCTGGGAATTCCATGCAGGTGTTTACTGTATTGAACAACCAGTCGTCCGTATTGGTCGTTTTCGGCAGGAACCGGATTTTTTTGCAATTGCGTGATTTCATCGGCAGGCAGTCCGAACACTTTTCCCAGTTCACGCATGGCCGATTTCCGCTCAAAAGTAACATACGAACCAAGTAGTGCCGTGTGGTCGTAACCATATTTTTCGAAAATATAGCGGGTAATATCATCGCGGTCGGTCCACGAAAAATCGATGTCGAAATCAGGCGGATTGGAACGAAACGGGTTGATAAAACGCTCGAAATAAAGATCGAGCTCAATAGGATCGACATTGGTGATACGTAGCAGGTAAGCCACCATGCTGTTGGCGCCACTCCCCCGCCCTACATACGGATATCCCTTGCTGCGTGCGTAGTTCACCAAATCCATGTTTATCAGAAAGTAGGAACAGAATCCCATTTCATCAATCATTCCGAGTTCTTTTTCCATTCTTTCCAGCACTGCCTTTTCCGGTTTTCCGAAGCGGTATTTGATTCCTTTCATGCATTCGGCACGGAGCAGTTTCAAATCTTCTTCATGCGAGTTGGTGAAAAAACGCCGGTTTTTGTTGGTGTGATATTCAAATTCCACCAAACACGAATCCAGTAATTTCTGCGTATTCAGGGCGATTTCAGGGTATTCTTTAAATATTGCGATGAGTTCTTTTCGCGGGATCAGCATTTCGGTGGCCGGTGCCTGTTCTGTCAGTGGCAGGCGGCTGAGCAATATATTTTTATCAATGGCCCGCAAAAGCCTGTGGAGGTTATAATCGCGTTTGTTTCTGAAAGTAACAGGCTGGAGCATCACCAGTTTTTCCAGGTGGTTCCGCCATTCTGTAAATGCAATTTTAGCCAGTTCTGCTGGTTTTATCCCGATAAATTCATGCTTCCCCAACACCCGGTATTTTGTGTTTTTAAACGGGTAGATAATACATGTGCCGGGCATTTCAGGCGCTGTATCCTCAACTTTCAATTCGTTTTGCTGAATTTTGGTCAGATGTTCATTCAGCGCCCTGAATCCTTCGTTATTCCGGGCAAGCCCGATGTATTTCTGCTCAACCCCATTTCTGAAATCGATGCCAACAACTGGTTTAATGTTGTATTGCCCGGCCAGCCTGATAAATTCAAGACTGGCCGAAGTATTATTAATGTCGGTTAAAGCAGCAATTGAATACCCGCTGGCTGCCAGTTCCTGTAAAAGTGTTTCGGGAGAAAAAGTCCCGTATTTCAGACTGAACCATGAGTGACAGTTAATGAGCATATTTTTTGTTTTTAAATTCTGTAATGCGTGAATGCTTTAATGCGTAAATGCGATAATGCATGATTGTCATGATACCTTTGTTATTAATGAAGATTTGCTCGTTTTATTTCTATTTATGCTCAGGCATTCCTGTATTCACGCATTTTCCTATGTTACCCGGTAAACGGATTGTGTGAATGAACGATTGTTTTAACGCCCATTGTTACAGCCCGTTTAACCGCCTGTTGCCCGAACCGGTTGCGGATTGAATCCATTGACTGGTAGAGCCTGACCAGTTTTTCAGAATCTTCAAAAAGCCTGATCTGGTAGCTGCCTCCCACCAAATGGCTGAATCTGACACCGATTAACCGGATTAAAACCCTGCGCTGGTAAAGCGAATCGAATAAACTTAAGGTGGTGTTTATCAGCGTTCTGTCTAATGAAGTGTAAGGAATCATGCATTGTTTGCTGTAAGTCTGAAAATCGGAGTACCTGATTTTGATTGTCACGCAGGAAGTAAGTTTGTTTTCGCTCCGGAGCTGATAGGCAAGACTTTCGGCCATTGCCACCAGGATGCTCTTCATTTTTGCGATGTCGGTCGAATCCTGGTCAAAAGTTCTTTCACTCGAAATTGATTTCCGCTCGTTCCAGGGTTCAACCGGCGAATTGTCAACTCCCTGCGCTTTTTTCCACAGCGAAATACCGTTTTTTCCCATAATGCTTTCCATCAGTTCAACCGGCATTTCCTGCACGGTTTTTACCTTCTCGATTCCCATACTGCGCAGCAAATGATAGGTTTGCGTACCCACCATCGGAATTTTTTTTACCGAAAGCGGCGCCAAATAACTCCTCTCAAAACCATCGGGAATGTTGGTGTAACCATTTGGTTTTGATTCTGATGTACCAACTTTCGACACCGTTTTATTGATTGAAAGGGCAAAAGAAATGGGCAGATGAGTTTCGTCGATTATTCTTTCACGCAATTCCTGCGCCCATTTGTAACAACCAAAAAAGCGGTCCATTCCGGTGGCATCGATATAAAATTCATCAATCGACGATTTCTCGAAAACCGGTGAACTTTCCCTGATGATATCGGTAACCATGTCGGAAAACTTGGAATAAACCCCGCTGTTGCCACGAATCACAATTGCTTCTGGACAAAGCAGCCGGGCCATTCTCATAGGCATCCCCGAGTGTACGCCATACGCACGGGTTTCGTAACTGCACGATGCAACCACTCCCCTGTCGCTGGTTCCTCCAATCAACACCGGAAGCTTTTGCAGTTTCCTGTCCAGCAATCTTTCGCACGAAACGAAAAATGTGTCCAGATCGAGATGAATAATTTGCCTGTTCATAAAAATGTCAATAATATCGTCAATATTCAGATGATAATATAGTCAATGATTTGTATATTTGT
>CAZXVT010000199.1:0-8259 GCA_964644015.1 uncultured Maribellus sp.
CCCATTTGGTTTGCTTTTTAATTTCTGATAGTTTACCCTGCCACAGCAAAATAAAAAACAGTACCACCACAGTAACCGCGGAGGCATAAAAAATTAGCTGGATAAAATCGTATTCGCGGAGGGCAAGTTTAAAGGCTGTTGCCACGGTTGACCAGAAAAAAACGGCCAGCCCGGCATAAACAATGGCTTTGTCAGTTGATTTCATTATCCAGTTTACCGTTCATAAACAGTTCTTCAGGTATTGCTTCCTGTATTTTGTCGGGATAAACAGCTCTTAATTCACGATATTTTTCTCTCGATTCCTCGGTAAAAACACTCCCCGGATAACGTGTCAGAATTTCTTTGTACAAAGTTTTGGCTTCTTCTTTTTTATTCAGATTATTGTTGAAAATGCCGGCAAGCATAAAAGTAGCATCGTCGCCTAGAAGATCGTAGCTGAAACCATCCACAATTTTCTGTAAATAATCTGCTGCCAAAACATAGTTTTTGTGTTCAGTTTCGATTTTAGCTTTTCGGAAAAGTATATCATCCACCAATGTATTGTAAGGGTAAAGTTCAGCCAGTGAGTCGAGCGTGGCCATTGCTTTTTCGTTTTTATTCTGAAAAAAAAGCAGGTCGGCACGGGCAAACATTTGCAACGGAACCGCCGTGGTGTCAAGGTTCAGGTTGCTGCCAATTAAAAGCGAAAGTTCCATGGCATCGTTGGCGGTAAGTTTCGAAGTACTGGCTTTCAGCACATCAAGCTGCGCTTTTGCCCAACTGAAATTACCAATATAATAACCGAGCTTTGCCTTTTTCAGTTTTACATCGTCGCCCAACAGGTTGTTTTTGTTGGCATCAATCACCTGCGAGTAAAGCAGTGTGGCTTCCCACGGATCGCCTGCATACACGTAAATATCAGCCAGTTCTGTTTTCAGCCGTCCCCATTCTTCTGCCTTGAGTCGTGGAATTTCAAGTGTTTTTGTCAGCAAATCAATGGCTTCCTGGTTTCGATCGAGATAAAATGCCAACAAATGAGCATAATCAAGAATCAGATTGATCGTACCTGAAAATATACCCAAATGTTCAGTTCCATCTTTAAAAAGCGTTGCAAGTTTCTCTCCTTCTGCTTTATTATCGGGCATTTCAGTAATAAACTGCAGATATGAAGCATGAATTTTCAGGGAGAATGCCTGGCTGTAAAAAGGACTTTCTGTGCCTTTTGACATCAGGTAGTCAAAAGCATTTCCAGCATCGACATACTTTTTATTATTAAGTGCCATGTTTCCCAATTGGATGATTTGTGCATCTTCGGTTCCGGTTCTTTTGTCGAGTGCAACCGACTGACGGAGCGCTGCCGGGAACTTGCTTTCCTGTAAAAAAAGCCAGATCAACAGGCGGTTGTAGCCAATTACTTCAGGATTTGACTGAATTCTTCTCAACACTTGTTCGCGAAACGATTCAAGCATACCATCGTCAACATCAAGCCGCATCGCAGAAGCCAGACTGCTTTGGACCCGGGGCAACTGATCTTCGCTTTTGCTTAATACGTCGAGATATTTTTCCATCATTCTGGTGTAATCTCTCACATAATAATAGGCTCTCGCCAGTTCAAAATCAAACTGACCGGCTCCCAATACCTTTTCACCCTGCAAATAGGTGTTTTTTGAATATTCATATTCCTGACAACCCAGAAATGCATTGGCAGCAATTATATATTCGTTTTTGTTTTCGGTAATCAAACCAAGTGCTCCGTTGTACTTTTGTTCAGCCTCTTCCGTCTTGCCCTGCATTTTCAATACATATCCCCAGTTGATATAAAATTCGGGTTTCGGGGGGCGTTGTTTTTTTAGTTCAGATTGAATCTGGCTGGTTGCTTCATCGAAACGCTGGAGTTGAATCAGGCAATCGAGATAATATTTAAAATAAGTCGAATTTTTGGTTAATTCATAAACGCCATAAAGAAGCGGGGCTGCTTTTTCGTAATCACGGGCATTATAATATTGAATAGCCAGATTCGATTGAGTCTGAATCTGGTTCTGCGCCTGGTTTTGCTGAGCATTTGAACTAACAACAAAAATCAGCAACAGAAAAATTATGACGTAATACTTCATTCCAGTGATCATGAATGTACAAAAATAACATTCCCCGGGAATGAAAGGTTTTGAAATACAGAATTTCGGATTAATTTGAATTGTAAGCCCACTTCAGGTAAACACTACCCCAGGTAAATCCGGCACCAAAAGCCACAAGAATAATATTGTCGCCTTTTTTGAGCTGTTTTTCATACTCCCACAAACAGAGCGGAATTGTTGCCGAAGTGGTATTTCCATATTTCTGAATATTGATCATCACCCGGTCGGTTCCCAGTCCCATCCGGCGGGCAGTTGCATCAATTATTCGCATGTTGGCCTGATGTGGCACAAGCCAGGCAACATCTTCAGATTTCAGATTGTGTTTCTGCATAATCTCTTCAGCAATATCGGCCATACTCGAAACAGCCGCTTTAAAAACCACCTGACCTTCCTGGTAAACGTAATGCTCCATCGCATTCACCGTTTCATGATTTGCCGGTCGCATTGAACCACCGGCTTTCATGTGTAAATGGTGACGCCCCATACCGTTTACTTTATTAATATAATCCACCACTCCCACATCTTCGATGGTGGGTTCGAGCAAAACAGCAGTGCCGGCATCGCCAAAAAGCGGACAGGTTGTGCGGTCGGTGTAGTTGGTAATGGCCGACATTTTTTCGGCTGCCACCACAATTACTTTATTATAACGTCCGGATTCGATAAACTGAACAGCGGTTGAAAGTGCAAAAACAAAACCTGAGCAAGCAGCATTCAGGTCGAAACTCCAGGCATGGTTAATCCCGACTTTCTGGGCAATAATGTTGGCTGTTGCGGGAAATGGCATATCAGGTGTGATGGTGGCACAAATCAGCATGTCAATCTGGTCGGGGGTTGTATTGGTTTTTTTGAGCAGGTCTTTTACTGCATTCACGCCCAAATCGCTGGTTGCTTTTGTGGTATCTTTACAAATCCTTCTTTCCTTGATCCCGATTCGCTGCATAATCCACTCGTCGGTTGTGTCAACCATTGTACTCAATTCTTCATTCGTCAGAATATATTCCGGCACATATGCTCCTATTCCTGTAATTGCTGCTCTTAGTATTGCCATTTTTTTAAAATAAAACTCATGTTTAAAAACGGGGTGAAATTAAAGGTTGACTTTATGAAAGACAAAGAATCGGATGTATCTGTTATAAAACTCAGGTAAAATATTAATGATGGGGCAAAACAATCCATTTATATGTTCGAAAAATCAGCGAAAAGAAAACGTTGTGAAAATCGAAGAAAAATTCAGAACAAAAAAAAACCAGGTTTCCACCTGGTTTATACTGCAATTTCTTTTACGATTACCTGTTTGCCCCTGTAGTAGCCACATTCCGGACAAACTGTGTGGTATTTCACCGTGGCACCGCAGTTTGAGCAGGTTGCCAATGTTGGGGCAACCGCTTTGTAGTGGGTGCGCCTTTTGTCTCTTCTCGTTTTCGAGTGTTTATGTTTTGGATTTGCCATAACTTATTTGTTTTTAATTATAATTTCCCAGTTTTCTTAACGCATCCCAGCGCGGATCGGTTTTTATTTCCTCATCTTTTGCCGGTTGAGTATATTTTTTCAGTTTCGCAATCATCTCAGGGTTACAACCCCTTTTACCATCAATGTTTTTAGGATGAACGTGCCGCAACGGAATACTTAATACGGCATATTCATAAATTATATGTGTCAGGTTAACCTGATGATCTTCAGTACTTAGCCAGATGATATTATCCTCTTCATCATCCCCCGATCTTTCTTCACCAAACTTTACAAAAATTTCAGTGTTGCTCTCCACCGGTTGTCTGTAAGGTTCGAGACAACGATCGCAGGTAAGTATCATCCAGCCTGTAAGATCGAGTTCCAGCTTCAGAAAAGTACTGCGCTTTTCGAGCATCACTTTCACTGCCAGTTCCCCGTTATTAACAGGACTTTCTTCAAAATGTGCAAAGAACTGATCGTTCACCTCAAAATCGAAATCGTGAACACCTTCTTTAAGGCCTTTAAACTCAATATTATATTTCGTTTCCCAACTCACGTTCCGAAAAAAAGAGTGGCAAAAATAGAAAATTTTTATCAACACCCGAAAGTTTCGGTAAAATATTTGGGATTTAAGTAAAAATGAAACAAGTGGTTAATATGTCAAAATGAAAAACTCAATGTCCGTTTCCGTTCTTTTCGCCCAAAACAATCCTGAATGTGGTTCCTTTTCCCAATTCCGACCATTTGATAAAGATTTTCCCGTTGTGATAATTTTCGATAATTCGTTTTGCCAGCGAAAGTCCGAGTCCCCAGCCTCTTTTTTTGGTTGAAAATCCGGGTTGAAAGATGGTGGTGAACTGCGATTTCGGAACTCCTTTCCCGGTATCGGAAATATCCAGAATTACCTGTCCCTCTTTTCGGACTAATTCGAGTGTGATGGTTCCGTGGTTGCTCATGGCATCGATGGCATTTTTACAGAGATTTTCGATGACCCACGAAAACAGCGCCACATTCAGCGGAATTTCGGGTATCCCGTTTTCAGGGAACTTCGTAATAAATTTTACTTTATCCGATGAGCGTGTTTTCAGATAACCGACAGTTGAATTCAATGCCTCAGTAATGTTTGCAGGATGCAATTCGGGTTTCGACCCTATTTTTGAAAACCTTTCGGTAATTCTTTCGAGGCGTTCGATATCTTTTTCAAATTCACGGATCAGCACCGGATCCACGTCCTGAAGTTTCAGAATTTCAATCCAGGCCATCAGCGATGAAATGGGTGTTCCCAACTGGTGGGCGGTTTCTTTTGACATGCCTACCCAAACCTGGTTTTGTTCTGCTTTTTGCGAGGCATAAAAGGCAAAATAAGCCACAGCGATAAAAACCACGATCACAAAAAGCTGGATGTATGGATAATATCGCAGGTTCCGTAAAATGCTTGATTCACGGTAATATAATAATTGTGTGTTATTTTCAGAAAGAACAATAGGAATGGGTTCTTCGCCCTCTTTCATCTTTTCAAGCTCTTTTTTAAGTACTTCCTCTCGACGGCCTTCGCTGTATGCAATATTGGCATCGCTGTTTATCGATCCATCTGCATCGACAATTATGATGGGAATGGTTGTATTTTGCGCAACAACAAGACTTAGAAAGTTGAGATAGTTTGTGTTGAGTCTCTCCATCTCAGGCGAAGTAATTTCAATACCAACATCAACAAGTTCTTTGGTGGCAGCAGCCCAGAGTTCCACTTTTTTGCGCTCTTCCTGCGCCATTTTTTCGGTAAGCCAGCTTGTATAAACCAGCGATGTAACACCAATAATTACAGCAATAATCAGGAAAATGATTTTACCCCTTTTTCGTTTCAGATAAATGTCCAAAATAACCCGGTTTTAGATTCAAGTTGAAAACGATTGAAAGTTAATTATATTATTTGTTTTCAGCCACGAAGCCAAAAATTTACGCTGAAACAAAAAAGATCAGGCCATTGATTCTGAAGTTTCGGCAGTTATCGGACGGCCTAATAATTCAAGTACTGCCAGTGTAATTCCTTTTACATCGATGCCACATTCGCGGTACAAATCTTCGGGTGTTCCGTGTTCAATAAACTTATCCGGAATTCCTAAAAGT
Source organism: uncultured Maribellus sp. (assembly GCA_964644015.1). Lineage (GTDB taxonomy): Bacteria > Bacteroidota > Bacteroidia > Bacteroidales > Prolixibacteraceae > Draconibacterium. The sequence goes on from CAZXVT010000199.1 coordinate 5,688, forward strand.
TTCACGGTAGCAGAAAAATTGTTGGCTGCCATAAATTCAAGCACTGCACTTCCGAATCCACCCTGAATTACACCATCTTCAACAGTAACAACATATTTGAAATTGCTGAAAACTTCTGTGAGCATTTCTTCATCAATGGGTTTAACAAACCGAAGGTCGTAATGTGCGGCTGAAATATCTTTGTTTTCGAGGCTTTTTACAGCGCGTTTGGCAAAAACTCCCGATTTACCAATACTCAGAATCGCTACATCGGTTCCGTTTGCAAGTTTGCGACCTTTACCAATTTCAAGTTTTTCAAACGGTTTTCTCCAGTTCGGTTTTATTCCGCAGCCACGTGGGTAGCGAATCGAGAATGGAAACTTGTTTTCCTGAAGTTGCGCAGTGTACATCAGGTTGCGCAATTCAATCTCATCCATTGGTGCCGAAACAATCATATTCGGGATTGTACGCATGTAGGCAATATCGAAAACACCATGGTGCGTCGGGCCGTCTTCACCAACGAGGCCTCCCCGGTCAAGACAGAAAATCACAGGCAATTTCTGCAGTGCCACGTCGTGAATAATCTGGTCGTAAGCACGTTGCATAAAAGTGGAATAAATATTACAGAACGGTACCATTCCCTGCGCAGCCAGACCGGCTGAAAAAGTTACCGCATGTTGTTCGGCTATTCCCACATCAAAAGCACGGTCGGGCATGGTATTAAACAAAAGGTTCATGGAGCAACCGGTTGGCATTGCCGGTGTGATTCCCACAATTTTCTCATTCATTTTTGCGAGCTCCACCAATGTTTCGCCAAAAACACTCTGAAATTTGGGTGCTTTTTCCACCGGACAATCGCAACTGTAAATTTCGCCCGTTTCCTTATCAAATACTCCGGGTGCATGGTATTTTGTCTGGTTATTTTCTGCGTGTACAAAACCCTTTCCTTTCTGTGTGATCACATGAAGCAGTTTTGGTCCCGGAATATTTCGCAAATCTCTCAATACTTCGGCAAGGTAAACCACATCGTGCCCATCAATCGGACCGAAATAGCGGAATTGCAATGCTTCAAAAAGATTGTTCTCTTTCAGAAGCATATTTTTGAGTGCATGTTGATTTTTCTGTAAAAACCGCCTTGTTTTTTTCCCGAAACCTTCGAGTTTCCCAAGACCTTCCCAAACGTCTTTTTTAAAGCGGTTGTAAGTTTCCGACTTTGAAATATTGAGAAGATATTTGTTCATACCACCAACATTCGGATCAATGGCCATGTTGTTATCATTCAGAATAACAAGCAGATCGGCGTTGTTCACCCCGGCGTTGTTGAGTGCTTCAAAAGCCATTCCGCCAGTCATGGAACCATCACCAATCACCGCAATCACTTTCCGGTCGGCTTCATTTTTCAGTTTCGAGGCCACTGCCATTCCCAATGCTGCAGAAATGGAAGTGGAAGCATGTCCAACCCCGAATGCATCATATTCGCTTTCCGAGATTTTCGGGAAACCGCTGAGCCCCTTGTATTTTCGGTTGGTATTGAAAATATTTCGCCGGCCTGTGATTATTTTATGACCGTAAGCCTGGTGTCCCACATCCCAGATCAGTTTATCGTAAGGGGTGTTATAAACATAGTGAAGTGCAATTGTCAGTTCAACAACGCCCAGACTGGCGCCGAAATGCCCCGGATTGACCGACAACTGATCGATGATAAATTCCCTCAACTCCGAACAAACCTGAGGTAATTCATTTAAATTTAGTCGTTTAAGATCATCCGGACTATCTATTTTTTCAAGTATCCTTCCCTTTTCTTCTTCCATTTTGCGAAAAAATATTGCCAAATATAAACTATTTCATACAGCACTTTTAAACCCCGATTCATTCACCTGCTTTATTTTACTCATTTTATTATTTAAATAACAGCAAATTCGTGAATGTATTTAAGACCATCAAGTGTCAACATTGGTTCAATGATGCTGACATTTCTTGTCAGTGGTGCAATTACTGAACTTAAACCGCCGGTTGCCACCACGGTGATTGGGTCGCCCATTTCACTTTTTATTCTGTCAACAATTGAATCGACAAGCCCCGAAAAACCCAGTACAACCCCTGCCTGAATGGCATGAACCGTGTTTTCTCCCAATACTGAAGGCGGTGGCGAAAGATGAATCTGTGGCAATTGTGCTGTTTTTCCGGCTAAAGCACTGACGGCAGTCATCAGTCCCGGAGCAATGGCAACTCCCCTGATTTCGGCATTTTTACCCAAAGTGGTAAATGTGAGAGCCGTCCCAAAATCGATAATGGTGGTGAGTTTGCCGTATTTTTTGTACGCTGCCACCGCATTGGCTACCAGGTCGGATCCGATTTCGAATGGATTTAAAACTTTGATGGGTAGTTTGGGGTAAATCCCGGGACCTACCTGAATGATGTTTCCTTCGGGTAATAACTTCGATAGCATCTCACGGAAAGGGTAAACCAGTGAAGGAACCACGCTGCTGATGATGACATGATCGATTTCACCTGTACGAATATTTCCCTCTGTCAAAAGAGAACTGAAAATCACCCAATATTCATCGGCCATTTTCAGCGAATCGGTTTGAAT
>CAZXVT010000200.1:0-8217 GCA_964644015.1 uncultured Maribellus sp.
GGCCTCGGTTAGTTTTATGATTTCTTTGATATTCACAATTCAGAATTTAAGGTCGTTGAAAAAATCGGTTTAAAAAGGCAAAGATAACTGCAGCAATTCATTAAAAAACTGATTTGTGCCGGATATACATATATTTTAAAACATCTGATTGTTTTTGAATGATCAGGTTAATTTCGTTACTTTTCACACTCGTAAAAACGTCAACTAAAACCAATGATTTACGATAAAGATTCCATATTAACCGGCAGTATCGAAGATCCGGAATTGCACCAGAAAATCATTGATGCACTGCCAATTCCCATTTTTTACCGCGACCTGAATTGTGTTTATCTGTTGTGCAACAAAGCACATGAAAAATTTACCGGCCGTGATAAAACAGATATAATCGGCAAATCGGTTTACGAAGTTCACTCGCAGGAAACAGCCGAGCTTTATTTTCAGCGCGACCAGGAATTGCTGCACAACCCCGGTGAACAGATTTATGAAGCACGCATGAAACGACAGGATGGTTCAGCCTGCCATGTGATGCTGAACAAAGCTGTAATCAGAAACAACGAAAACGAAATTGTGGGAATTGTGGGTTCCATTCACGACATCACCGAACTGAAAAAAACCGAAAAACGGCTTGAAAAAGCGCAGGAATCAATGGAAGTTTCTTCGTACATGCTCCACAAAATCAGCGCCGGTATTGTGATTGTTGACGACACGTACAAAGTGGTGGATTCCAACGAAAGTTTTGCCAAACTGATGGGCGAGGAAACCGATGAGTTGTACCAGACAATTCCCGGTCTGAAAGGCGCATCGCTGCAGGTACTCGTACCCGACGTGATTTTTAAAATGCTCTCGAACCTGCTGATTTCGGGTGAGGAAACACTGGAACGCGACATAAAATTTCAGAATAAACTGCTGCATATTTCGGCGGTTACCTTGTACAAAAACAAGATTGTGGGGGCCGTTATCCGTGATATGTCGGCCCCGAACCTGGTTCGCGACGAAATCATTATCCGTGCCCAGCGAATCATCAAACAGAATATCGGAACCGTTCAGAAAATCGCTTTTCTTTTGGGCGAAAATGCCGCCGAAACCGAAGAACTGCTGAACTCCATCATTGAATCGTACCGCTATGACGATGACGAGCAATAACGAAGAAATACACGTCGAGATTGACGTTCAGCAGAAACGCCCGAAAGGCGAAATTGCCTGTGGTGATGTTTTTCAGTCGGACGTGAGCCGCGAGGAAGGCCGCACAATTCTTGTAATGAGCGACGGGATTGGGCACGGCATCAAAGCCAGTGTACTGGCCACACTCACCGCCACCATGGCCGTGAAATACACTCGTTTTCATACCAAACCCGAGGTGGCAGCCCGCATTATTATGAATGCACTGCCCAAAAGTTCCGACGGCAAAGAGAATTATGCCACCTTCACCATCATCGAAATTGAACCCGACCACAAAGTGCGGATTATCAATTACGACAATCCGCGGGTGTTGATTGTGCGCAACGGCAAATCCTATTTTCCCAAGGAGACAGAACAAAATGTACGCGGTGAGGAAAACTTTGGAAAGATTCTCAGGGTGAGGGAATTTACGGCGCTGAAAGAAGACCGGCTTGTTTTTGTGTCCGACGGCATCACCCAATCGGGGATGGGTACCAGCCAGTTTGTGATGGGCTGGGGCTGGAACCGTTTCGAGGAATTCACGGTGGGCCAGATTAACCGGATGCCCGATATTTCGGCAACCAAACTGGCGCGCAAAGTACTGAACCAGGCTGCCATGAATGACAATTTTTCGATGATGGACGATGCCACCTGCGGGGTGATTTATTTCAGGGAACCGCGGAAATTTATGCTCATCACCGGCCCGCCGTTTTACAAAATCAAAGACTTTGATTTTGTGGGACGCATCAAAAATTTCCAGGGGAAGAAAATCATATGCGGGGGAACGACTGCCGAAATTATTGCCCGCGAACTGGGGCTCGAAGTTAAAATACAGCACATCAGAAAAGATGTTGATGCACTGCCTCCGGCTGCCAATATGCAGGGTTTCGAACTGATTTCGGAAGGGATTCTGACCTTACGCAGAGTGGAGGAAATTCTGGAAAGCTACGACAGCGAAATACGCCTTGGCGACTCGCCCCCTGAAGAAATTGTAAAGCTGCTGCTCCAGCACGATGTAATCGACATCATTGTGGGAACCCGCATCAACTGGGCACACCAGGATCCCGAACAACCCATTGAACTCGAACTCAGAAAATATGTGGTGAAACGAATTGTCCACATCCTCCGCAACAAATTCTTTAAACAGGTAATGGTGGAATATATTTAAGCAACCGGCGTATTTTGTCAATACGTTTTTTTGACACGCCCCCTGCCCGGCTGAGCAGGTCAGGCAGGCAATCCACTTTTTATAAATATTTCTTAGACAAGAAAATGATGTCTAACAAATAGGAAAACGGCCTGAAAGGCCAGTATAATTTAGCCCAGGGTAATCCCGGTTTTACCGGGATTACCCTGGGTTGGAATACGAACACGAAAATCGTCCGTGAGAGAACGTTTTTCAAAGAGAATCTCTTGTTTCGGACGAAAAAGTTGGCCCCTTTTTCCCGATAATGATGTCCTGCCATTCCGTCCGAAAAGGTTTTATTGCTTTGTTCTTCGAATCTACGCGGACGGTTTTTTTTTCGGCCTCCTTTACCCGGGGCGACGTTTCGGATCGTTCCTCCCTCAACTTGCCCCGGGCTGAATTAAATTGGCCTTTCAGGCCGGAAAACAGGTCATTTTATCTTTCGAATTAAAAAAATCCCGGTTTTCATCAATAACAATCCTTAACAACTGTTAGGATTATTTATTGTGCTGTTTTGCAGGTAATTTCTGAAATTTGTTTTGTAAATACCTGATATGAAACTGAACTTTACCTTGCTCTTTTTACTTATCACGCTGACAATCGCTGCACAGGAGTTTACGTTGCAGGGAAAAATCACCGACAGTGCGCAAAACCTGGTTTCCGATGCCTATGTTTTTAATATCCACAACTCAGCACGATGTTTCAGTACCGGCAACGGATTGTTTGAACTCCGTGTGCAACCGTCCGATACACTGATTATTTCGCATATTTCGTTTCTGCGGAAAATGGTGACAGTTTACGAACTGCTGAAAAACCCGGTTGTCATGCTTGAAACCGACACGCTGAATATTAAACCGGTGAAGGTTACCGGAAATCTGCAGACCGCCCGCGAACAGGCCATGAAAAACATCAATTACCAGACTTTTGACGCACTGCCCCGCATTGGCGATAATTTTTCGGAAACCGAAAGAACCGCCCAACTGATGAAAACCGAAAACCGCGTACTACGCACCGAAGCTTCGTCGGTGAGAATTGCCAGCTTTTCGCCATCCGCTGTTATCGGTAAGTTTGCAGAGAAACGCGCAAAACGGAAGATTGCAAAAGAGTACAACTCCACCCGAAAATTGCCGGAAGATGATGAGTAACAGGGTTGGGCCGCCAGACCGTTGGCTGAAGTCCCCCGACTGTTCGGGGGAAATATTGCCACATTAAAATGGTATTCGATGTTTCTATATTGAAAACCACGCAATGAAAAATCCGCGGTAGCAGCCGACCGCAAATTTTATCAAAACATAACCTGTTGAACAAAAACTTAATGTATGTTTGAAGTACAAATCAGACATTTTATCGCTCATGAAAGACCGATCGCTCAGGAAGTTTATCTATTTGTCAATTGCTGCGGCACTTGCCACCATCTTTCTGAAATTCCTTGCCTGGTATTTAACCGGTTCTGTGGGTTTGTTTTCCGATGCCCTTGAGTCGTGTGTTAACCTGGCCGCTGCAATTATTGCGCTGATCCTGCTCAACCTTGCCGAAACACCGGCTGATGAAAAACATCCTTTTGGTCACACCAAGGCGGAATATTTTTCGAGTGCCATTGAAGGCGGAATGATTGTGGTTGCCGCGTTTAGCATCATCTGGTCGGCAATTCCCCGGATACTTCATCCGCAGCCACTTGAAAATATCGGAATCGGGTTACTGATTTCGGTCGGAGCCTCACTGATCAATCTGGCCGTTGCCCTGGTTTTAATTAAAAACGGAAGAAAAAACAATTCAATCACCCTCGAAGCCGACGGGAAACACCTGATGACGGATGTTTACACATCGGGAGGTGTTTTGGTGGGCATTCTGCTGGTGAAACTTTCAGGGTGGCAGGTGCTCGATGGAATTGTTGCGGTGGGTGTGGCCCTGAACATCCTGTGGGCCGGATATCAGCTCATCCATCGTTCGGCAACCGGATTGCTTGATGCAAGTTTACCGGAACCCGATCTGAAAAAGATTGTGGAAACACTGGATTTACTGAAATCGCAGGAAATCGAACATCATTCGCTGTTAACCCGGCAGGCCGGACAACGGAAATTTATTGCCTTTCATTTATTGTTGCCCGGTGACTGGTCGATACAGAAGGGGCATGACGAAGCAGAAAAAATCGAGAAAAATATACGCGGACTTTTTACGGAACCGGTAACGGTTTTTACCCATCTTGAACCCAGGGAAGATCCCGTTTCCATGCAGGATATCGGCATTGACCGGCACGACACGTGACCTCTCTGGAAACCACGCGATGAGAAATCAGGCGGTCGCGAGGATTTTTGACTAACCCTGGCATTTATGCCAGGGAAATATCTACATAAAAAAGATGGGGCTTTAGCCCTGATATCAACACATTGGACTAAAGTCCCGGCTTGTTTCACATATTTAATCACCGGCATCAATGCCGGTGTTAGTCAGTTTTCACATAGATTATTTAGCCAATTGAAATAGGGATTTTTTTACTCTGGAAATCACGCTATGAGGAATCGCGCGGTAACGGGAGACAAGAGCCGGATTATTATGTTTCCAGATTATTTCAACTTTCAATAAAACAGGAAAGTTGGTTTTCTAATTCTTTCCAAATATCCATTAACTTATTTAAGTGAATAGAAGCCTGCCCGTAAATTGTTTTTCCCATATCCGTCAATTCATAGTTTTTCCCTTGCCGGGTTATCAAATCTTGTTTTGTTAACCAATCAATTGACGTTTTCAGCTCCTTCTCAGATGGCAATGCGTGGTTAATTCCATCTGCGATCGATATGATTCCTTTGATATCTGTCGATTTGGTCTTTGATGCAAGTGCTGTTGCAAGAAATATCCACGATATGGTTTTTAAGTCTTTCATAAACTTTTAATGTTCAAATACATGCTGTCGGAGCGGGAGAGTCTTGCATTGAAAAAGCAAAAATTCTTTGCCCTTTTGGGGCAGACACGGTTTGCAAAACCGCGCCAGCGAGGTGCTGCGCGAGCGAGAGGGCAATGTTTTTTATTCTTTTAAGGTTTTAAAATGTTTTTCTCGAAAGACTTTTAATGGCTCTAAAACAGTTGACTCTCTATTTTTTAAGCTATCAATCAAGTCGTCAAGACGATTCACATTTATATCATCCCAGGTATATTCTAGTAAGTAAACTAAATATTTTAAGGAATCAAAGTTGGTCCAAACATAATAATCTAAAACTGCAGTATTAACAGCAACTCGGTTCTCAACATTTTTTAAAATCCCAACTATTTTTTCTTGTAACTGATGTCTCTTAGAATAAATAATAGCAATAACTAAAGATTTAATTAGATTAGAATTAAAAATGTCATATTCCTTAAGATTGTCAATTGTAGTTAAGATTGCGTATTTTTCTTCGTAGCTAACAAATTCATCTTCTAATTTTATACACGATTTTTTAAAGTAATCATTAATTAGTTTATTGATTAAATCATTAATTAGTTTATCATTTTCATTTATTAGTCTTTTCTTCTTTCGTAAAATAAAGTCTGTAATTATTGTGTCATCCACCTCCATTAATTTTTCTTGAGATTTTTTTAGTTCAAAATATTTAAACTCTAATTCTTTCTTTTCTCTTTTTAATTTATCAAATTCCATTGATTTCTTTCGTTCAAGTTTATCAAGCTTGTTCTCACAGTGTATCTTTGCAAAGATTGCGTATATGCTAACTGTGCTAACTCCAAAAAATATAGCCACCAGATTAACTATGTTATCACTGATTTCCATAATTATAGATTTAGTAATTAATTGTCATTGAGTTTGTAGTCTTTTTGTTTTAAAATAATGCACAACGGTGGTGGTATGAGATCGTGGCGGTAAGACGAGAGTCTGAGTGTCCGACCGAAACTGAGGTTGGGACGAGATACGACTTGTCGAATCCGCACAAACCCAGCCATGCCTTATACCACGTGTTACCTGCTGTGTTTTTATTTTAATTTATTGTATAGCTGGTTGAAGCAGAATTTCTTACTTGTTCACTAATGTTGCTCGCCTTCAAAGTAAATGGGCCATTATTTTTACATACGTGTATTTCAACGTCCATGTAAGTTTTAGCAAGAATTTGAGAAGTATTAAAACTTGCTTTAAGAGAAGCATGAAATCCTTTTTTCACAGGACCAATTGTCACCTCCCATTGTGAAGTGTTAAATGTTACAGTACTATTAGTATTATTTTCCAACGTAAACACTGCAGTTCTTGATAAACTATACATGGTGCTACCTTTTGCTATATACTTAACATAGTACTCGTCATTGGGTTCAACATTACCTTCATTATCTTTTTCACAGCCAACATTAATAATTCCAAGATTAACAATAAATCCCAAAATTAATATCATTCGCCACCATTGCGGTTTAGATTTTGAATGTGCTAAATTTAATTGTTTGTAATAGTTCATATTCTTAGTTTTTATAGTTCTGTACCATAAATTTCATTTTTCAGTCCGAAAGGTCGTATTTCTACAGATACAATTGCATACATTGCAGGTAACGTCTGTGTATATGTAGTACTACATTTATTGCTACTTTGTCTCTCTCCTACCTTCCCGCCAGCAACCGGTTTTTGTAGTCGTTGATTCTGATCCAGTAGATGATCCAGCAAATCAGCCCGGCAATGGAAGTGATGTACCCCAGAAACGGGATGAGGCTGCAGCAAAACAAAATGCAATACGCCAGCCCGATGCTGTTGCCGGGACGGGCTTCTTCGGTGGCTATTCCCCTTTTGGCAAACTCGGCCTGCAGCGAGCCGGCCATCCGGTCAACCACAATAAACTGCCACACCATTCCAAAAAGCGGGATCAGGCTCAGCCACACCAAACCGGGCTCCATTTTCCGGTTTTCGAAACTGACGGCATTCAAGGTGTTTTGCAGTGTGAGCAGGAAAAAAATCATCGGAATAAGACTGATTCCGAAAATAACGGCCACTACAATGAGGATAACAATAATTTCCTGTGGCCCGATAATACCCAGTAACAAAGTGTTTAATAAATGATTCATAACAATAAGTTTAAGGTTGTTTGATAATCCCGGCTAAATGCCTTGTTACAGCTTTGGTACAAAACTTTTGTGTTTTCAACTTTTGGGGAGTCGAAACCGGATAATTGATTTTGTAGTGGGCGGCTGGCAGTTCATGTCAGGTTATTTTTCCCAAAGCTATAAAAATGTTGAATACCTGATGGTTGGGAATGGTGAAATTTTTTATGTAAAAAAGAAATTATTCTTTCAGAACGGTTTTCTTTTCGCTGAGGCACAAAGCAGGCGTTTCAAACTGCGGGGCGGGTTCTTGTGATTCGGTGATCCCCGTCTCGCCTGAGGCGAGACGGGGTTATTCATAGTTCACCCTTTCAGGGTTCTATGCAATTAAAGGACGGTTCCTTGGCCGTTGGATTGGATGTCTCCCGCACCGGACTGCCCCGGGGTACCTCAGAAGCTATCATTTGAATCTTTTTACCTCAACTTTGAACCTTTTAAGTACGCCTGTCCACTTCAGAAGTAATAATTTGAACCTTTTTCCCTCAACGCTGAAATTTTGAAGTACTACCTCCTACTTCGGATGTACTCCACCCCACTTCGGAACCTATAATTTGAACCTTTTTACCTATAATTTGACCTTCGGAAGTACTCGCTTGAACCTTTTTTCCTCAACGTTGAGCTTCCGAACCTATAATTTGAACCTTTTTGCCTCAACGCTGAACCTTTTTACCTATAATTTGAGCCTTTTTACCTCAACGTTGAACCTCCGAGCCTATAATTTGAACCTTTTTGCTTCAATGTTGAACCTTTGAAGTACACCCCCCCACTTCGGAAGTACCCCCCTCCACTTCAGAAGTACCCCTTCCGGATCA
>CAZXVT010000201.1:0-8123 GCA_964644015.1 uncultured Maribellus sp.
TAGATTGCACGGGCACAATACTATAAAATGTTAAAAGTTAATTAATTCAAGTTGTTGGAAAACAATTAAATGAACATGAGATTGGCCGTAATTTCATCAGAAACAAACCAGCCTTGTTGTGTGAGCGTATAAATTTCGCCTGTTTTTACAGCCAGTTTTTTATCGAGGTATTTCTCCATATTTTGCTGAAAATAAGCTGCTTTTTCAGACCCGAACCGGTTTTGAATTTCTGCCGCAGAAACGCCCCATTTTGTGCGGATGCCGGTCAGAATATATTCATTAAAGCGATTTTCTTCCGAAAGTATTTCATCCTCAAAACAGAGCTGTTTTTGCTGTAGTGAATGAATGTATTTTTCGGTGTGCGAAACATTCCATCGCCTCGAAAAACCATTAAAAGAGTGCGCCGACGGGCCAAGACCGAGGTATTTTTTGCCGGTCCAATATGATGAGTTGTGTTTTGAATACAAGCCGTTTTTTGCAAAATTCGAAATCTCGTAATGCTCAAAACCGTTTTCAGCAGCCATTTTCACAAGTGTTTCGAAATGGGCAATACTGGTTGGTTCAGTCGCGGGTTTCAGCGTTCCTTTTTTCAGCCAGGTGTAAAACGGGGTTCCTTCATGATAAGTAAGATGATAAGCCGAAAGATGTGTGACCGGCAAACTGAAAACCGTTTCAAGATTAGTTTTCCACCCACTTTTTGTGAGACCGGGTAAACCATAAATCAGGTCGGCACTGATATCGGAAAAACCGGCTGCAGCAGCATTTTTTATGGCTTCTACTGCCTGAATTGCATTGTGCCGGCGGTTCATTTTTTTCAGCAAAACATCATCAAACGATTGTATGCCAATGCTGAGCCTCCTGATTCCGGCACTGTACAAATCAGCCAGGTAGTTGGGAGTAAGATCATCGGGATTGGCCTCGAAAGTAATTTCGCAACCCGGTGAAATGGGAAAAACTTTTTGCAAAGATCCGGTGATTTCGGTTATATCTTCTTTTGTGAGAACCGAAGGTGTGCCTCCGCCAAAATAAATCGTTTCGACCTGTTCACCCTCTAAATAATTCTCCTGAAGCAGAATTTCTGATTTGAGCGCTTTGATAAAATCTCTCTCCAATGAAGTATTAACAGTTTTGTAAAAGTCGCAGTAATAACATTTCTGCCTGCAAAACGGAATATGAATGTAGATTCCCGCCATTGGCTGATTCTTAATAAGATTGTTATTTATTTCCTGCCAAAAATGCTTTCAGTTGCAAGTCTCGCCGCGGAAACCTACATTTGCTTTCAAAGCTGGACACAAAGCATGGCAAAAACAATTTTGTATTTCTGGAAACCCGTTTTATGGCTGATTATAACCTGTTATGCACTGTTTATTCCGGCCACGCGGCTTCCTGTCGAACCTTTTCTGAGAATTCCGCATTTCGATAAAATTGTACATTTCGGCCTGTTTTTTACGCTTTGCCTTTTTCTGGTGCGCCCCTTTAAAAAACTAAAAATGAACGGCTATTTCATGGCGGCACTAACATCCATCGGGTTGAGCGGAATGCTTGAATTTATTCAGCATCTTTTATCGAACACACGCCAAAGCGATATTTTCGATTTTTTAGCCAACACAGCCGGTGTGCTCTCTGCACTCCTGTTTTTCAGGTTGTTTGTGGTAAACCGGAAATGGGAAATGCTTTTTTAAAGCCTTACAATTTCTTCGAATTTTTCAATGTCGTTGCTGATGATTGCCAGCGTTGTTTCCTTGTAGAAAGCGGTTATTTCTTTCCGTAGCTTGTCATATTGCGAATGAATCGGGCAAAGCGGCTTCGACGGATCGTGCGTTTTGCAGGGTTCAAGCGTAATCAGGCAGTTGGTGAAAAATTCCTCGCCGTCAACTTTTGCAACAATGTCCCACAAAGTAATCTGGTCGGGTTTTTTACCCAACGCAAAACCACCATTCGGGCCTTTTGTTGAAACCAATAATTTCTGTTTAACCAGATTTTGCAGGATTTTCCCCAGGAAAGGTGACGATAATCCCAGATCTTCTGAAATTTTTTTAATCCCGATGCGATAATCCTTTTCTGAATTTTTGCCCAGATAAATGAGCGCCCGGAGCGCATATTTACAAGTATTCGATAACATATCAATTATTTTAAGTTCGACTTCCAGATTTCACTAAACGATTTCTTTGCAAATTCAGGGAATTCTTTTTGATCACCCAATGCGTTTTTACCAAGTTTAGCCAATTTATTTTTTACCGGACCTTTTACCAGATCAAGGTTTGAACGTTTTTTTAAGGCCCAGCCGTAAGCTTTCATCCCGATATTCCACATAAATTCTCCACCAACTTGTTCCACAGCCTTTTTTCTGTTGAGCAGCAGGAGATCGTGGAGTGGAATTTTTACCGGGCAAACCTCTGTGCAGGCACCACAAACCGTGCAGGCATAACTGAGGTGATTATATTGTTCAAATCCCTTCATAAAAGGTGTGATAACCGAGCCAATCGGGCCACCATAAGTTGAATTGTAGGTGTAACCACCCACATTCCGGTAAATGGGGCAGGCATTGAGGCAGGCTCCGCAGCGGATACATTTCAGCGACTTAAAATGTTCCTTTTCATTGGCAATTTCAGAACGTTTGTTATCGAGCAGAATAACTACCATTTTCTCCGGACCATCCTTTTCTCCGGGTTTGCGGGGTCCTGTAATCAGCGAGTTGTAAACTGTTATTTGCTGCCCTGTTCCCATTGTGGCCAAAAGCGGTAAAAACAGCGGCAAATCTTTCACGGATGGAAGAATTTTTTCAATTCCGGCAATCACAATGTGCAGCTTTGGAAAAGCCACCGACATAAACCCGTTTCCTTCGTTTTCGGTCAGTAAAATTCCGCCCACATCGGCAACCAAAAAGTTGGCCCCTGTGATTCCGGCCTGGGCTGTTGTAAATTTTTCGCGGAGGATTTTTCTTACATACCTGGCTATTTCGGTGGGCGTTGAACCGGGAGACATATCAAACTTCTTGGTAAAAAGCTCTGCCACATCTTCTTTCGACTTGTGCATGGCAGGCGTTAAAATATGATAGGGTTTTTCGCCGGCAACCTGAACAATAAACTCACCCAGATCGGTTTCCACCGGTTCGATGTGATTTTTCTCAAGATGCTCATTCAACTCCAGTTCTTCCGAAATCATGGATTTGCTTTTAACAAGCATTTCTGTTTTGTTCTCTTTCAGCAATCCGATGATTTCTTTCAGCGCTTCCCTGCTATCGCGCGCCCAAATAACCTGGATGTTGTTTTTCTGTGCGTTTTTCTCAAATATTTCAAGATAATCGGCGAGGTTGGCAACCACATCATCTTTTACAAAAGAAGCTTTATTTCTTGCTGTTTCGAGATTTGCATAACGAAGTTTTCCTTTTGCAACCGCTTCGTCGTACCGCCCGATATTAAAATTGATTGTCTTCCGGTGTTTCAGGTCGAAAGCAATTTTTGATTCCTCAAGAAATATTTCCTTTTGTTTTGACATTTTTATTTACAAGGAATTTTATCTACACGGCGAGCGTGACGACCACCTTCAAAATCAGCATTTAAAAAGGCTTCAACAATGGCAATAGCCTGTTCATCAGTTACAAACCGACCGGGAATTGCACAAATATTGGCATCGTTGTGCTGGCGCGCGAGAGCAGCTATTTCAGGTATCCAGCAAACCGCCGAGCGTACATGCTGATGTTTATTGGCTGCAATGCTGATTCCCTGGCCACTGCCACAAAATGTAATGCCGGTTTCAAATTCGCCTTTTTCAATGGCGTTTCCGATTGCATGGGCAAAATCGGGATAATCAACGGGGTCAGTTGAAAAACAGCCGAAATCATGGTAGGCAATTCCTTTTTCCCTGAACCAGGCGAGAACAGCCTCTTTTCTCTCAAAACCTGCATGATCGCTGGCAACTGCTATAATTTTATCTTTCAAATCTTTCATAAAAAACAAAAATAATACTTTTTGGTGCTTATTTCTTTTTATTCATTTTAAATAATCCTTTTAAATCTTTTTTTTCGAATGCGTAAACAACTCCGAAAAAAACAAAAATCAAAAGAGTACCCAGTCCGGCTTTAACTAAAGGATGAAAAGACTGAAACAACCCGGAAATAAAAAACAGTGAAAGGGCCAACGCAAAATAAATCCCGATTCGTTTCAGGTCATAGGGTACCGGGTAATATTTTTCTCCCTGAAAATAGGAAATAACCAGAACAAGAACATAGCTGAAAAGCAGCGTAAATGCCGAACCCATGTATCCGAAAACCGGTATTAACAGGAAGTTCAGTGCAATTGAAACAACCGAGGCAATCACACTTTGCGTGGCTCCGTACCGGGTTTTGTCGGTAATTTTGTACCAGAGCGACTGGGTGTAGTACATTCCATAAATCAGGTTGGCCATCAGAATTATGGGGAGCACTTTCAATCCTGAATTGTATTTCGAATCGTTAATAAATTGCAGTAAATCAACATATAAAGTCATCCCCAGAAATATCAGCAACCCGAAAATGACAAAATATTTCATGATGTTGGCATAAATCACCGGGTCGTCTTTTGAGTTTCCGCGGGCAAAGAAAAAGGGCTCAAAAGCAAATCTGAATGCCTGTATAAACATGTTCATCAAAACCGCCAGTTTCAGGTTAGCACCATAAATACCGAGCTGTTTCATGGGTTCCTGCGATTCGGGTATCAGAAACGGTATCAAAATGTTACCCACATAAAGTGTTAACTGGCCGGCAATTCCTACAATCAGAATTGGTAAACCGTAGTTGAGTAGTTTTTTAAATATTTCTTTATCAAACTGAAATTTGATTTTCAGAATATCGGGCAGTAACATCAGTAACATAACACCCGAAGCCAGCAGGTTTGAAATAAAAATATACCCCACTCCTATTTCTGGCGAATAAATAAACCTGATCCACGACTCAGGATTGTACTTTAAAAACCACGGACAAAATGTTATGAAAAACAGGTTAAACCCAATATTAAATGCAATGTTAATCAGCTTGATAGCCGCAAATTTTATAGGCCTCTTTTCAATTCTGATCCAGGCAAATGGAATGGCTGTTATAGCATCGATGGACAGAATTACCGCAAACCAGACAATGTATTCCGGATGTTGCGGATATTGAATAAAACCGGCAATCGGGTTTTTCAGCAAAATAAAAATGAGTAAAAACAACAGCGAAGTACTGAAAACCGAAATCAGCGAGGTGGAATAAACTCTTCCGGGATTCTCACTTTTCGAGGCAAACCGGAAAAACGAGGTTTCCATTCCATAAGTGAGGATTACAAGCAATACCGCGGCATACGAATAGAGATTGGTTTGAACACCAAATTCACTTTCAAGAAAAACTCTTGTATAATAAGGGGTTAGTAACCAATTCAGAACTCTTCCTAAAATACTGCTGATACCGTAGATTGCTGTATCTCCTGCCAACCGTTTGTATGTGCTCAAAACTTCGGAATTTTGAGCAAAGATAAAATTCATATCAAAACACTGAATTTCAGATGTGCAATTTTGTACCAGAATTTCTGAACGCCTCTTTTTTATTAATTTTGCTGACGATTTTTAAAAATTCTTTTCTGATGAAAAAACCTGTGACCTTTCCGTTAATATTGATTTTCAGTTTATTTATCACTTCTTTTTCGTGTTCCAATAACTCGTCAAAATCACGAAAACCGGTTAGTACTATTTCAGTAATTCCGGCAAAAACAAATTATGTTTTTGGTGACAAAGTTTCTGTAAGAGTTCAGACAAAAGTGAGAAACGGAGAACTGGAATCGGTAAAACTTTTTTATAATAACCAGTTGATAAAGGAAAGTAAGGAAGTAGATTTTTCGGTTGATAATATTGAACTCAAAACCCTGGGCAGCAGCAGTTTTTCGGTGGAAGCTGTTAAAACTGACGGACAAAAAAATACGCGTTCTGCATTGGTAAATGTTTTTTCAGATCTGCCGGCAGCTAAATTTAGTTACCAGGTAATTAACACTTTTCCACATTCAAAAACGCATTATACACAAGGACTTGAGTTTTTTAAAAATTCGCTTTACGAAGGAACCGGTGAATATGGAACTTCGGGAATCTTTAAAACTAAGTTTGAAAATGGCAGCATCGAAAAATCGGTGATGCTGGATGAAAAATATTTTGGCGAAGGAATTACCATTCTGAATGATAAAGTCTACCAGCTCACTTATAAAAACAAAAAAGGTTTTGTTTATAACCTTGAAAATCTGGCGGTAATCGATTCTTTTTCATTTCGTTCGGAAGAAGGATGGGGTTTGACAAACGACGGTACAAACCTGATCATGAGCGACGGAACTCACCTGCTAACATGGATAAACCCAACTGATTTTTCGGTTATAAAAACCATCCAGGTTGCCAATAACCGCGGACTGATTAATTATCTGAATGAACTTGAATTCGTGGACGGAACCATTTATGCCAACGTTTACACCACCGAAATGATTGTTCAGATTGATCCGGAAACTGGAAAAGTAATTTCTGAAATCAACATGGCTGGTATTGTTGACATGTACAAAAATAATACAGACAAACTGGATGTTTTGAATGGAATTGCCTGGAATGAAAAAACCGGACATTTTTTTGTTACCGGAAAATACTGGCCAAAACTGTTTGAGATAAAACTGATACCTTCAAAATAAAGTCAGATTGTCGCCGTATTTTATTCTTCCCAAATGTTTATAAGCCAGTTCGGTGGCTTCACGTCCGCGGGGAGTTCTTTTCAAAAATCCTTCTTTGATCAGAAAAGGTTCGTAAACTTCTTCAATGGTTCCGCTGTCTTCTCCCACTGCCGTTGCAATGGTTGAAATTCCAACCGGTCCGCCTTTAAATTTATCGATGATACAAACCAGTATTTTGTTGTCCATCTCATCGAGCCCGTATTCATCAATATTCAGGGCTTTGAGGGCATGTTTTGTGATTTCCATATCAATGCTGCCATTTCCTTTTACCTGGGCAAAATCGCGCACCCTTCTCAACAGCGAGTTTACAATTCGGGGTGTTCCGCGACTGCGAAAAGCAATTTCACGGGCAGCATCTTCCACAATATTTACTTCCAGAATACTGGCAGAACGTTTTACAATTCCGGTAAGTACATCATTATCATAGTATTCAAGGTGAGCATTAATACCAAAACGCGCCCTGAGTGGCGATGTTAGCAAACCAGAACGGGTTGTGGCGCCAATCAGTGTAAACGGATTTAGTTGAAGTTGAATGGAACGTGCACTGGGACCTTTGTCAATCATGATATCGATTCTGAAATCTTCCATCGCCGAATAAAGATATTCTTCAACAATGGGCGACAAACGGTGAATTTCGTCGATAAACAGTACATCGTTGGCTTCTAAATTCGTTAATAAACCAGCCAAATCGCCCGGTTTATCGAGTACCGGTCCTGAAGTAATTTTCAGCCCCACTCCCATTTCGTTTGAAATGATATTTGAAAGCGTGGTTTTCCCTAATCCGGGCGGACCATGCAAAAGAACATGATCAAGTGCTTCTCCCCTTAATTTTGCAGCTTTTACAAATATTTTGAGGTTTTCAACAATCTGATTTTGCCCGCTGAAATCGCTGAACTGAAGTGGCCGGAGTTTTTTATCAAGTTCCTTTTCAGTATCCGAATAATTTTCTCCTCTTATATAAAATTCATTATTCATTTGTACCGACAGGAAGATATTTGGCAATCATATCAATTAACTGTTTGGAAGTAAATGGTTTCGACAGATAATCGTTCATACCGGCATTAAAGCATTTTTCTTTGTCATTGTCGTATGTATTGGCAGTCAGCGCAATAATCGGAACCGGATTTTCAATATTGTTTTGTTTTTCCATTTCCCTGATTGCCTGCGTAATTTGGTAACCATCCATTTCCGGGAGCATAATATCCATTAATACAAGACTGAACTCATTGTTCTTAAAAAGTTCGATAGCTTCTGAACCGGTTACTGCAGGCGCAATTTCGAGGTTTAATTTTTTCAGATTAAACATCACCACCTTTTGGTTCATCAGGTTGTCTTCTACTAACAATATTTTCACAGATATAATTATTTAATGTTTTCTATTAAGCAAATATAAAATCTAATATTGGTTATTAT
>CAZXVT010000202.1:0-8055 GCA_964644015.1 uncultured Maribellus sp.
AATCCCCCGCTGGCTGAGTAATTTTACCGGAAAGCATCTTGATTTTGATGTGGTCACCGGACTTAGCACAATCATAAGACCCATCACCGACTATTCCTTGATCATTCAGTGCGGAGGGTGTATGATCACCCGTAAACAACTGATCAGTCGATTAAAACCAGCTATTGATGCCGGTATTCCTGTCACCAATTACGGTCTGGCCATTGCCTGGGTGCATGGCATTTATGCCCGGGCCATTGAGCCCTTTACCGGAATTAAAGCAGGGAGTGAGGATTATCTTTAACAGTAGTGTTAACGACCTGCTTTTTTGCGAAGAAATTGGTCAGCCCTTTGCTGGGCATTTTCCCGGATATTGAAAAAATAAAAGGGGTAATCAAAGCTATGGTAAACTCCCTTCCCAAAAGATTTGGTGTATTGATATAGCCCGTTGGAGTCAGCCGAGGTACAGATCAGGACTCCAGTTTTTATATCTACTCTGGCATCAGCATATTGAGGTACGGGTTTAAATTTCATGGTCACCGAATCGGGCATGAGGGACCCCAAACCCTCAGCAGTCGTTGCCTCTGTTTCGGTTCTTGTCCATGTAATCGGATTGATGACCAGACCTACAATATCTGATACCACGGGATTATGAGGCGGAATAACACTGGGAGCCTGGGTGTTATAGGAGATAATTACCCCTATGTCATCGGAACCTTCGGCAAATTTCAAATGAGGATTATTGGCCAGGAAGGTTGAAGTTACCGGATAACCGATAATATAAGCAGCAATCATACGCTGATAAACCTTAGGGTTGTCTTTCAGATATCCTGAAAGCAAATGGATCAGAACATTCGACCCTTGTGAATGTCCTGCTAAAATGAATGGGCGGTGCTGATTGTAATGCTGAATATAGTAGTCGAAGGCTGCAGTGGCATCCGATGTAGGAATTCCTCCTATGACCTTCTCCCGCTGATCTTCAGATAATGCCAAAGTATAGCCGGCATCGGCTTGACGGTAATAAGGGGCGTAAACATTTGCAAAAGTCTCAAAAGCTGTTGCCTGGCGTTCGAAAGCAGGGAGAGCCCCTGCCAACATCGAAGGGTTGTCGATGTTACATATATTTGGATCGCTTGAATTAACCTTCTGCCAGCAGGTCGGATAAAGATAAAAAACGTCAACTGCCATGACCGGGGCAGGTAAAGATAACCAATGCGTAGCTTTCGAATAATCAGTAGCTGTGGCAACTGGCTGGGAGCCATCATCTTTCTTGCAACTACAGCAAAAAATGGAAACAAATACCAATGCGATCAATGGATAATTCATCTTTATTATTTTTAATGCTGACACTTTTTATTCAATTTTTAATAGTTCGTGTCACAAAGATACTGCAATTTTTAGTTTCATGTCAACTGCCATTCCTGCAGCATTGTTTCAAAGGGATAATCACTGTTGTTTACAGTATGATGTTGAAGTTAAAATTCGATGCCCTTACGGGCCTTTACCCCTTGGGTGAAATAATGTTTTATCTCTTTCATTTCGGTCACCAGGTCTGCCATTTCAATGAGTTCTGGTGGGGCGTAACGGCCGGTAAGGATGATTTCCATAGGGTCTGGTTTGTTAAGCAAAATACTTATCAACTCACTGACTTCGAATAAATGATAATACAACGCAATACAAACTTCGTCCAGAACCACTATATCGTATTTGTTTTCCATCATTATTGCGGCGACTTCCTTCAGCCCAATCTGAGCTGCTTTAATGTCTTTTTCAGTAGGTTTATTCTTAATAAAACAATCCAAACCATACTGAATAATCTCGATTTCGGGAAATCTTTTTAAGGCATCTAACTCAGCATAGTGCATCCCTTTGACAAACTGGGCAATATGAACTTTTTTTCCGGCACCGGCAGCCCTTATCGCAAGGCCTATGCTTGCCGTGGTTTTGCCTTTTCCATTACCAGTGTATAAATGTATATAACCTGTTGACATTGTTTTTTAGTTTTTTATTCTAACCATGGATCCGGATCAAGATTGGTTGAAGTAAAATAATCTCTGTTATTATATCTTAAATTCGTCTCGATTTGCTCTATCTTCAATGGCTTTCTGAATAAAACGCCGGTATAAGCCAAAGCATAATGTATTCATAATCTTATCGTAATGTTTGGCAATAAAGGATTTTAATTCAACTCCCGATTCGGGATTAAGTTTTTCTACTTTTTGCATGCTGTCTTTCGCTTAGGAAATTTACGTAAATAATAGGTGTTCGGCAAAATTACCTGAAGTTGCAAAAGCATTGCCCTCGTATCCTGTCAGTAGTTCTGTTTGAACATTATGGCTGGAAAACATTTGGTAGGCGACAGTAACCATCTGCTCCGTTGCCGGAACAATCTGCTTAAAGGCTGTAGGACGTGTGGGAATGGAAATATAAGCTACTGTGGGCATCAGTGCTTCAATGTATTTTGATTTTTTTTCAATCTCATCAGGGGTGTCATTCAGTCCTTGTATGAGCTTGGTTTCTGTAACAAATTTGCCTATGAATTGTTTCCTGAATTGGGAGATTGCTTCCAAATTTGTATCGAAAATGAGTGTTGTATGAGGCGTGTCAATTTTTTCCATATGTCAGGAGATATGGCATCTGTTTTTACCGATACCAAACTGCCACCATCGTGTCCTCCGCCAATGCCTTGATGATGTTCATGTTGCCTCAAAAATTTAATTTTTTAAGGGTTCCACTTTTGTAATTTTCATACGCTTGTTGTAATGTCATATTATGCGCATCCACAAAAATCTGAATATTCAAGTGCTTTAAGGCTAAGGTGGCATTCTCTCCTGGTCCGTTGCCTGTTATCAGCACATCGGGTTTCATTTGATAAAGTTTCTGAACGGTGGTAGTGCCGGCGCCATGCGCTTCTTCTTTTATTGCCATATTATCAAAAGTTGTAAATTCTTTTGTTTCCTCATCGTACACAACAATAAATTCAGTTCTTCCAAAACGTGAATCAATCACTGATTCCCAGGTAGTTCCATTGGCTGTAAATGCAATTCTCATGGTTTAAAATTTAAATTGTTACTTTGTTTTCTATTTTATTTAATGTTTCCACCAGGGTCTTTTTTTAATACTCTGGCATCGTATTCCACAATGGTTTTTTCTTTCACCATTGTATTTGTGAAATTTTAGAATTTCTCTATATTCATACCAGTTAATTTTTTTTGACCATCTTTCAATTATGGGTCATTTTTACAGCAATCATTTCAGCAGCTTTAATAAGAGGATATGCCGCAGGAGAAGCTGTGAGGCAGGGATGGGTGCCAATTTGCATGGTTAAAAACGAATTGACTGACATGCGGTTTTGAATGGCTAAACCAATCACATTGGTTAATTCACCGGTTTCTTTTCCGCCGATTACTTCTCCACCAATAATTATTCCTGAATTTTCAGCTGCAATAAGTTTAACAATTTGTTTGTGAGCATCCGGTAAGTTACCTGGATGGCGATTTACACCTTCAAACGTGCCAGTAACAGTTACAATATCTTCTTGTCCGGCTCTTTGTTCAGTAACACCAGCAGTTCCAAAGCCTGTATCTCCGATTGCTGTAGAATAAATAGCTATAGTTCCACTAAATGTTTTTACCACATGTAAATTAAACAAATTCATGCCCGCAATTCTGGCTTCTGCACAAGCTGTTGAGGCAAGCATGGTGGATACACGTCCACGTGTAACAAAATCGCGTTTTTGTGCACAGTCACCTATAGCAAAAACATCTTTCACGTGGGTACGCATATATTCATCAACGGCAATAAAATTATCTTCATCAACATAAATACCAGAATTCTTTGCTAAGTCGCTATTGGGCTTGTAACCCATTGAAAGCACAACGGCGTCTATGTTCATCACTGAGCCATCTTCAAGCTCTATTGACTCAACTTTTTTTGTTCCCAAAATTTTTCTTATTCCTTTGCCTGTAATAATGTCAATACCTCTGTTTACAAGCAATCCATGGACCTTTTCTGCTATTTCCGGATCAAAAGCTAGCGTTAAAATATGAGGAAGTTTTTCAATAAGCATTACATTATACCCTTGTTTTGAAAGCTCGTCGGAAAGTTCTACTCCGATAAAGCCTGCACCGATTACAGCAATGTTTTTTACCGTTCCAAGCTTGCTCTTCATGTCATCAAGATAGTTTTTATCCTTTGGAATGACAAAGACATTTTCCAAATCTGCACCCTTTAGCCATTCAGGTTTCACCGGAGTTGAACCAATAGCAATGACAAGTTTTTGATAGCTGATTTTTTCACCACTGGCAAATGAAACTTCTTTTTTTGCGGGATTTATTTCAATGGCTTCATCTACTATTGAAGTAATTCCGTTTTTTTCTAAAGAAGCATCTACGGGCATTATATTTTTGTCACTGCAATCAAGTGTTCCAAAAATGTATGGTATGCCACAGGGCACCATCATCTCTTTTTGTTTTTTTACCAGAATAAACTCCTTTTTTGGCCAATGAGCTTTCCCTGTTAAAGCTGCTACCATGCCGGCAGCACTGCCTCCAATAACTAATACATCTGTCGTTTTCATTATTTAAAATTTTATTAGTTCATAAAACTGTTTTTATTTTTTTCCAAGATTGAGAAAGTATCTTATTTATTTCACCTTGATCGTATTCAACAATGGTCATTCCGTTTACCATTGCTTTTGTAAAACTCTCATCGTAAGGCAAATCGGCAAGATGGACAATATTTTCTTCGATTAAGAAATCTTTTATTTCTTGCTGTTTTTCGGAATTTAAATCTGCTTTATTGATGATACATCCGGCTTTGATATTGAAATTTTTTACCACCTGATACACCCGCTTTAAATCGTGCACACCGGAAACAGAAGGTTCTACTACTAATATCACAAAATTAGCTCCAGACAACGATGAAACAACTGGACAACCAATGCCCGGTGAGCCATCAATAAGGATAAAAGGTTTTGCCTCTTCGGAAGCTATTTTTTTTGCCTCATTTTTTACTTTAGCAACTAATTTCCCCGAATTGTCAGCGCCAATGTCAAGCCTGGCATGTGTCATTTTGCTGCCTGTTTTAATAGTTGAGACAAACCATTTTCCCGATAAACGTTTTTTGTTTATAATAGCTGATGTGGGACATACAAGTGAGCAATAGCCGCAACCTTCGCAACTCAGAGGATGGATGTTATAGTGCGAATTGAGAAAAGAAATAGCATCGAAACGGCACACCTCAAAACATTTTCCGCAACCGGTGCAGTTTGACTGTGCAATAGATGCAATTTCGCCACTGTAAAATTCTTCTGAAAATTTAAAATCGGGTTTTAAAAGCAAGTGCATATCGGCAGCATCTACATCGCAATCGGCAACTACCACATCTTTGCCTCCCAACACGGCAAACGAAGCCGTGATGGAAGTTTTACCTGTTCCACCTTTCCCCGAAATAATGACAATCTCTTTCATTCTGATTCTTTTTCAATCGTTGCCGCGCAATAATTCATAATTTGTTTTAATGCCTCTTTTACTTCAGGAATTTTAATATAAATAAGCCTGCCGTTAGAATAATATTCAGCAATCTTACGATGATTGGGAATTTTGGCGATCATTGGAATATTTTCTTTATTGCAGTATTTTATTAGATCATCGTTACCTATGCCAAAACGGTTTATAACAATTCCGAAGGGTTTGTTAAGTTTACGCATGGTTTCTACGGCAAGACTTACATCGTGTAAGCCAAAAGGGGTGGGTTCCGTAATTAAAATAACAAAATCGGCATCTCTGGTTGCTTCTATCATAGGACAGGAAGTCCCAGGAGGACAATCAAAAACCTGAAAATAGACCTTTGAATATTTTGTTTTAACATATTTCTTTGTCTGAGCAATCAGCGGTACGGCTTGCTCCTCGCCAATATCAAGTCTGCTTTCGATAAAGTGAAGATTGTTATTGATTTGATATTCTGTTAGTTCTCCAATTTTTTCAGGTTGCATTGGTAGCGCTTGCGTGGGACAAAGTGCTGAACAGGCATAACAACTGTGGCATAATTCCGGAAAAACAACAATACTTTTGCCTAATTGCAATATAGCATGAAACTTACAAGCATTTTGACAAATCCCACAAAATGTGCATTGATCTTGTTCCCAGCGAGGAATCATTTTATATTTATCTTCCTGCCGGATGCGTGTGCCGCTAATAAAAAGCCCTGCATTAGGTTCTTCCACATCCACGTCAACCAACACTACTTCTTTTTGTTCGGCAATGAAGGCAGCTAAATTTGTAGCTAAGGTTGTTTTACCGGTTCCTCCTTTTCCGCTGGCAATGGCAATTTTCAAATTTCCTTTATTAATCATACTGCAAACGAGTAGCTTCGTCGGTAAGTGCATCTTTTATTGCTTCCTGATAGAATCCGGAGTTCCAAGTGTTCAGATTTATATGTGTGGTAAAGTACTTCTGAGGAATTGGATGAGTGCCAAATATCACTTTGAGACCATACTTTTCTGGTATAAATTTGGCAAAATGGTTAAGCCTAGGACAAGGAGGGTAACCAACTAGCAGCCCTGTGGCTAAATGGATGTGTGTAGCTCCATTTTTTTTCATCTCAGCAGGAGCGTACTCAATATTTCCCCCTGGACAACCCCCGCAAGTGGTGTATCCAACAAGTTCAACCTCTTTATCTTTATACATTTCAAAGGCTCCTTCACGATTTTGTAAGGCTCTGAAACATTTACCGCCGGCACAAGTATGATAGCGGTCGCAGATGATAATTCCGATTTTAATTGTTTTCATAATTACTGTATCCGAAGAAGTTTGTAAACAACAAAACTGCCTTTTACAACATTTAGAATTTCGGCAATGACGTCGCATTTTACCATAAGCAGGAAAAAAATCCGTTTATCGTTTTCGTTCATCAACCCTTCAAAATTTCCCTGCCCTTTTGAAATAATAAGGTTAGCCGAATTATAAATTTCGAGAAATTCTTTACTGCATTTATTTAAAACTGTTGAAGGGGCATTATATCCATTTGAAATCACGTTGGCAATACTTTCCATGTTTACCAGTTTTGCATCGTTCATGGTCGCATCGTTTATAATAGGAGCTCCTTTAACAGCATAAAAAACCTTATTATGCATTATTGTTTCAATGAAAAGCTTGTCAAAAACAATTTCTCCGGCATTGTCGCCGAGGTAGAGAATGGTTCCTGCTTCGGCAATTCGTGATTTCAATAAATCAGCATCATTGATAGCAAAAGAAGCGTTCATCACCCGCTCAATGGTTTGAGAAATATGAAAGCTGTTGTTTGCTCCGTAATCCATAATATTTCCGGCCACGGCAAGCCGAAGAGCAGTATCAAAGGGATTTTCGGAAGAAAGCACCTTGGGCTTCCATTCGTCGTACAATTTTAATGCAACCCGATTACTTAACTCCTTTTCCTCGGAAAATAGATCGAAATTGTCGATAATTTGACAAAATATGCGATTCAATTCCCGTTGAATTATGGGGCTGCTTCCGGTTTTGTATTTTAAAAATACCTCTTTTTTTCTTGTATTGAACAATAACATTTGGTTGGGAGAGCAGTTAAACTTCTCTCCCAACCGGTTGTAAGTATTGGTAAAACATTGAATACACCGCTCGTCAATATTGCGCTGAGTATTAATGGTTGCAGTGTTCATGAGATGGATCGTCGTGGTCGCAATAGTTGGCGTTTAGCTCTAATTTTCCGGCAATAAAGTCATTTACTAATTTTTCAGGCGTTTCGACAGGTGCACCTATAAACACATTTACTTTTGCTGCATTAAATAGCGAAATAGCCTGGGGACCCATGCCACCTCCAATAACATCGGTAGCGCCGTTAGCAGCCACAAAACGTGGAAACGTGCCGGGCTGATGCTCCGGTGGGTCTAAAACGGTGATGTTGGTTATCTTATCATTTTCTACATCCACAAAGGCAAAAGCCTGACAATGCCCAAAATGAGCTGATAATACATTTCCTTCTAAAGGAATAGCAATTCTTTTTTTCATGTTTGTTTTTTAAATTTTTTAATTTTAATTAAAAACCACCTCTGAAACGGTT
>CAZXVT010000203.1:0-7846 GCA_964644015.1 uncultured Maribellus sp.
CATATTATGCAATTGTCGATTTATTCTGATATTTTTGAGGGAAAGATCTTCAGTCATAACTAATTAAACCAAACCGTCATGAAACCAGAATTAATATTTTTTCTGTTATTGATTTTTTCATTAACACTTTGTGCCCAGGATAATAAAGGAAAGTTCTTCGTCGAAACCGGTGTGAAATTATTTGGTGAAGGCGATTATCAGAATTTTATTGGAAAATCAGGTTTTTCTTTTTATAAATTAAAGTGGGAAACATTTAATGATGATGGAACTCTTTGGCAAGAAGGAGATTATGATAATTTTTCGTGGGCTGTTGCACCTCGTTTAGGTTATAAAGTAAGCAAACGTATAAAAGCTGGAATCGATTTTCAATTCTATCAATGTAATTTGAGTTATGGGATAAATTACAATAATTGGTCATCAGGATTGTTTTTCAGGCTGAATTTTAATGATAAAAAAATCAGCCCGTTTTTTGAAATGAGTTCAGGATTCGGACTTTCTCAAAAAGAAGAAGAGCAAACTTCACCCGGAGGGGCAGAGTTTACAGCTGGTGAAAAACAGAAACTGTTTTATTATTCGGGCGCTGCTGGTCTTACATTTGTTATATCTGGGAATTTGAATTTAAATCTATCTGCAAAGTTTCAAAATACTTCTGGTGAAGAAATTAAGGACGATAATGAATGGTCTGTCACTTATATTACTGAGAAATACCACTATGTTGAAGTTGTCCCTATGTTGTCGGTAAGTTATATTTTTAAGGGAAAAACAAAAAATCAGGAATAGCAGGTATTTAATCGAGAAAAAAGGAATTATGGAAATAATCATTTCAGCAACAAAGCAGGAGCTTGGCAAACAGGCAGCCCAAAAAGGCGCTGAATTCATCAGAAAAGCCATTGCCGATAGGGGAGAAGCCAATATTATTGTAGCCACCGGTGCTTCGCAATTCGAAATGCTTTCGGAACTGGTAACCGAAAATATCGATTGGAGTGTGGTTACCGGGTTTCATCTCGATGAATACATCGGAGTTGATGAAAAACACCCGGCTTCGTTTCGGAAATACCTGAAAGAAAGGTTTGTTTCGCTGGTTCCGATTAAAGAATTTCATTACGTAAACGGAAATGGTGCGGAAAAGGAGTGCCAACGTTTGGGAGAAATCATCAGTAAACATCCGGTTGATGTGGCATTTGTGGGAATTGGCGAAAATGGGCACCTGGCTTTTAACGACCCGCCCGCCGATTTTGAAACCGGAGAACCTTACATCGTGGTTAATCTCGACGAAAATTGCCGCAAACAGCAACTTGGCGAAGGCTGGTTCCCAACTTTCGACGATGTTCCGAAACAGGCGATCAGTATGTCGATACGACAGATTATAAAATCAAAACACATTATTTGCAGTGTGCCTGACGAACGAAAAGCGGAAGCCGTAAAAAATACGATTGTCTGTGATGTTACACCCATGGTCCCGGCTTCGGTAATGCAGGAACACCCGTCTGCATGGCTTTATCTCGACAAAGCTTCAGCATCAAAACTTTAATATGTTTTGTTGGCCTGATAGAAAATGACCCCGTAGCTTTTTTGATATTTATCAGTCAGAATATTGACAGCTCGTTTGCCTTTAACTTTTCTTTAAATCATGTTCAGAAAAAAGCATAATCATCTGACAGAAGGTAAATTGCTTTAATTTTGATTCGCTTTATTAATGAATAAAAATAAAAATCAATATTTATGAGTATCAGTGCTTTACAAAAAGAACGGGCTAAATACCAGCCTAAGCTGCCGAAATCGTTGCGTGGCGCCATAAAAATGGTTGAGGGTGACAAAACACAATCGGTGGCCGACCAGGAAGAAATTTCCAAATTGTTTCCGAATACTTATGGAATGCCTTTGATTACCTTTGAAGAAGGGAAAGAGTCATCTGCTTTCAATCCGGTAAATGTTGGCGTCATTCTTTCAGGTGGCCAGGCTCCCGGCGGACACAATGTGATTTCCGGAATTTTTGATGGTATTAAACGCATTCACCCTGATAGTAAATTGTATGGTTTTCTGGGTGGCCCCGGAGGTTTGGTAAAGCATGAATATGTTGAACTGACAGCCGAAATTGTGGATGAATACCGCAATACCGGTGGTTTTGATATTATTGGTTCGGGCCGTACAAAACTTGAGGAAGAAGAACAATTTGAAAAAGGGCTTGAAATTGCCAATGACCTTGGATTGAATGCTTTGGTGGTAATTGGTGGCGACGATTCAAATACAAATGCCTGTGTGCTGGCAGAATATTATGCCGCAAAAAATGCAGGAGTTCAGGTAATTGGTTGTCCGAAAACGATTGATGGCGACCTGAAAAACGAAATGATTGAAACCTCATTTGGTTTTGATACTGCCACAAAAGTTTACTCTGAGTTGATTGGTAATATTCAACGCGACGCTAATTCAGCCAAAAAATACTGGCATTTCATTAAACTGATGGGCCGTTCGGCATCTCATATTGGTTTGGAATGTGCATTAAAAACGCAACCCAATATCTGTCTTATTTCAGAAGAAGTTGCCAAAAAGAAAGAAACTTTGGCAGAAATTGTGGATTACATGGCTGAAGTGGTTGCCAACAGGGCAGAACGTGGCGATAATTTCGGGGTTGCATTGATTCCGGAAGGGTTGGTTGAATTTGTACCTGAAATGAAAAAACTGATCAGTGAACTAAACGATTTGCTGGCAGAAGGAACAAAAACAGCTGAGATTTTCCAGAATGTTAAGAAAAGTTACCGACTCGAATGGGTGGCTGAAAAAATTTCACATGAATCGGCAGTTGTATTTAAATCACTGCCTGCCGGAATTGCTAATCAATTAACACTTGATCGTGATCCGCACGGAAACGTCCAGGTATCGTTGATTGAAACCGAAAAACTGCTGGGCGAAATGGTAAAAGCCAGGCTCGATGAAATGAAAAAAGACGGAAAATTTGTTGGCAAATTTGGTGTCCAGTACCATTTCTTTGGTTATGAAGGCCGTTGTGCAGCCCCTTCGAACTTTGATGCCGACTATTGCTACTCGCTGGGTTACACAGCCGCCGTGCTTGTAGCTTCCGGAAAGACCGGTTACATGTCGTCGGTAAGAAATACGACTGCTCCGGCAAGCGAATGGGTAGCCGGCGGTGTTCCGATTACCATGATGATGAACATGGAAAAACGTCATGGCCACATGAAACCCGTGATCCAGAAAGCACTCGTGAAACTCGATGGTGCACCGTTTAAATATTTCCTTTCGAAAAGAGGGGAGTGGGCATACAAAACTGCCTATGTTTACCCGGGTCCGATTCAGTATTTTGGTCCGACCGAAGTTTGCGACCAGCCTACTGAAACACTGAAATTGGAAAAAGCTTAATATTTCAGCAAAATAATTGAAGAGCCGTGACTGATAAGTTGCGGCTCTTTTTTTTGATATTTGGATTACAATCAGAATAAAAAACAAAAGCGGGGCAGAAATCAACTTTCTGCCCCGCTTTTATTAAAGGTTGGTTTTATCTTCTTCTTCCACCGCCTCCGCCGCTGAATCCGCCACGGGACGCACCTCCCGAACTCCGCGAAGGTGATGAATAAGAACGATTGTAATTATTGTAATTCGTTGTTCTTGTTGTACCTCTGTCCCTGTTCTGGCTCGAACGGTTCAGGTCGTTCATATAAGATGAATTTCCGGTTGAAGGCCTTGTTGAAACATTTGAGTTGTTTCGCCCGGTTGTTCCTGATTTATCAGCCGATTTCCAACTGTTGTTCTGACGTTGTTCCCATCCTCCTTTTTTGTTTTGCTGGTAAACATTCCCGCTTTTATCGGTATAAACATTATTGGATGCTTTCCTGTTTGCCACTCCCCGGTTGGCTGCCGATTCACGAGTCGATACAGAGGGTTTTACTCCTTGCCGGTTTCCTGAATACACATTGTCGCGGGTGCTGACCTGGTTCCCGGAACGGTCGATGCGGTTACTGGGTAATTTGTTATCAGGTCTTGTTCCCGGACGACTGTTATCAGGTCTGTTTCCGCTGCCAGGTCTTTCATTTCCGGGGCGCTGTCCATAATCATTACCCGGATATCCTCCACCATGAGGGGGGTAATAACCACCATGTCCGGGCGGATAATGACAGGGCGGGTGGTACATGGGCGGTCCCCAACAACCTCCGTAATAACCTCCGCCGAAAGAGAAATGAACCGGCCCGTATGAAAAGCCAAAACTCATTCCCCAGCCATACCACGGATTGTAAGTCATATTAAATCCCCAGGTTACAGGTCGCGGGTAATAATAGGCACCGTACCAGGGGTAGTAAGGCCATCCGGTTCCGTAAACAATGGTGGGCCCGTAAACATAACAGCCGTAGTACCCCGGAGTATAGCCCACATAAACCACCTCGGGTGTCGATTCGTAGATATACACATATTTCACATTGTAAACCGGGCTTGAAGCTTCAATTTTATCCACTTCCGAAGGACGTTCATCGGTTACTGTCCAGGCACCTTTCGCAGTTGGCGCTTCAAACCAAATCCCGTTATCGACACAGTAAAATGTGCTGCCGACTTTGAGGACGGTTTGTGGCGAGTTGGCCGCATAAAGCATGGATGTTCCATCAACCGGTTCAAATTTTGGTTCGCCATCGTATTCCACTTTTACTGTGGTGGTTTTGCGGTTTACTTCGGCAGTCTGCGGAATCTGGGCATCCAGAATGGCTTCTTTTGATGCCTGCGTTCCCGCTACACTGGCGAGTACCTGGTCTTTTTTTGTTCCCTCGGGTATTTTTGCAAATTCTCCCGGAAGTTTGTCGGCTTCAACAAAAGCCCATGGGCCTTTTAAATCGGTTGCCGTGTACCACCGGCCTGATATAAGGATAAAATATTTCTGACTGTCAATATTCATAAAAACATTGCCGTCAGTGTTTTCCACATAAAGTAGGGTGGTTTCTGGTACCGGTGTGAATTTGGGCTCTCCTTCAAAAACAATTAACTCAGCCGGGTTTGTACGAACATAAATATCGGGCACATTTTCCGGTTTTATCTCTTCTGCAGGGGGGGCATTTTGTTGTCCGCTTTTTTTATTCGATTCCTCAATATCACCTTGCAATTTTTTTAGCGATCGTGATGGTTTTTTTACCAGTTCCCATTTTGCCAGCAGGTCGGCTGAAGAAAACCAGACCCTGTCGCCGTACATATAATAAAGCTTGTCGTCTTTATCAAAAACAATAAAAAACTGGCTGTTTTCAACCCGCTGAAAATCGGTGTATCCCTGTAAATCTTTCAGCATGGGTTTGCCGTCGATTAACACAAGAACTGCCGGTTTATTGGAAAATATAATCTCCGGCGCATCGTTTTTAAACTTCGCATCGTTTTTATAATTTGTTGATTCGAGTGTCGAAATCAAATCGTCCATTGATAACTCCATCTTCCATTTCGGAACTTCGTCTGTAATCAGTTTTGATATCAGAATCCTGCTTGTCGAATCAATTTCGTCCGAAAAGCGGATATTTGGAATTGTAACGTCTTTTATAACTGCCATTCGGGTGGTTCTGTCAACTTCAAGTTCGGCTTTGTACCAGATTGCACCAAAAACAGGTTTCTTTGTTTTGGCAGGTTTTACCGAGATGGCAGCTCTCCCTTCAACAATATTGCCGTTCAGTGATTCGGGCTGTGGCTGATAAATGGTAATGATTCCTTTCGGGTTCTCAATAACTTTTGGCCATGTATTTTCACCGGCAGCAAACACCTGCTGAAAACCCATAACAAAAAGTAACAAAACCATCCATTGTGTTACTTTTATAAACTGCAGACTGGATTTCATAATAGTTTTTTGAAATTTTCGATTATGCTAAGATAGTGTGAATTCATTGATTCTGTTAAACTGCCCCGGTTGTTAATGGCTTTAAAAATCAGAATCGGTTATTAATGATTATTTTACTGATGTTTTTGTCAAATTATATTTACAGTATTAATCCGTTCGGTTCTATTTTAGCGGTGGATTAAAAGATAAAAATACAATTTATGAAACTGGAAGAAAAGAAGTTTTATCCTTGGCTGGTGGTGATTTTGTTATGGTTTGTGGCACTGCTCAATTATCTCGACCGGCAGATGCTTTCGACCATGAAGCCGTCGATGATGGTGGATATTGCCGAACTTGCAAAAGCCGAGAACTTTGGCCGGCTCATGGCCATCTTCCTTTGGATTTATGCATTTATGAGTCCTGTTTCGGGTGTGATTGCCGATCGAATGAACCGTAAATGGCTGATTGTTGGAAGTTTATTTGTGTGGTCGGCAGTTACTTTGGCGATGGGTTATGCCACCACTTTTAACCAGTTGTATGTTTTACGTGCGATAATGGGCGTGAGTGAGGCATTTTACATGCCAGCCGGTTTGGCGCTGATTGCCGATTATCACCAGGGGAAAACCCGTTCGATGGCCATTGGTATTCATATTACCGGTGTTTACCTGGGGCAGGCTTTTGGTGGTTTCGGCGCCACAATTGCCAGTAATTTCTCATGGCAGTTCACCTTCCATTTTTTTGGTTTAATAGGCGTGATTTACAGTCTTGTTTTAATTCTTTTTATCAGGGAAAAGAAATCCTATTCTGTCGATACAAATGAAAAAACATCGTTCAGGATGGAGTTGACCAATATTTATAAAGGATTGGCCCTGCTTTTTGGAAATGTCGCATTCTGGGTAATTATTTTCTGGTTTTCGGCTCCGAGTTTGCCAGGCTGGGCGGTGAAAAACTGGCTGCCTACCCTGCTTTCAGATACTTTGCACATGGATATGTCAAAAGCGGGCCCATTGGCAACAATTACCACCGCGATGTCGTCATTTGTCGGTGTGTTATTGGGGGGGTATATTTCCGACCGGTGGGTGCAGAAAAATCTGAGAGGGCGAATTTTTACGGCAGCATCGGGGTTGGTGTTAACTATTCCGGCTTTGTTCCTGATTGGTTACGGAACCGGCATTGTGCCAATTCTGGCTGGTTCTGTTTTGTTTGGAATGGGTTTCGGGATGTTCGATGTAAACAATATGCCTATTCTTTGCCAATTTGTTTCGCCCCGTTACAGGGCCAGCGGTTATGGTTTGCTTAATCTGGCCGGTATTTCGGCAGGGGCGGTAATTACACGTTTTCTGGGTAAATCGGTTGATGGCGGAAGTATTCGTGAGGATTTCGCCATGCTTTCGGTGGTGGTGGTGGTGGCGCTTATTTTACAGCTTACCATTCTGAAACCTAAAACAATCAATAAAACCGACGACTTATAAAAGAAAAGCCGGAATGTTTTTACAGTCATTCCGGCTTTTCTTTTGATTCCTTAAAAATCAGTGCGTTTTTGCGTTCTTATCACGGTACTTGCAACAGTCTGGTAATTCGTTGTACACTTCATCGGCTGCTTTGTGTTTTGGCGTATCGTGACCAGCTTTAGCAATAACGATCTCAATATTATCAACACTTGTTTTTGAATCGTCGAAAGTAACTTTTAACTTTTTGGTGGTTTTGTCCCAATCGGCTTTCGAAACCCCATCAACGGTCAGCGCCGCCTTTTCAATTCGGGTTTCACACATGCCGCAATTGCCTTTTACCATAATTTTTTCGGTTTTATTGGCGGCAAAAACTGTTGTTATTCCTAACCCGATAAATATTGCAGTTAAAAAAATCTTTGTTTTCATTTTCTTCTCACTTAAGTTCAATATCCGTTTTTATTCCTTATTATATAAAACAAACAAGTAAGGAATTGTTTGTAAAAATGGAAAAATTCTCTCATAAACAAAAAAAGACCATTTGAATCGAAGAAGTTTCAGGTTCTTATCCGATGGTGGTATTTTTTAATAGTAAATACCTCAAAAT
>CAZXVT010000204.1:0-3698 GCA_964644015.1 uncultured Maribellus sp.
ATTTCTAATTTATCAAATATTCTTGACTTTAGAAATTCATCCCAACTCGTTCCCGTGATTTCCCTGACAATTTCACCTGCTGCCAAATACATTATGTTTTGATAGGCTGGTTTTTCCCGAAAACCCGATACAGGCTCCAAATACTTAAATCTTTTTATAATGTCAACTCTTGTGTAATCCGAATGGTACCACAGAATACCTCCACTTACATCCTTCAATCCGCTTCGATGCGTAAGTAAATCTCTGACTGTAAAATTCTCTGTAACATACGGATTGTATAATTGAAAGTAAGGTAAATAAGAAGTTACTTTATCATCCCAATCTAATTTTCCTTCATCAACCAATATCCCCAATGTTAAGGCCGTAAAAGACTTAGAAATTGAACCTATTCCAAATATTGTATTTTCATCTACAGGGAGATTTTTATTTATTTGTCTGGTGCCAAATCCCTTTGAATATAATATTGAATCATTTTGTACAATGCCAACAGAAAGACCAGGCACATCAAAATCCTTCATAAGTTGATAAATGAAAATATCTAATGAATCCAATTGTATTTTTTGGGCAACTGCAGTTGAAAGTGAAATAACCCAAATAATTAATAATAATGTAATTTTGTTTTTCATTTTGCTCTTTTTTAAACTTAGACCCATCGTATGTATTCCCGTCAATTTTGGATATTTCTGCTATACTTGAATATTTCGATTTTTATCGTTTTTATGAATTTTGTTGAAAAGAAGTATATTCATACTTTCAGTTTGATTGATTTCCAAATTTAAAAATAAATCAGCTTTAAATTAAGTTTTAAGTAAATTATTATCAGACAATTGTGGTTCGAAATTCACATTATGTTTAAGTATTTACAATGAAAATAGCCAAAAACAGCCTCATAAACCTGAATCGTTTTATTTTTGTATTTTTATGAAAAATCTGACAAAATGAATAATGACAGCAAAATAATATTAACCGAATTAAAAAATCATCTGATTAAAAATCTTAGCAACCCGGTAAAGGATGTGATTTTATTTGGTTCTCAGGCACGTGGCGATTCTCAGAAATTTTCGGACTATGATGTACTGATTGTTTTAGATAATGATTATTCATGGAAAGACGAAAATTCGATTCTCGATTTATGTTACGATATTGATTTAAAATTTGACATTTTACTTGACGTTCACATCATTTCGGCTAAGGAATTAAGCTCCGTCAGGGGCAGGCAACCTGTATATCAAAAAGCAATAAAATCAGGAATTTACGCATGACTATTGAAGACGAAGACAGAATAAACCTGATTAAATATCGTCTCGAACAAGCGGATGAAACGATTCAGGATGTTCAGTTGTTAATTGAGAACAACAGGCTGCGTTCGGCAGTTAACAGAATTTATTACGGAATGTTTTATGCTTTGCTGGCTTTAGGTCTTGCTTATCAGTTCGAAACTTCAAAACATGCCCAGCTTATCGGTTGGTTTAATAAGAATTTTATCAACGAAGGATTAATCGATTCAAAGTATGGCAAAATAATCAACAAAGCTTTCAATCGACGAACCAAAGGAGATTATGACACTTACATTGAGTTTGAGAAAGAAATCGTAGTTGAAATGTTTGGTGAAATGCAGGATTTTATTTCTGAAATTAAACTTCATCTCACCAAAAAATAAGCAGTTTTTCAAACAGAAAACGCCGGCAAAAACCGGCGTTTCCAATATTTTCAGCAATTTCTGTTAACTATTTCACCTCCGAAATCTCATAAACATTGCTCGATAAATCACCCCGGCCGCTGCGGACGTTGAGCCCCACTTTCATCAGGTAATCGCCCGAATAAACACGGTTGGTATTTCCGCCAAACTGCGGTGGACGACGTCCATCGCCCCGTTTTTCGATATTGATTTCCTTAACCTCGTATTTTTTCGTGGCATCAAGACCCTGCAGTTTTACTGCATTCGTGATGTTTTCGCGATAAGCATTAATGGTGTAGCAAAACAACACTGCCTTTTCCTTTGCCTCTGATACATACATCAGTGCAGCGCGGCTTTCTTCGTAGGGCGAAATCAAACGGTACATGTCGCCAAACCAAATCACCTCTTTTAAGCGTGCGTAATCCTTTAACGCCTGCTGACTGAATTCCAATTCTTCGGGCGTAAACTCATCTACCCGAATGTCGTAACCCATTTTTCCCATCATCGCCACATCGGTTTTAAATTTCAGCGACTGTTTGCCCATCGAAGTGATGTGATTGCAAATGGTGTTGGCTGGGAAAAAGTTAGAGTACCCCCACTGAATATAGATTCGGTTGAGCGGGTCGGTGTTGTCGCTAGCCCAGAATTCTGTGAAATATTTCATGGCGCCGTAATCGGTGCGGCCGCCCCCACCCGAACACAGCATGATGGGCAGTTTGGGATATTTTACGCGCAAATCTTCCATCACCTTGTAAAAACCTTTTACATAGTCGATGTACAAATGCGACTGTTTATCACCCAGGTAAGTTGAATAAGCGTTGGTCATTTCGCGGTTACAGTCCCATTTAATAAAGGCAATTTGCGGATGTTTTGTCATCATTTCATCAACCACGTTGAACACAAATTTTTGTACCTCGGGATTGGTTAAATCCAAAACCAACTGGTTACGTGACAGGTGTTCCGGGCGATTGGGCAGTTTCAGAATCCATTCGGGATGTTTTTCATACAATTCACTTTTCGGATTCACCATTTCTGGCTCAATCCAGATACCGAATTTGATGCCTTTTGCTTCGGCCTGTTCAACCAGGTAGCCGATTCCGTGCGGCAGTTTTTCTTTTGTCTCCTGCCAGTCGCCCAAACCGGCGCGGTCATTGCTGCGCGGGTATTTGTTCCCAAACCAACCGTCGTCTAATAAAAACACATCCACACCCAGTTTTTTGCCTCCATCAAAAAGTTCTACAAGCCGGTTTTCGTTAAAATCAAAATAGGTGGCTTCCCAGTTGTTTAGCAAAGTATTGCGGTTTCCAAGTCCGTCCAGAACCCTGTATTTTTGTGCCCATTTGTGCAGGTTTCGGCTGGCCTGTCCGCGGCCGTTTGCCGAGAAAGTGTAAATAAAACCGGGTGTTTTGAAAACTTCACCGGGCTTTAACTGGTATTCTGATGCATACGGATTCATACCTGCCAGCACCCGTAATGTATTGGTTTCATTGATTTCGAATACAAACTGGAAATTGCCGGTCCACGCCAGCGTTCCGGCTACAACTTTGCCTTCGGTTTCGGTGGACGGATTGTTCATCGATAGAAAAAACATGGGTGCCTGGAATTTATTGGCACGCGTTCCGAGTTTGCTGTCGATGATTTTGATGCCGCTGGTCAACTGTGTTTCCTGCAAAATCATCTCTTTGTCCCAATCGCCGTGAAAATGGGTCAGCCAATAATCGCGTTCGTTAAAACTCAGCATCGATGATGCAAAATTGGTCAGTAAAACCGGCTTTTTCTCGTTATGACTGATTTCTGTCC
The DNA here is from genome assembly GCA_964644015.1 of uncultured Maribellus sp. GTDB lineage: Bacteria > Bacteroidota > Bacteroidia > Bacteroidales > Prolixibacteraceae > Draconibacterium. The sequence goes on from CAZXVT010000204.1 coordinate 3,479, forward strand.
AGGTTTCGATGATGTCTTCGTTGAACCACGTTTTAAAAAACATTTTTACCGAAACCGGGTAAACATCGTCTTTCAGCCAGATAACAGTGGTTGCAACATTGTCGCTTTCGCGGTTCACCTCCACTTTGTCGAACGACAATGCCAGAGAAGGATTGCCGTCGTTGTGCACCATGCGAATGGCCGGTTCATTCAGGTTGTCTCCACCAGCGGGTGCGTAGGC
>CAZXVT010000204.1:3708-7822 GCA_964644015.1 uncultured Maribellus sp.
GCTTCATTCCGCGCGAAAATCATGTTGTAATCTCCGGCGTTGGCCAGTTTTTCGCCGAAATACGCCTGTACCAGTTTGTTTTGCATCCCGGTTTTGTAAACCAACGCTGTGCTTTTTGTCTCAATAACAATTGGTTTTTCCTGGGCAAAAGCTGCTCCTGCAAAGGCAATCAGCAATGCAAATACCAAAATCGTTTTCATAATTAGATGGTTTTATTGGTTGAAATACTTATTTTTTATCATTAAGTCAGGTTCAAGTTGAAGCTCTGTTTAAATGCTTTATTTCAGTATATTATTGAAGTAATCCAAATTTTTCAAAACGCAGAGGTCGCAAAGTATGCGCTATGACCGCAAAGGATTGAAAATATGAACCCCTGCATTGCGAACTTTGTGTTAGCTCAGCGAACTTTGCGTTAAACTCCAAAATTTTGACAAATCTTTTAAAGTTACCCAAAATAAAGAGCGCATTATCGTTCAAACTACCTAAAATTATGTCAGTTTAATTTAAAAAAGCAGGGAAAAAATCAAACATTTTCAACTGGCCATTTTGCCTTTCATCAGCAAATCCATGGCATCGGCAAGAGAGCCGGCACGAGTGACCATTCCGTCGTTCACGAAATAGATGACATCGGCATTGGCAATGGTATTCAGTCGGTGTGCAATGATTACCTTGGTGGTTTCAGCGGGTAGTTTCTGCAGAATTTCGTCCAGCAGTTTTTCAGTGAGTGTGTCAATGTTGGCGGTGGCTTCGTCTAAAATCAGCAGTTCGGGTTTGCGCAATACGGCACGCATAAAGGCAACCAATTGCCTTTGCCCCAGACTTATGCTTTCACCGGTTACATTCACTTTGGTATCGAAACCGTTTTCAAACCGCTGTAAAAGTGTTTCAAGACCCGACTCCGCAAAAACCTTGTGAAGCTGTTCGTTGGTAAAATGCCCGTATTCTTCGTTTCCGTACAAAATATTTTCGCGGATGGTGCCAGTGAACAAGAACGGGTCCTGCAAAATAAACCCTATTTTCTTCACCCTTTCAGCCGGCGAAAACGACCGGATATCAAAACCATTCAGCAATACTTTTCCACCGGTCGGGTCGTACAAACGGGCAATCAGCGAGGCGGTTGTTGTTTTTCCACCGCCGGTTGGCCCCACAAAAGCGTAAGTTTTTCCTTTTTTCAGGTTGAAAGTGATATTGTGCAGCACCTCTTTACCGTTCGGGTAGGCAAAAGTAACATCGCGGAATGACAACAGGTCTTCCGATTCTTTAGCTTTCGCTGCTTCAACCAGGATGAGATTACTTTCGAGATTCAGAATTTTACGGATTCGCTCCCACGCGGCCAGCGCCACCTGGAAACTGGCCCACAACGAGGCAAGCTGCCGTAGCGGGTTGTAAAAACTGTTGGCATACCCGATAAAACTGATGAGCAAACCCACCGTGAACTGGCCGTGTGCAATAAAATAAATCCCCAGCGCCAGCGTAATCAGCATGCCGATATTCGAAAAAAAAGTGTAAACAGGCAAAAGCATGTTGTTGGAGATTTCGGCCCTGACTGCCGAAGAATAGTTCTGTTTGTTGACATCGGTAAACCGCTGCCTGAAATAATCGCGGCGGTTAAAAGCCACCACCACTTTAAAATTGTTCAGGCTCTCCTGTATTTCTGAACTCAGCAAACCGATTGATTTTAATGCGGTTGCATTCACTTTCTTTACAAACGGGGAAACAATTTTTGTAAAAATCCACATAAAAACCGCCGGAACCAGCGTGGCAGCGCCCAGTTCAATGTGCAACGAAAGCAGGAAAACAGCTGAGCCAATCAGAATGAGAATCACCCGCAGAAACTGCATCAGCGACTGCGAAAAAAACTGGTTGATTTTTTCGGTGTCGTTGTTGATGCGCGAAATCAGGTCGCCGGCCTTGTTCTGGTTAAAAAAGTCGTACGGCAATTCCTGCAGTTTTTTAAATACCGAATTCCGTAGTGTAAAAACCATGCGCTGGCCAACAGCTCCCATCAATCGGGTTTGCAGGTAACCTGCCACCAGCGCCACAATGTAAGTGGCAAAAAGAATAGCGCTGAACACAATCACCCCGTGAAACTGACCGGTCTGAATATAGGTGTCAACCGTGTAGCCAATCAGAATCGGCCCGGCAAGGTTGAGCAGCGCGGCCACAATCATGGAAACAAAAGCCACAAACAACGTTCGCTTCTCTTCCAACATATTGTTGACAAGGCTTTTCACCGATGAAAAACCCAGCTTTTTCTTTTTTATCTCTTCTGTACCGTCGTTAAGATTGTAGTTCATCTGAACAATATTTTATAGGTACTGATTCTTTGTCGGTTATACTCCTATACATTTATTAATTTCATTACCCGATGGAACTCATCCTGATGAATCAGGAATCGTTTCATAATGACTTGTACTTTGTTGCGATTCGTAAATCTGAACATATTCCGGACAGCTGGCATGTAGTTTCTCATGCTTTCCTTCCGCAATCAGTTCGCCTTCCATCAACAGGATAATTTTGTCGAAATCCCTGACAGGATTGATTTTCTGCGTTACCGAAATCAGCGTGATTTCAGGGTAATTTTCCCTGAGCCGTTTCAGAATTTTCTGTTCGGTTTGCGGGTCAACGCGTGCTGTAAAATCATCGAGCAGCAATATTTTCGGGTTCACAGCCAGCGCCCGTGCCAGCATGATGCGTTGTTTCTGTCCGCCAGAAAGACTGGTTCCCCGCTCTGAAACAATCGTTTCGAGCTTTTCGGGAAGTGTATCCACAAATTCCTCCAAACCCGCTGTCTGAATTGCCTTTTGCAGCGATTCTGCCGTTACCGACTGACTGAAAGAGACATTCTCGCGGAGGCTCATGTTAAACATCACACTGTCCTGGAAAACAATCCCGATGTTGTTGTAAAACGTCTCCTTTTTGTATTCCGAAGGTTGCCGGCCATCAAACTCCAGCTTTCCCGAAGAAGGTTTTATCAACCCGGAGAGCAGGTACAATAGTTGTGTTTTCCCGGCGGCGGTTGGCCCGATGATGGCTGTGCGCGAACCCGGTTCAATGCTGAATGAAATATCTTTTAAAACGGCTTTTTCCTCATACAAAACCGATACATTTTTTACTTCCGTTTTTCCGGTTAAAGGCGTTTCTACTGTTCCGTAATCCTCGCTGTCGGGTGCATTCAAAACCGATTCAATCCGCTGAAAAGAAGCCGACGCCTGTGCAATCACATTGCTCATGAAACCAATCATGATAATCGGAAAAACAAGGATGGTAACATAGCTGTTGAAAGCAGCAAAATCACCCAGCGAAAGCTTTCCGGCAATCACAAAATGACCGCCCAATGCCAGGATGGTGAGTGTGGCCATGTTGGCAAAAAAGGTGATGAGCGGAACAAGCGTGGCAAACAGGTTGACAACAGAAATACCGATGTCGCGTGATTCGCCGCTGGCTTTCAGAAATTTTACATATTCGGGTTGCTGTGAGTTAATAACCCGGATAATCGCCGACCCCAGAATACTTTCGTTGATAACACGGTTCAGCCAGTCAATCACTTCCCTTCCCCGTAAAAATAACACCCTGATTTTTTTGCTGATAAAGTAAAAAGTGATGGCCACCGACGGGATAATCAGCAAAACGGGCAGCGCCAGCTCCCAGTCAATGACAATCAGCAGAATCACCGTGCCGATAATCATCACCACCGAAGAAATGATGGAGGAAACGCCCTGTGAAATAAACGATTTGATGGAATCAACATCGGCCGTGAGGTTGGTAAGCAGTTTGGACGGGTTGGTTTCCTGGATAAAAATAAAACTCTGCCCGGAGATTTTCTGCGACAACCTTTCGCGGAGGTTAAACCCCACACGCTCGGCCGTGAGCGTTTGCACCACCGACTGAAAAACTGCAAAAACAAAGATTACAAGGGAAGCTGTCAAAAACTGGATAATGATGATTTTGTAGCTGAAATTTCCGGCGGTGTAAGTATCAATTCCTTTGGCAATGATGCGGGGAATCACCAGGTTGGCGGCATTGCCAATCAGCGCAAAAAGAACCAGCATGGTAACCATCAGCCGATATGGTTTCAGCAGCGAGAAAATACTGCTGCTCCCCTTTTCATTCA
>CAZXVT010000205.1:0-7822 GCA_964644015.1 uncultured Maribellus sp.
TCATCAAAAATTACGGTTGGCAGCGTTTTCGATTTGCGCAACAAATTTTTGATAGCCAGCATCAGCCGCGACATTTCGCCCCCGGAAGCTACTTTCGATATCTCGTTCAAAGGCATATCGTTGTTGGCACTAAACAGAAACGAAATTGTGTCATTGCCATTCATGGTAAAATCCGGCAAACTTTCGTGTTTAATTTCCAATCTTGATTTTGGCATTCCAAGCTGAACCAGGTCATTTAATATTTCTTTTTCGATAAAACCAAAAATATTATTGCGGGCAATTGTTAGTTCTTTTGCCTTTTTGTCTAAAGTTACCAGAGTTGATTTTATCTTTTTCTCTAATGCAGAAATCTCTTCATCATAACCAGTTACCTGCAATATTTTCTCCTCAAACGAATTCTTCAGATCGATCAGTTCTGTCACTGTTTTTACATGATGTTTCTGCTGGAGGCTATAAATCAGGTTGAGCCGTGCAGTTACCTTTTCAATTCTTTCCGGGTCATGTTCAATTCCATCTGAGATATTTTCTGTTTCATCAATAATATCCTTCAATTCAAGAAACAGACTTTCAAGCCGGTTCACCAGTTCAGGTATCGAATGAATATAATGCTGTATCTTTTCGAGCCTTTTTTTGCTTTCTTTAATCTGATTGAGAACCGGGAAACGTTCATCATCGAGCAGTTGTTTCACCTCTCCCAGCGCTGTTTTTATCTCTTCGGCATGAGTCAGACGGCCCAATTCTGCTTCGAGTTCATCCTGTTCCACATCCGAAAGATTTGCTTCATTTAACTGGTTAAACTGAAACTGCCAGTAATCAAGTTCAGCCCTTTCTTTTTCACTTTTTTCAACAATTTCGGCAAGCTTTTTTTGCAGCGCTTTATAGTTTAAAAATAGCTCACGGTATTCCTGCAACAAAAAGCCATTCTTTGCCACTGTATCCACCAGATCGAGTTGGAAGCGATGCGTGCCTAGTTCAAGGTTTTGGTGTTGTGAATGAATATCGATAAGCATGAGTCCGAGGTCGCGCAGAGTTTTCAGATTGACCGGTGTATCGTTGATAAAACTGCGCGAATTTCCGGTGGCCGTAATCTCACGGCGCACAATGGTTGTATCAGAAAAATCGAGGTCATTTTCAGTAAAAAAAGGTTGCAGATTGTAATTTCCAATTCCGAAATGAGCTTCCACCACACATTTCCGGGAGTTATCTTTTAAAACCGATAGGTCGGCCCTGTTACCCAGAATCAATCCCAAAGCACCCAGAATAATCGATTTTCCGGCACCTGTTTCACCGGTAACAGAATTCAACCCTTTGTGAAATTCAACATTCAGGTTGTCGATAATAGCGTAGTTTGAAATAGTCAGCCGCAATAACATTTTACTGGGTTGTTTCGGTTTCTTCGGCAATTTTGGCGTATTTGCTCCCGTTTGAAGGGTCTATTTCCTTGAGAATTGTCAGCACCCTGTTTCGTTCATCGGGATATGATTTGGAGAAAACATTTACCAGTTCTGCTGATTTGGAATCAAAAAACATCTGCAAAATATAGGTTGACGGGCGTTTACGGAAAACTTTCTGCAAATCGCGCAACGATTCGGCAATATTCGCCCTGCCCTCTTCCACTCTTTGCGACATCACATCAAGACCATTTCTGTGATAGTTATACATACAACGCCTGAAATCACCGTACGATTTGTTTAATACATTTTCGATCAGCCAATAACGGTTTCGTTCACTTTCAAATGATTTCCAGCCTTTTACAGGTAAACTTTGCGAATTGTTGACGATAGACTGTGCCTTTTCAAAATAAGGAGTACCGCCTTCCATAGAAAAAGTGTCGTAGCTGAATCCCAGGATTACGTAGGCATAAAATGCAAGAATGTTGGTAAGATTATCGCGGTTCGATGTTTCGTTAAATTCAAGTGGCTGAAATTCAACATACCGGCATCTGAAATCGTTATCCTTAATATTTAAAACTGTGGTTTCATAGCTCGAATCGAAAACAGGCCTGACATATTGTACCTGAATTGAACCCCTGAATTCGTCAGCCGAGAGTTGCTCATCCAGAACAATCATAATATTACACCGCAATTTTTCGTCGTAGCTGTAAACATGGTCGGTCCACTTGCGGTTATTCATGAATTCATAAATATCGGATTGCATTGTCCGGAAAAGATTTTGGTTGGCACCCTGTATTTTCTGCGACGACACAGTAACATTGCACCTTAATTCCTGGGCTCCGGCCAAAACAGGAAATATTACGATTGAAAGCAAAACAAGAAAATACTTCATAATTTTTTCAGAATCGAAGTTATAAAAATACAATTCCAATCAGAAATCACTTCAATATAGAAACTATTTTATCCACAATATCCGAAGCGACTTCTGTCTTGTTCTTTAACTCAAAAAACAGGGGAATATTGTCTTTTCCGAGGATTGTAATTTTGTTTGTATCGGTTTGAAATCCCGCTCCTGTGTCGTTTAACGAATTCAACACAATAAAATCGAGATTCTTTTGTTCCAGTTTTTTAGCCGCGTTGGCAAGCTCGTTATCGGTTTCAAGGGCAAAACCAACCAAAACCTGTGCGGAAGTTTTTACTTTTCCAAGTTCCAATGCAATATCTTTTGTTGCGACAAGCTTCAGTTCCCAGTCATTTTTCTCCTTTTTAACCTTTTTTGATTCGGGTTTTTCAGGTGTAAAATCAGCCACTGCTGCATTCATAATCGCGCCGTCGCATTCAGAAAATACAGAAATACACTGGTCATACATTTCCTCTGCTGATTCAACATGAATGAGTTGAATATTTCCATTTACAGGTTTTATATTCACAGGGCCGGAAACCAGAATCACTTTTGCTCCACGGTTTGCCAGTTCTTCAGCAATGGCAAATCCCATTTTTCCTGATGAATAATTACTGATAAACCGCACAGCATCTATCTTTTCGCGGGTTGGGCCGGCTGTTACAAGAAATTTTTTACCGGTTAGCTGAAGTTTATTATCAAAAAATGAAATGAGTTCTTCAACTATAATTTCAGGTTCTTCCATTCTCCCCTTTCCGCTTAAACCACTGGCTAGTTCACCGGTTCCGGGTTCAATAATAATATTGCCATAAGATTTAAGAGTGCTGAGGTTTTGTTGCGTAGTCGGGTGTGCAAACATATCCAAATCCATCGCCGGCGCAACAAAAACCGGGCATTTTGCCGACAAGTAAGTTGTAATCAACATATTATCGGCAATTCCGTTTGCCATTTTTCCAATGGTTGACGCTGTTGCCGGAGCTACAATCATGGCGTCGGCCCACAAACCAAGATCAACATGACTGTTCCAGCTTCCGGCGCCCTGGGCAAAAAACTCGCTGATAACCGGTTTTCCGGACAAAGCTGAAAGTGTAACAGGCGTGATAAATTCTTTGCCGGCCGGTGTAATCACCACCTGCACTTCGGCGCCTTCTTTCACCAATAAACGCAAAAGCACAGCAGCTTTGTAGGCTGCTATGCTTCCGGTAACTCCTAAAATTATTTTTTTGCTTTTCAGCCTCATGGCTGAGAATCAGATTTTCGGTTTGTTTTCCCTGCTGGGATTCCTGTGATAAATTTCGCCGTCTTTGAGTTCTTCAAAAGCGATTAATGATGGTTTCGGCATTCTTTCGTAGAATTTCGAAATTTCAATTTGCTCACGGTTTTCAAAGATTTCTTCGAGGTTGTCGGTATATGAAGCAAACTCCTGCAATTTCTGGTTCAATTCTTCTTTTAATTCCGACGAAATCTGATTAGCCCTTTTCGCCAGAATCATTACAGTTTCATAAATGTTTCCGGTTTCTTTGGTAAGAACATCCAAATCACGCGAGATTGTGGACGGAGCGGCTTTTGTTTTTTTGTAATCCATATCGTTAATTAATGTTTGTTTCAGCGTTTTCTTTATAATTCAGCATTCTTGCTGTTACTTTATAATATTTCTCTGCATCTTTTTTGTGTTTGCTATCGGGGAATTCGTCAACAAACGAAAAGTATTCATCTAGCGCGCTTGACAATCGTTCATCTCTCTTGTCAAAAACACTGGCAACAGCCAGATTGTACTTCGATTCAAGAAGCATAAATTTCAAATCTTCCCTGTATTTTGAGTCGGGATATTTGTTCAGACAATTGTTTAAAGCGATCACGGCAGCCTTATAATTTTTAAAATCGTAATACAGTCTGGCGCTCAGATATGCTTTGTAAACAAGTTTGTTATTCAATTCGTCAATCAAACGGTTCGCTTCGTCAACCCTGTCGTTATACGGATAAAGATTTACATAAAGCTGCAGTGCATCAATTGCTTCTGCTGTTTCCTGTTGGTCGAGCCTTGCTTTTGGCGACATCAGGTATGAACAATATCCGACCATAAAATACGATTCCTCAGCATAATCACTCATGGGAAATTCTTTGACAAGCGAGTTAAAATAATGCTTTGCCAAGAGATAATCGTTTTGTGCGATGCTACATTTGGCATAGTAATAATAAATTTTATCAGCCCGATTGGTTCCACGGTAGATACTTACAAGGTCCTTCAACAGCGTGCCCGCTTTTACATACTCGCCATCCTCGTAATATTCAATGGCTTTCTTATACTTGTATTCAGTATCGGTACTCTTTACCACTTTGTTATAGTTACCGCACGAACTTACCACAAAGGCAAACACCACCAAACCAATTTTAAAATATTTCATTTTTAATAACATGGCGCAAAAATATACTTTTTTTACAAACCTGAAATCTTAAGAATTCTGAAAATTAACGTTATAGATTAAAATTAATTATCATAGTTGATTCATTTTGTGAATATTAACAAAACTGAGTCGAAAAAAGTGTTAATTTCTGATTTTGAAAACACCAAAATTAAGTCATTCCCTTAGTAATATTTAACAAACCACTGCGCCAATTAACGATTCTGAATATCTTTAAACAGTTAATTTTCATTCTGTTTTCAAATAAATTACCTGAAATATGATGCCTTTGAAATGATGAACAATTAGCTGTGGAAAAAATTTCAAGATTCTGATACTTGTAAATAAACTGAAGAAAATATGGCTGCAAATAAAAAAGTTTACATTTGCACCTTGTTTAATCAAAAATCTTTACGACGTGGATATATTTGAAAAATTCAGAAAAAATAAGGGCGAAATCGGAAAATGGATGGACCAGATTCATGGTTATTTTGCTTTTCCGAAACTGGAGGGTGAACTGGGCCCGTATATGACATTCAGAGGAAAAACAGTTTTAAACTGGAGCTTGAATAACTACTTGGGATTGGCGAACCACCCTGAAGTCAGAAAAGCTGATGCTGAAGCAGCGGCCAAATTTGGGATGGCCTACCCGATGGGAGCCCGCATGATGTCGGGGCAAACCGTTTACCACGAACAATTGGAACGCGAACTGGCAGCTTTTGTCAAAAAACCGGATGCATTTCTTTTAAACTACGGTTATCAGGGAATGGTTTCTGTGATTGATGCCATTTGCGGAAGAAATGATGTGATTGTTTACGATGCAGAATCACACGCCTGTATTCTCGACGGAGTGCGCCTTCATATGGGAAAACGCTTTGTTTTTCTTCATAATGATATCGACAGTCTTCGCAAACAATTGACGCACGCCACAAAACTGGCTGAAAAACAAAAAGGTGGAATTCTTGTAATCACCGAAGGTGTTTTCGGAATGGCCGGCGACATGGGGAAACTTGCTGAAATTGCTGCGTTAAAAGATGAGTTTGAATTCCGTTTGTTGGTTGACGATGCTCATGGTTTTGGTATGATGGGTGAAACCAGCGCCGGAACTGGCGAACACCAGGGAGTTCAGGATAAAATCGACCTCTATTTTGCCACTTTTGCCAAAGCAATGGCCGGAATCGGTGGTTTTATCGCCTGCGACACTGACATTTGCTACTATCTGCGTTACAATATGCGCTCGCAAACTTATGCCAAATCGTTACCAATGCCTATGGTAATCGGAGGTCTCAAACGTCTTGAACTGATTCGCACACGTCCTGAGTTCAAAGAAAAACTGTGGACAATTGTTGCTGCACTTCAGAAAGGTTTGCGCGAAGCCGGTTTTGACCTTGGTAAAACCAACACTGCCGTGACACCGGTTTATATGAAAGGCGGTGAAGCTGAAGCCACTAATCTTGTTTTCGATTTGCGCGAAAATTACGGTATTTTCTGTTCAATGGTTGTTTACCCGGTTATTCCGAAAGGCGACATTCTTTTGCGTTTGATTCCTACTTCAGTGCATACGCTCGAAGATGTGGATAAAACAGTAAAAGCGTTTTCTGCTGTACGTAAAAACCTGCTTGAAGGTAAATACAAATCAGAAACACTTGCATCTGTAAAAGTTGATAAATAAAACCAATACCGATATACATCAAAAAAAGGGAGCTTTCGGGCTCCCTTTTTTAGTTTCTGTATTTCGAATTATGAATGTTTTTCAGATAAATACCGTTCCGCATCAATGGCTGCCATACAACCCGACCCGGCTGCTGTAACCGCCTGACGATAAACCGGGTCCTGAACATCGCCACAGGCAAAAACTCCGGGTACATTGGTTTTCGAAGTTCCGGGAATGGTTTTTATATAACCTACTTCGTCTGTATGAATATATTCTTTAAAAATATCGGAATTGGGTTTGTGTCCGATTGCCAGGAAAAATCCGTCGATATTGATTTTTACTTCTTCCTCACCTGCTTCACCTTTATTTTTAACCAGAACAGCTCCCTCAACCACCCCATTGTTGCCAAGTAAACCTTTTGTCTGGTGTTTCCAGAGTATTTCAACATTCTGCATTTTTTGAACCCTTTCTGCCATTACCTTGGAAGCACGCAGTTCGTCACGACGTACAATCAGGTAAACTTTACGACATAAACCTGCAAGATACATGGCTTCTTCAGCCGCTGTGTCGCCACCACCAACAACCGCCACATCTTTTCCGCGATAAAAGAATCCGTCGCAGGTTGCACAAGCAGAAACTCCACCGCCGGCGTATTTCTTTTCATCTTCCAGCCCCAGGTATTTTGCTGTTGCTCCCGTAGCAATAATTACTGTTTCTGCTTCAATCAATTTGTTATCATCAATCCACACTTTGTGAATATCGCCCGAAAAATCAGCGGCAGTCGCCATTCCCCAGCGAATATCAGCACCAAATCGTTCGGCTTGTTTTTTCAGGTCTTCCATCATTACCGGACCGGTAACTCCTTCGGGATATCCCGGAAAGTTTTCTACTTCGGTAGTGGTGGTTAGTTGTCCTCCGGGTTGCAATCCTTCATACATCACCGGATTCAGATTAGCCCTAGAAGCATAAATTGCGGCTGTATATCCGGCTGGTCCTGAACCAATTATCAGGCATTTTACTTTTTCAGCATCTTTTGACTGAAGATTTTCATTTGTTTTATCTTCTTTAATATCAAGTGGTTTGAACATATCTATATATTTTAATTTTTTCGTGCAGCAAAAGTATAAAACATAAATTATCCACACTAAAAATTATTATCAATAATTATGAAACCGAATAGACAAAACCAATTCCGGAAAATACTGACCGGATAAATTGACGCAAAAGTTTTGCAAATGAAAAATCAACTGTTACATTTGCACCGCAAAACAAAAAAGTTCTTTGCAACCGGGGTGTGGCGCAGTTGGCTAGCGTATCAGCATGGGGTGCTGGTGGTCGTCCGTTCGAGTCGGATCACCCCGACAAGATTCAAATAAAAGCCTGTAAATCATAAAATTTACAGGCTTTTTCTTTATTATCAGATTCTATTTCTGTTTTTATAGATTTGTGATTTCAAAAATCACTGATGATT
>CAZXVT010000206.1:0-7781 GCA_964644015.1 uncultured Maribellus sp.
AATAAGAATAATTCTCATTAAAGAACAAAAGTTATGTGAGAATGTTTACGAGAATTTTTTTTTTCTGTTTGGTTCTTTTTTTGGTTTTATGATTTTTTAAGAACTGCTTTTATAACAAAAAAGGCGGGGTTGAAATTTTATACATTTCAACCCCGCCCTGATTATTTAAAAATCGTAGTTACCTACAATGTTGTTCGATACCATTCCGAACTTTTACCCATCCAGCGCATTCCCATCACAAAACCTTTCAGTTTTAAAAGGTCATTGCCTTCGAGCCAGGCGTAGCAATCGTATGTCTTGCCCGATTTCGGGTCGTAAATTCTGCCATCTTTCCACTCTTTTTCGCCTGCATCAAAAACAAAACCATTCAGAATCTGTAACCCGATCAGCGAACGGCTTTGTAGTTTAGTATCCGGATTTTTATCATCAACCGGCGGTTTACCGTTTACATATTTTTCAGGAATCATGTAAACAATGGTGCCGATGTACTTTCCGTTAACTTTTTCAACTTTGATTTTAGTGGTTTTTTCATCATTCCACCATATACCCACAATTTTGTCAGCTTCCTGCGCAACGCCTGCAAGTGTGTATAAACCAAGGAACAAAATGAGAATCAGCTTTTTCATAATTTTCAGTTTAAATTTTAACGGAATAAATATATCAATTATTTAAAACCGAATCCGTACATTTTATGTTCTTTTTAAAAACTGAAAATTCAACATAAATGAAAACTGTAAAAGGAGTTTTAACAGGTCTTGCTGTTTTGGTGGTTCTTGTTGTGCTGGCTGGTTTGTTTTTTCTGAAAAACCTTCAGAAATCGGCTATTCCCGATTATAACAAAGATGTAAAACTGGGTGGAATTACTACCGAAGTTACCATTTTGCGCGACACGTTTGGTATTCCGCACATCGAGGCGCAAAACGAAAACGACCTTTATGTTGCGGTTGGTTTTGCCATGGCACAAGATCGTCTCTGGCAAATGGATTTGCTGCGCAGAGTTACACAAGGAAGACTTTCTGAAATTTTGGGGAAGGATCAGGTAAATACCGATTTATTGCTTCGGTCGCTGCGGTTTGAAGAAAAATCAGAAAAAATTCTGGCTGGTTTGTCGCCCGAAATCAAAGCAGCACTTGAAGCTTTTTCAGCAGGCGTAAATCAATACATGGCTTATTATCCGCTGCCACCCGAGTTCAAAATTCTGGGGTATCATCCCGAACCGTGGCAGCCTGTTCATTCGGTAAACCTGATTGGCTACATGGCGTGGGATCTTTCGTCGGGCTGGGGAATGGAACTGCTTTTGGAGCAATTAAAAACAAAAGTTCCTGCACAACAACTTGTGGAACTTATTCCAGACCTTGCCAATGCAAAAACCGCGGTTTATGCTGATTTTGGCAAACCGGCCATTCCGGTTGGTGGAACACTTTTGTCGGCTTCTGAAAACCTTGATGCGCTGGGTGCACAGGTTTTTTATGGCAGCAATAACTGGGCAGTTTCGGGAGCTAAAAGTACCAGTGGAAAACCCATATTGGCCAACGACATGCACCTGGGGTTGAATGCACCCGGAATCTGGTACCAAATGCACCAGCGTGTGGAGGGCAAACTGAATGTTACCGGACTGGTTTTGCCGGGTCAGCCTTTTGTGATTGCCGGCCACAACGATTCCATTGCCTGGGGAATGACCAATGTGATGGTGGATGACCTTGATTTTTATGCCGAAAAACTGAACGACGATTCTACCAAATACCTGCTCGATGGCGAATGGAAAGATTTGCTGGTAAAAACCGAAATGATAAAAACCAAAGAAGGGGAGGAGGTTGAAAAAAAGCTCCGTTTTACACACCGTGGCCCCATCGTAAACGATTTTAAAAAAGAGGCGGCAACACCGGTTTCTATTCGCTGGCTGGGCAACGAAATGAGCAACGAAATCCGTTCGGTGTTTTTACTCAACCGGGCCATAAACTGGAGCGATTTCAGGGATGCGGTTTCCACGTTTAAAGCCGTGAGCCAGAATATTGTGTATGCCGATGCATCCGGAAACATCGGGTTGCAATGCAGCGCGGGTGTTCCGATTCGTGCCGGAAACGGCATTCAGGTTTACCCCGGCGATAGCAGCAAATACGACTGGCAGGGAATGGTGCCGTTTGAAGAATTGCCCTTTGAGTTTAATCCGCCACGGGGTTATGTTTCGTCGGCCAACAACAAAACCGTGCCCGACGATTATCCTTATTACATCAGTTATTGGTTTGCCACCACCGACCGCATCGACCGTATCCGCGAAAGGCTGGAAGCAAAACCACAATTGGGAACCGAAGATTTTGCCGCCATTCACGGCGATGTGAAATCGAAAAAAGCCGAAAAATTTACCCCGGTTTTTGTAGCCGCAATTAAAACAGATGCAAACCTGAGTGAAACTGAAAAGACGGCGCTTGCAAAACTCGAAAGCTGGAATTTTGAACTTACCCGCGAAAGCCAGGCTGCTTCGGTTTTTGAAATTCTTTACCGGAAAACGGCTGAAAACCTCATCAAAGATGATCTGACACCGGAACTGTTTACTGCCGTTAAAGGACAGCGCATGTTGTTGGAAAGCCTGATGCAGTTTATTCTTACAAACAAAACATCGGAGTGGATGGATGACAAAACAACTACCGAAACAGAGTCTTTTGAAAATATTGTGGTACGTTCGTTTAAAGAAACAGTGGCTGATTTAACCGCAGAAATGGGTAGCGACCCCGAAAAATGGAACTGGGGGAAAATACACACATTTACAGTTTCGCATCCGCTGGGAGTTGTAAAAATGCTCGACAAAGCTTTTCACCTGAACCGTGGACCTTTTGAAATGAAGGGTAGTTATCATACAGTGGGTCCGTATTCTTATTCATACAATAATTTGTTCAAAGTAAATCATGGCGCATCGCACCGTCATATTTTCGAAGTTGGAAACTGGGACGACTCAAAAACCGTGATTCCAACCGGAACCAGCGGTATTCCAGCCAGCCCGTTTTATCTCGACCAAACCGAAATGTATCTGAACAATCAATACCACGCTGATCCGTTTTCAAAAGGAGAGGTTGAAAAAGCAGCAAAATTCAGGATGAAGATTTTGCCGAAGTAGGGGAGAAAGAAGAAAGTCGGGAGTCCGAAGACCGAAGTCGGAAGTGTTTTTTCGGACTCCCGACTTCGGTCTTCCGTCTTTTATGCTGTTTCGCTGAAATATTTTACAGTGCCCACTTTCAACTCCATGGTGGCTTCTTCGTCGCAGACAATTATTCCGTTCGGGTGGTTTTGCAATGCCGAAAGTGTCCACATGTGATTGATGCCTTCTTCGACCACTTTTTGAAGTGCCCTGGCTTTTTTGTATCCGTTCACAATAATCACCACTTCTTTTGCATCGAGAACAGTTTGAACTCCGACTGTCAAAGCCTGTTTCGGAACTTTGGCCAGGTCGTTGTCAAAAAAGCGTGAGTTGGCTAAAATGGTGTCGTAATTCAGGTTTACCAATCGTGTTCGTGAACCCAGCGACGAGCCGGGAACATTAAATGCAATGTGGCCATCGCCACCCATTCCGCCTAAAAACAGGTGAATTCCGCCCAGCGATTTGATTTTCTGTTCATAACCTTCGCATTCTTTTTCAAGGTCGGCTGCATTTCCGTTGAGAATATTGATGTTGTTTTTATCGATATCGATGTGGTTGAAAAAGTTCGAAAACATAAAACTGTGATAGCTTTCCGGATGATTTTCGTCGATTCCGACATATTCATCCATGTTAAAAGTGACCACATTTTTAAACGATACTATTCCTGATCGATTCAGTTCAATCAATCGTTTGTAGGTTCCCAGCGGCGACGAACCGGTTGGAAGTCCCAGCACAAAAGGTTTTGCGGGTGTTGGTTTGAAATCGTTTATTTTCGTAGCAATGTATTCTGCCACCCAATTACTTATCTCTTCGTATGTTTTTTGAATTTTCAGTTTCATTGTTATATAATTTGTTGTCAAAAGTAGTTTGAACCTTCATTTTAGTTGTCAAACATTCGGGCAATGTTGCATTGTTTTTTGCCTGTTCGTTTGAAGTTTTAATTTCCGGTTACCGATTTTTCGAGTTTGAATGCTTCTTCAAGGAACTGTTCCACGTTCAGGTCGCGATGATAAACCATTCCGTGCGTTGCCCTGAGCAGCGGAGATTCGTTCTGATAAAAGAAATCTTTTCCTAATAAAAGCTGGATTTGTTTGTGTTGCTCAAACCAAACTCTTTGGGTCAGTTCACTGAATTTTCCGTCGAGCTGGTAACTCGGAAACGATGCATTTACCTGGGTTACATAACATTCGGAGAATGACTTATCTAAAGTTGCCAGTGAGTTCAGCGAAACCGGAACGATAACTTCCACATCCCACGGATTGTATTTGAACCAAACATTCCGGTATCCAATTATTCGTAATTTACTCAAATCTTCTTCTTTGCTCCAGGCTTCAACGGCACGGGCAATGGCCTGCAAAACCTTGTAATGCGTGTCGGGTCCGCTTCCCTGCGGGTCCATGGCAAGGCTGATTACAGTTGGTTTGTATTTTCTGAAATCTTCGAGAATCGGCAAAACGTCGCCTTCAAAATTTGGGGTGCTTCCAAAAGTGCTTCCCTGGTAAAAACTCAGGCGGAGATGATGGACGTTTTTTACCATAATTCCGTAGTGAGCCCAAACCAGTTCTTCCTCAAATTCCCGGATCATTCCTTTCAGTTTCTGAATTTTTGGTGGATTTTTACCTCCGTCGTAGCTCGATTTTAGTGAAGCAAGAATTTCATAAATTACATCGCGGAGATCATCTTTTGATTTTACTCCCCAGATTGAAACAATAGCGCGAACGGCACGATGACAAACGCCACGACGTTTTTCATCGTTGTTCTGTGCGGCAATATTATCGAGGTAGTGGTAAATATCTTTGTCCCATTTGTATTTATATCCTTCTTTAAAGAAATCAGGAAAATTGATCATTTCAATTTTACCCTGGCTGATCAGATCTTTTGTATCAACCAGTAAATCGTAAAGAAAGGTGTTGGTAACGGCCGTAAAACCAGAAGTAAGAACCGAAAAATGCAATTCGTTGCTGGCGTCGCGGCTTTGGCGGTTGGTGGCGGGCATAATTCCCAGCATAATATCATCGTGGTGCGGGCCGGTGTGGTAATAAACCTGGTTTAGCTCTTTCTGCATCCCTTTCCCGATTTTACCAAGAATCGAATCAATTACACTCTGAACCGTATTTTCATTCAGGTTGGGTATCATCCGGCAGTATTTATCGGCCTTCAGGTCTTCCAGTTCAAGTTTTGGCCCGAATTTGTTGATTTTTCTGCAGAGCTCAATCACTGCCCGTTCGGTCTTCTGGTGAGTCCACTCACCGGTTTTGTAGTAGTTATCAATGCTGTCGTTTAGTTTCACAGCAGCGCCATCAGTTAAATAAAAGCGGCTGTTGGGCAGTTTTTGCAGTGCCGTGGCAGGTGCATCCACTGTCGGTGTGCTTTCGAGGGCAAATTTAATGGTGTCGGCAATGGCTTCTCCGGCAGCAAACACAATGGCTTTTGCATTGGGATTGAAACAGATGGTTCCGAGACCAACGGTTATTACAAGTCTTTTCCTGGAAACTTCAATACCACCCAAATCGGTGGCAAGAACTGCCTGCGTCTCGAAATTTGTTTTTGTCAGACGCGTTGAATTGTAATGCCCTGAACCTTTTGTGTTGTAGGCAATGTGGCCGTCCGGGCCAATTCCGCTCATAAAAAAACCGATTCCCCCTTTTTCCCTGATTTTTTCTTCGTATTGCGTGCACCAGTTGTCAATTTTAAAAATCGATTGCTGCTGAAGTTTCTCCTGGGCAGTGTGTGCTTCGCGAAAACGCAGCGACAAATCAATCTGGTAATCAGGGAAAATATCAAGAAAATGTTTTCCTTCGGCAAGCTGAATATCTTCCGATTTTATCAGCAATGATTTTTCAGCATTAAATCCAAATCCTTCGATATAATTTGTTTTGGCGAAATTGTAAAGACTGTTGTGCTGAACTGAAGCAATCGGGTAAAAATCGCCCATTTGTACAAACTGAATTTCGCTGAGGTCGGGTTTTGATTTGTGATTCAAATTGTATTTTTCGAGTAGCTCCTTCCCCTGTTTGTTGTTCCAGTTGTCGAGAATAAAATGCAGGTAATGAATAAAATATTGCATGGTTTTACTGGCCGAAAGACTGACAACACCTTTGGGGTTTTCAATGGCCCATTCTAAAAAACTCATGGCCGACAGCAACCCGAGTTGCGGGAAACTGGCAACCGTAACAAAAGGTACTTTTGTAGTTATATTCTGAATGGCGGAATTTTTAAAAAATGCCTTTTCAACGTTGGATAAATTCAAGTTCATAGCTCAATTCTTTATTTTATCATCGAAATTTTTTCAAGTGCATAGGCTGCAATACCCAGTGTTGCAGCTTTTTCTCCCAATTCCGAAAATTTAATTTCGGTGTCTTTGCTTATTTCGGGGTTGCAAAAAGTGTGTACCGACTGAAGAACAGGATTCAGAATAAACTGTTTTGCCTGTGCCACACGTCCTCCAATTATCACCAGTTCCGGATTAAAAATCTGAACCAGGTAAGCGATCCCCCTTCCCAGCCATTGTCCGGCAGATGCGAACAGCGAAATAGCGAACTGGTCGCCGAGATTGGCTGCGTTTGTGATTACTGATATGTCGATTTTGTTGAGGTCGCCATTTACAAGTTCGGTAATCAGCGAAAGGCTGCCTTTTGCAATTCCGTCCTTTGCCATACGGGCAATGGCAATGGCCGAAACAGCGGTCTCGAGGCACCCGTTTTTCCCGCAGTTACAAAGAACTCCGTTATCTACAATGGGCAGGTGGCCAAATTCACCTGAATAACCCGATTTGCCTGAATACAATTTTGCGTTCGAAATAATGCCAAGTCCCAAACCCCAGTCGGCCTGCAACATCAAAACATGTTTTCTTCCGCGGGCCAAGCCGAAATGTTGTTCGGCAAATGTGCGGATTTTGGCGTCGTGGTTAAAGAAAACACGGGTGCCAAAAATTTCCTGTAGTTTTTCAAACAGGTTTTCTTCTTCGGGAAAATAGGTTTTGTTGGTCCCTTTCTTCAGATTAATTAAGCCTGGTAATTCAATTCCCGTCACCAGTATTTTGTCTTCCGGTATTTTGCTTTCGGAAATTACTTTAGCCAGGGCTGTTTTTACCTCGCCAAATACCGAAATATCAGGCTGAATTTTGATGGGAAAATAATGCGGCCCGCTCACTTCTTCGTTTTTACTGTTGAATATCGAAATAACAGTCTGGTTTACACTGATACTGATTCCGGTTACATAAAAACCATCGGCCACCAAACCGTATAAATTAGGGCGCCGGCCACCGCTCGAATCGCCACGGCCCAGATCTTCCACCAATCCTTCTTCAATTAGCTCCTGTAAAAGACTGTTGATTTTGGGTGTGCTGAGGTCCAGTATTTTGGAAAGATTTGAATTCGGCATCGCATTTCCGAAGTACAATGCTTTCAGAATTTGTTTTTTGTGCCAAGTTTTTTTTGATTCAACAGTAACACTTTGATTGCCCGGATTTCTGAATAACTTTTCCATTTCTGCCTTGCGAAGATCGATAAAAAATAAATAACAAGCAATAATCATTTTAAATAAATTAAAAAGAAATAAAATGTTTTAATGTTTTTTTAATTGAGTTTGCAGTTTTTTTTGAATCACCTGATGATAAATACTTGTATATTCGTTTGCATTTAATATT
>CAZXVT010000207.1:0-7775 GCA_964644015.1 uncultured Maribellus sp.
GAGTAAGCTTGAGGCACCCAAAAAGCCTGTAAAATATGAACATAGATAAATTTAATTTTTTAATAATGAGAAGATGAAAACAAAAGTTTTGAGTTTGGATGCCCTGTTTATTTTGGGCACCGTATCGGTTTTTGCGGGAAAGAAAACCGAAAAAATAGAAGTGAAGGGAAACTGCGGAATGTGCGAAAGCCGCATTGAAAAAGCAGTAGTATTAACTGGCGGCATAGAAAATGTACAGGAATGTAATGAAACTACAATGCGGTTAAGCCCATGAAAACATCAATTAAAACATCACTTTTGAATAATTCTTTCTTATTGAGAATTTACAGGAAAGTAATGAATGTGATCAATAACATGAGAAACAGAATGCAGTATTATGAAAATGAGAACAAGCTGGCAACAGATAATCATGAATATTGGAACAAAGATTATTCTGATTCTAATTTGGCACAGGATGCGCATTGGAAGCATAATGGGAAATTTAATGATATTTATAGGTGGCAAAGTTTAGGTAAAGAACATCTGGACTTAATTCTGAAATATGCATCACCTTTGAATATTCAATTTCCGGTTAAGCAAATTGTTGAATGGGGGTGTGGTGGAGGGGCAAATGCAGTTCATTTTGCGCCACTAACAGAGAAATTTATTGGGATAGATATAACTCCGGATAGCCTTGCTGAATGTAAAAAACAGATACTAAATCATGGTTATAATAATTTTCATCCTGTTCAGATTAATGCGACCTTTCCTGAAGCCATTTATGAACAGAAAATTAAGGGAGTGGATTTGTTTCTATGTACATACGTTTATGAGTTATTTCCCAGTCCCGACTATGGATTAAACATCTTAAAAATCGCATATAAAATTTTAAGAAATGGCGGGATTGCTTTTATTCAAATTCGTTATTGCGACAATAGGAAAGGTTTAAGACCTAAAAGGTGGGGCTACAAACTGCAACCATATAGTATGACAACCTATACGCTTGAGGAATTTTGGGAAAACTCAAAAAATCAAGGTTTTGAGCCGAGTGGAATATTTTTAAAGCCATATCAGCCATTGGTAAACGATAACTTTTATGCATATTATTTCCTTAAAAAAAAATGCAGGCTGAAAAATTCAAAAGATGAAGTTTATAATGTAGAACGACTTGCAGTATAATGAATTTGATTAGAAAAGTAAAATTGTAATAATTAGAAATATAGCTGAAAATGTTCAATTCTGCTTATATTCAATTCAGTTATTCATTTAATATACCAAAAGCGGAAATAGCATTTAATTGTCTCTTGAAAGAGTATTAAAAGATTGATTAATAAACATTATAAAATTGAAAAGATGAGAACAAAAGTTTTGAGTTTGATTGCCCTTTTTGTATTGGGCGCAGTATCGGTTTTTGCAGCAAACAAAACCGAAAAAATTGAAGTGAAAGGTAACTGCGGAATGTGCGAAAGCCGTATCGAAAAAGCAGTGAAAGCAGTTGATGGTGTTTCAAAAGCCGATTGGAGTAAAGAAACAAAAAAGCTGGAAGTAACTTTTGATGATTCCAAAACCAGCCTCGACAAAATTGAGGTGGCTGTAGCAAAGGTTGGTCACGATACGCCAAACCACAAGGCCACCAAAGAAACTTACGACAAACTTCCGGATTGTTGCAAGTATGACAGGGCTGAAGCAAAAACGGACAGTCACGCCGGGCATCAGCACTAAAATTCTGGAAATATATTATTGAATATATTTCATTGCTTAAGATTTGTAATGGGTGAACGTTGGTTTGCCCATTACTTTTTTTTGCTATCTATCCCCTCTGCCTGCCCGCATGTTGTTTATTTCTGTCACACTTTTTGCAATGCCTCCGCACAGTAGCACATTGCAATCCTCATTCCGTCCCGAAAAAATCGGGTCTCCATTGCGGTTGCAAAGAGCTACGCCAACCCTCAAAGGCAAAAAGGTGCTGCACTCCAACCACCTCCACCGTTCCGCTTGTGCCAGAAAATAAACAACCCCAAGCTTTTAAACATAACACCATCTTATAATCCCATGCGGTCGGCTCCCCCTCCGCAGGGCAGCCTTATCGCCTGCGCTTGCCGTCGCCAGGGTATTGCGCTGCGCTCCAACCCAGGCTTTGGGCAGCTTCGGCTTCAGGCACCCCTGCTACGGGCTTAAGCGCCTTCCCTTTGGGTCTCGCTTCGCCTTATAAGGGCATTATATTTAAAAGCCGCGCAACCCACCGCACCCGGATGCCAGCGTCAGCAACTCCGTTCAGCATTAAAAACCACATTTCCCCGCCACCCTTTCAGCGGTGCAGTAAAAATAAAGCAGACGATAAGTGCTGTCAAATCCAGTGCTTGCGGCAGGTTCATTCACTCATCCAACCGTTCGTCATCCGTTTCATTCCGCAGGCTACACTTCACTATTTCCTCACTTTTTCATTTCGTTCATTCCACCAGCCTCAGCACCCCGCGGCAAAAGCCCCGCCCCTGCTCCACTCCCCAAATCCAGCCTTTTGGCTTTCCGGTCTTTGGTAATTTACCTTCAATTCAATTATATCCGGTAATCAAGTTCAAATATCATAAGCATATTAAAATCCTGCATTTTCAAAAAACCGGTAAATTACTTAAAGCCCTCCATGCCATCCTTCGCAATTTGTTTTGTTCCGCATTGTCGTGGCCTTTCCCCTGTCCCATCCCACAAATATTGCAATGCTTTCTTTTTCCTGCGATATTGCCCACCCCGGAATTTCAGTAACTTTACTCCAAACTACTTCACAATGAAATATAAATTAGGCAACCAGTATCCTTTTGATGATAATTTTAAAGCAAAAGCCAGAAAACATCAGTCTTTATTCAGAGCGGAAATTCTGCAAATTGATTTTAATGAATATGGGAATCGATTAACGGAAAAGGATGCATCAAATTTTCTGAATTTTTATCCGGAACTGGGCGTAATTGAAACCCTTAAAGAGCGTTATCCAAAATATTCAAAAGGTCTTTACGCAGATATGCTTCGAAGTGAACACATTCCTTTCAATTTATTTGCACCCTTAAAAAAGGATTTAAATCTTGCTCAAAGAGCATTTAATCAGCTATTAGATAATATTGAAATCAAAACAATCACAAATATCGAAATTGAATATGCACCCAAACCAGCCTCTCAATTTCTCGATGACAGGACATCGTTCGATGCTTTTGTAGAATTTTTAACTGCAACTGATGAAAAAGGATTTCTCGGAATAGAAGTGAAATATACTGAACACGAATACAAACTTAAACCTAAATCAACTGAAGATGCAAACATTAATTCTCCTTCCTCTATATATAATACATTGTCAAAAAATCAAAATTTATTTATTACCAGTGCCTTACCTCTTTTAAAATCAGATAAATTAAGGCAAATTTGGCGTAATCATCTTCTGGGCGAAAGTATGTTGATTCATCCGTCTTTTAATTTTAAACATTTCATTTCTGTTATTTTATACCCGGAAGGCAATAACCATTTTGTTGAAGTTATTCCTGAATACCAGTCTTTACTTTTACCAAATCTAAAACATAAACTACAGGGTATTACATTTGAATCTTATTTTGATGCGTTAACTAAATCTAATTCAGATGATGCATTTAAAAAGTGGATAAAGTATTTGCAATCCAGGTATATCATCCATCCCTAACTTTAATTGCCCGCTTAGGCAAAGGTAATCTCCGTGCCTGAAGCTATCCAAAAGACTACGGCATAAACCCGCATACCCTCCCGCAAATCCATTTATTCCGTTTCCTTTTGTCCGCTTCATTCACTTTGTTTTTTGGTGCCTAAGCGTTCAATTAAGGTTCATTTTGCCATTTCATAATCTTCTGAAATTCTGACATGGCAAAAGATTGCAAACCAACGAAAGAAAACCTACAAATTGCTAACTGCCTGGTATTTGCCATACATTTATCCTGAAAGCAAGGACAACGCCGGTTTTTCTCCGTACCAAGTCCAAGCAAAAAAATGTTTAATTGTAAAATGTACAGAAAATGGGAAAAATTTCTAAAGGTATTTTAGGCGGATTCTCTGGTAAAGTCGGAAATGTCGTCGGAGGTAACTGGAAGGGAATTGACTACATGAGGATTAAACCTTCCACTGTAGCCAATCCACAGTCAAAAGGTCAGGTTGACCAGCGCTCGCGATTTTCAATCGCTCTTCAGTTTTTACAGCCAATGAAAGAGTTCATCAAGGTTGGTTTTAAAAACTATGCTATTAAAATGACTGCATTTAACAGTGCAATGTCGTACAACGTGCAAAATGCCGTTATCGGTGACTATCCGGAATTTGAGATTGATTATGCTTCGGCTCTTTTAAGTCGAGGAGGTTTGGCTCAGGCATTGAATGCAAATGCGAATGCACCTGCAGCAGGCCAGGTTCAATTTACCTGGGATGACAACTCGGATTACGGAAATGCAAATGCAACTGACAAAGTGATGGTTTTGGCTTACAACCCCGCAAAGAATGAAGCAATCTATCTGACAGGTGCAGCATTGCGAAATTCTGGTGAACAGACTCTGACGGTCCCTAATTATTTCAGTGGTGACGTAGTTCTTACTTACATTGCTTTTATCAGTGAAGATGGTAAGAATGTTTCAAACAGCACTTTTGTAGGAGGCATTGAAATTCCTCAACTGCCTGATTAATGGGATAAGTTCTTTTAACAGAAAAACCGTTACCTTTCAGGAGCGGTTTTTCTTTAATCCCATTACCCCAATTTTCTTATTTTTGTTTCCTGATAGCATTTATTAAAAAAACATTTGTTGCATATTTGTTGCTCATATCGCATAAGTAACTGATATACAACTATTAATTATATTCTGTATCGGAAAGTAATTTGAAAACTATGAATCAAAATATCAGCTTCCCGGCTGAATGGGAAAAACAAGCGTTTCTGCAACTCACTTTTCCGCACGCCAGCAGCGATTGGAATTATATGCTGGATGAAGTTTCACAGTGTTTTGTGGAGATTGCAAAGTCTGCATCCCGCTTTCAGGATGTGCTGGTGATTTGCGACGATATTCAGCGTGTGAAATCCTATTTTCAAACTTCTGAAAACATCTGGTTTGTACAGGTTGAATCAAACGACACCTGGGCCCGCGACCACGGCGGAATTACCATCGTAAACAACGGGAAAACTGAAATTCAGGATTATATATTTAATGGCTGGGGCAAAAAATTTGAAGCCGGGTTGGATAACCAGATCACCAAAAAGCTGTTTGAAAAAGGAGTATTTGAAAATAGTTTGCTCAAATCGTTTGATTTTGTGTTGGAAGGCGGCTCGCTGGAAAGCGATGGAAAAGGAACGATTCTGACAACAGCCGAATGCCTGCTTTCGAAAAACAGGAATGAACAGTTTTCAAAAGAGGAAATTGAAAAATATCTGAATGAAAATCTGGGGGCAAAACGCATTCTCTGGCTGAATTCAGGATATCTGGCGGGTGATGACACCGATTCACACATCGATACACTGGCACGTTTTTGCGATGAAAATACAGTTGCTTATGTTGGGTGTAACAACCCGAATGATGAGCATTTTGAGGCACTTCAACAAATGAAAAAAGAGCTTCTTCAGTTCATGGATTTTTCCGGAAATCCTTATCACCTGGTTGAACTGCCTTTTCCCGATGCCTGTTTTGATGACGAAGGAAACCGTTTGCCGGCCACCTACGCCAATTTCACCATTATAAACGGCGCTGTGTTGATTCCGGTTTATGGTGTTCAGCAGGATGAAGCGGCACTCAAAATTCTGCAGCAATGTTTTCCGGAAAAAGAAATAATCGGCATAAATTGCAGGGTTTTAATTGAACAACATGGTTCGTTGCATTGTGTTACCATGCAATACCCTGAATCAGTGGGTTTAAACAAAAAATTATTACAAAACAATGGATAAACTGAAAGTCGGAATCGTGCAGCAAAGTTGCTCTGCCAATACGGAAGAAAATATTCAGAAAAGTATTGATGCTATTAAGAAGTGTGCTGAAAATGGCGCCGGACTTGTTGTTTTGCAGGAGCTTCACACAGGGCTCTATTTTTGCCAGACTGAAGATACCAGCATGTTTGATCTGGCTGAGCCAATTCCGGGACCTTCGACAGAAAAATTTGCAGCAGCCGCAAAAGAAAGCGGAATTGTTCTGGTTACTTCGTTGTTTGAAAAACGCGCTCCCGGACTTTATCACAACACAGCCGTAATTTTTGAAAAAGATGGTTCAATAGCCGGAAAATACCGGAAAATGCACATTCCCGACGACCCGGCTTATTACGAAAAATTCTATTTCACTCCCGGCGACCTGGGATTTATTCCAATTCAAACTTCGGTTGGTAAATTGGGTGTTTTGGTTTGCTGGGATCAGTGGTACCCCGAAGCTGCCCGCCTGATGGCGCTTGCCGGGGCTGATTTGCTGATTTACCCGACTGCCATTGGTTGGGAAAGCACCGATGAACAAGCCGAAAAAGACCGTCAAATAAATGCCTGGATGATTTCTCAACGAGGTCACGCAGTGGCCAACGGATTGCCGGTAGTAAGTGTGAACCGCACGGGTTTTGAAGCTGATCCTTCAGGTGTTACCAACGGAATTACATTCTGGGGAAACTCGTTTGTGGCGGGGCCTCAAGGCGAAATCATTCAACAACTTCCGGCAGATAAAGAATTGGCAGTAGTTGTTGAAATAGATCTGAAATGCTCGGAAAACGTACGCCGGATCTGGCCATTCCTGCGTGACCGCCGGATTGATGCCTACAACGATATTACCAAGAGGTTCAGAGACTGATTCTATTATTCCTGAAGTCCGATAATGGCTGAAGTTTCGCAGGTTTCGCCGGGATTCAGCTTTATCATATATTCAAAAGCATTGGTTGCTTCGATGCAAACAAACGACTGAAATCCGTCATCCGGGATATCTTCGATAATGGCACAGGATTCTTCTCCGGGATTCCACACCGTGGTTACTTTGCTCCCGCTTTTCGACACAAGAATTCTTCTGCGGAAAACAGGATCGTGAATTACACAATCAGTTTCCGTGTTCAGGTAGTGTCGGGTTGTTGGCTCTTTAATATCCAACAAATCAGATTCCTGTGTATAATTTTCACCATCTAACTGATTGTAATAGGCTGTATTTTTCAACCCTTCAATCTTTATTTCATCGATTGAAGAAACTGTGAAATAGGAATGAAGTGCACAAGAATATTCAAATTGAGCGGCAGAAGTATTGGTAACTTTTAGAGTGGCTGTCAGCGTTTTGCCAATTACAAAAGTCATTTCGGCACAAAAATCGAAATCCCAGTATTTTCTTGTCGATTCAGAAGAACAAAGTTGCAGTTTTACCAGCGTTTCACCAGTCGATAAAGTGGCCGTTTCAACCACATCCCAGTTCATCAGTCGGGCAAACCCGTGTTGTGGTTTCGTTGAATCGGTTTTATGAGGGCCAAACCAAGGAAAACAAACCGGAATCCCTCCTCTGATCGCTTTCCCGGGCCTGAAATAAGAATCAGTGCTCATCCACAAAATATCCATGGTTTTGTGGGTTTTGAAATTCAGAATCTGTGCGCCATACAAACTAATATCCGCTTCGGCATGTTTGTTCGACACCGAGATAAAAACCATTCCCTCTTCGCGTTCATCAAAACCCAATTCTCCTTCAATACTGAATTTATCGTCTAATTCCTCTGCATTCAAATACATAACAATCAGTTAATTAATGTTTTGTTTGTTTATTCAGATTCAATTTTTTGAAACGGTTGCAAGGTAATAATCATTTTAAAGA
>CAZXVT010000208.1:0-7690 GCA_964644015.1 uncultured Maribellus sp.
ATACTTGACACACGAAAAGGCAACCCGGTTTCCATTGCGGTATTTTATACGATCATTGCCCGCCAACTGGAAATGCCGGCTTATTTTATCGATTTTCCGAAGAATCCGCTGGTGGCAATTGTTGACGCCAAACTGGCACGAAAAGTACATGGAAGTAATTCCGATTCTGATGTTCTATTCTACATTAATCCTTCCAATCGAGGCGCAATTACAAGCATCAAGGAAATTGAATATCATTTGCGAACCAACAATTTTCAGCCAATCAAAAATTATACGGAGCCAAAATCAGATGTGCAGTTTATCCGCAGATTGGTTGAATCGCTTGAGTTATCATACCAGTCGGTGAATTTTATGGATAAACGAGAAAGAGTTCACCAACTTCTTGAATTGTTTTAACAGCCTAACGAAGAATAAAAGAAACGGGCCACCTGAAATTCAGATGGCCCGTTTCTTTTATCGAACTTCGAAGAGCTATTTTGCGTAGCTCACAGCCCTTGTTTCGCGGATAACCGTAATTTTTATCTGTCCCGGATAGGTCATTTCGTCCTGAATCCGTTTTGAAATGTCATACGAAAGTTGTTCCGTTTCCTGGTCGGTAAGTTTGTCGGCACCCACAATTACACGCAGTTCTCGCCCTGCCTGAATTGCATAGGTTTTCATTACTCCTGGATAAGAAAGTGCCAGGTCTTCCAGATCTTTCAGACGTTTGATGTATGATTCCACAATTTCGCGGCGGGCACCTGGTCTGGCGCCTGAAATAGCATCACAAACCTGAACAATCGGAGCCAGTAACGACTGCATTTCCACTTCGTCGTGGTGTGCACCAATGGCATTGCAGATATCAGGTTTTTCTTTGTATTTCTCGGCCAGCTTCATACCCAGGACAGCATGCGGCAATTCCGGTTCATCGTCCGGCACTTTTCCAATATCGTGCAGCAATCCGGCACGTTTTGCCTTTTTCGGGTTCAAACCCAGTTCAGCAGCCATAATTGCCGAAAGATTAGCCACCTCGCGTGAATGCTGTAACAGGTTTTGACCGTATGAAGAACGGTATTTCATTTTACCGATCAACCTGATCAGTTCAGGATGTAAACCATGAACACCCAAATCGATCGTGGTGCGTTTTCCGGTTTCAATTATTTCTTCTTCGATTTGTTTTTTTACTTTGGCCACCACTTCTTCGATTCGTGCCGGGTGAATACGACCATCGGTTACAAGCTGGTGAAGCGCAAGACGTGCAATTTCGCGGCGAACCGGATCGAATGCAGAAAGAACGATTGCTTCAGGAGTGTCGTCAACAACAATTTCAACACCGGTTGCTGCTTCAAGTGCGCGTATATTTCTTCCTTCGCGACCGATGATCCGGCCTTTGATTTCGTCACTTTCGATATGGAAAACAGTAACCGCATTTTCAATGGCAGTTTCGGTAGCCAGACGTTGAATAGATTTCACCACAATCTTTTTAGCCTCTTTATTAGCAGTAAGTTTGGCTTCCTCCATAATTTCGTTGATGTAAGAAACTGCCTGCGATTTCGCTTCTTCCTGCAACGATTCCACCAACTGAGCTTTGGCTTCTTCAGCCGAAAGACCCGAAAGCTGTTCAAGTTTTTCAAGCTGCTGGCGATACATTTTCTCCACTTCTTCCGACTTATGTTCCACACGCTGAAGTTGCACGTTCAGATTTTCTTTGATGATTTCAACCTCACGTTTCTGGGTTTCAAACTCTTTCTGTTTTTTATTCAACTCCTCGCGGCGCTGGTTCAACTGATTGTCCTTTTGTTTCAGCTGACTTTCCTTTTCGTTTACATCAGCGCTTTTTTCCTGGATGAATTTTTCATGATCGGACTTCATCTGGAGAAACTTCTCTTTGGCCTGAAGAATTTTATCCTTTTTAATCACTTCGCCTTCAGCCTGTGCTTCGGCAATAATTCTCGTTTTTTTTGAATTCAGCGCTTTGTTCCATAAAAAATAGGACAAAGCACCACCTCCTAAAAAACCGGCGGTCAATCCTATTATTAACTCTATAATACTCATTTTTAAATTTTTATTCAATTACTAAAAAACCCGTGTAAAGTTTGTTCCTTATCAGGAAACAACAACTTTATACGGGCTTTGTTAAATCTATCACTGTAAACAGACGCTTATTTCTGTTTCTTTTCAATTAAGAAATCAGCTATATCGTCATTTAAATTTTTCAAACCACTGATGAAGAGCGTTTTGTCTTCTCGTTCCTGCAAAGCCAGACTTTCAAATGCGATCTGGAAAGCGGTCATCGCGAGAATATCTTTTGTATCTTGTTCAGCAAACTGTCCGCGAAATTTACGAACCAGTTCGTTCACTTTTTTTGCAGCCTGTCTGTATTTCTCTTCATCTTTTGCATTGATGGTCAGAGGATAAGTCCTTCCATCAAGCCTGATATTTATTTTTAACTTTCGAGTGTCCATCCTACTGATTGAGTAAGGCAATACACTTGTCAATTTCCCGTATTAATTTGTTTATCTTTTGTTTGGCTTCTTTGCTATCATCTGCACCAGATAATAACTGGTTGGCCAATCTCATTTGTTCATTCTTCCGACTGAGTTCGTCTTTTTCATTCTTTAATAATTCAATCTCATTTTTAAGATGGGTAATTTCCTCTTCCAGCTTTTTTGTATAATTCTCATTCTGTGCGAATTCATCAAACAACAGCCGGACATTTTTTGTTAAATTACCAAGAAGCAAACTTTCTTCCTCAGTCATTGTAGCTGCATTTCGAAAACAAAAGTAATATTTTTAACCTTTTACGAAAGCGTCGCAAAAATATTGATATAAAAATTACCAACACTCCTTTGTTAAGTAGCAGAAAAGCTATTTTTAAATGATGAAACAAATTTTGAAAAATAGTTACCGGGTTATCGGGCAAATGTCAGGAACCTCGCTGGACGGGCTTGATCTGGTGGCGGTTGAATTTGAGTTTTCGGGCGAAAAATGGAAACATAAAATTATTGATGCAAAAACCATTTCTTATTCCGAAACCTGGGCGGAAAAACTCAGATCAGCCCACCTTTTGTCAGGTTCAGAATTGCTCCGGGTTCATAATGAATATGGAAAATTTCTGGCCGGACAAATTACCCGATTCTCAAAAAATTTTAATGCTGAATTGATTGCCTCACACGGACACACCATTTTTCATCAGCCTGAAAAGGGCTTTACTTTTCAGTTGGGCAATGGTTCTGTAATTTCCGCTGAAACGTTCATCACAACCGTGGCCGATTTTCGCCAGCCCGATGTTGCTCTCGGAGGTCAGGGTGCGCCGTTGGTTCCTGCCGGCGACAGGCTGCTTTTTGGCCAATTTGACTATTGTTTGAATATTGGTGGTTTTGCCAATATTTCTTATGAAAAAAACAGTCAAAGAATTGCATTTGATATTTGCCCTGCCAACATAATTCTGAACCATTTTGCTGCAAAACAAGGACTTCCGTTCGACAAAGACGGGCTACTGGGCAGAAACGGTAACATTAATCCTGATTTACTTGTAAAACTGAATTCGCTGGATTTTTATAAAAAAGAGCCACCAAAATCGCTCGGAAGAGAATGGATTGAAAGTGAGTTTCTTCCCATAATTGATGGTTTTCCCGGCTCAGATTCTGATAAACTCAGAACGATATATGAACATTTTGCAATTCAGATGGCAAAAGCGACTAACAAGCCCGGGAAAATGTTGGTTACTGGAGGTGGTGCATTCAATAAATTTATGATTGAAAGGTTAAAGGAATTGTCGGTTGCAAACATTGTAATTCCCGATTCAGAAACTGTCAATTTTAAAGAAGCGTTGATTTTTGCTTTTTTGGGAGTTCTCAGAATAAGAAATGAAATCAATTGTCTTGCTTCAGTAACCGGTGCCAGAAAAGACCATTCCAGCGGAGTCATTTTTCTTCCCTGAAACACACCTTAAAACAGGATTTTAATCATTCTTCAAACTACCGGAATTGCTGTTATTTAGGAAGAACTAAAACAATTCAGAACATGAAATTTAATCCGGCAAAAGCAATTCACGATTTAAAACAATTCGGTGAATTTGGTGACGTAAATCCCTCAATTACTGATTCTTCAACCTATACATTTTTAAAAGGCCAAACCATGGAGGAAACCTTTCTGGGGCACATGGAAGGTTGTTTTTTATATTCGCGTCACTGGAATCCAAGCAATAAATACCTGGCAGAAGCACTGGCAGCCATGGAGAATACAGAATCAGCCTGGATCACAGCATCGGGAATGGCGGCCATTACCTGTTCGCTTTTGCAGTTGTGCAGTGCCGGCGACCACATCATTACCAGCGTTACAACTTACGGTGGAACTTATGCCTTTCTGAAAAACTGGCTGCCAAAATTTAAAATCGAAGTTTCATTTGTTGATATTACCAATCTTGAAGAAGTTAAAAATTCAGTTCGATCTAACACAAGGGTAATTTACACCGAAACCGTAACCAATCCACTACTCCAGGTTTCCAACATTCCTGAACTGGCAAAAATAGCGCATGAATCCGGAGCTCTTTTAATGGTTGACAACACATTCACTCCTATGATTTTTACACCAGCAATGCTGGGTGCCGACCTGGTCGTTTACAGCATGACCAAATTTATCAACGGAAAAAACGACTGCGTAGCCGGCGCCATTTGTGGAAGTGCAGATTTTATCAACAAACTTTCGAATGTAAATGACGGGACTGCCATGTTACTGGGGCCGGTGCTCGATCCACTCCGCTCCTCCTCTATTCTGAAAAATCTGAATACGTTGCACATCAGAATGAAACAACACAGTAAAAATGCACAGTTTCTGGCTGAAAATCTTGCAAAAACGGAATTGAAACTGACATATCCCGGACTGAAAACTCATCCGCAGCACGAACTCCATAAAAACATGATGAATGAAGAATATGGTTTCGGAGGAATGATGTCCATTGATTTTGGCACAATGGGAAATGCTTACGCTGTGATGCAACGGATGCAGGAAGCCGGGGTGGGTTATCTTGCAGTGAGTCTCGGGTATTTCCGTACATTGTTCAGTTGCTCCGGCCACAGTACTTCTTCCGAGATTCCACCTGAAGTTCAGAAAGAAATGGGACTTTCTGAAGGTTTGGTCAGGTTTTCAGTTGGTCTGGATAACGACATTGAAGAAACGTTGGCAACCATCAAAAAATGCTTATAATTTGACCTGAATCAGGCTTATCAGCGAATCTCAAACCACATAAAAATTATATTTGTGAAATTCTGTATTCTAAAAACGAAAAAAATGAATAGAAAATTAATCTTAACATCTTTACTTACAGTAATTTTTATTTTCAGCGGCCTGCAGTTTTCAAATGGCTGCACCAATTTTCTTATTACAAAGGGAGCTTCAACCGATGGCTCGACCCTGATTACTTATGCAGCTGATTCGCACACACTTTATGGCGAATTATATTTTCAGCCTGCAAAAGACTATCCGGCGGGTGCCATGCGCGATATTTATGAATGGGATACCGGTAAATTTCTGGGTAAAATTCCGCAGCCATCACGCACCTACAGTGTTGTCGGGAATATCAACGAATTTCAGCTTGCAATTGGTGAAACCACTTTTGGCGGGCGTGAAGAATTAGGCAAACAAACCGGAGCCATAATGGATTACGGCAGCCTGATTTATGTGGCGCTGCAACGGGCAAAAACCGCACGCGAGGCAATTGAAGTAATGACTTCACTGGTTCGTGATTTTGGATATGCCAGCTCAGGTGAATCATTTTCGATTGCCGATCCGAATGAAGTCTGGATTCTGGAGATGATTGGCAAAGGTGAAGGAGAAAAAGGTGCAGTTTGGGTAGCTATAAAAATTCCTGACGGATACATCAGCGGCCATGCCAACCAGGCCAGAATTACTACATTCCCGTTAAACGACCCGGCCAATTGTATGTATGCTCCCGATGTCATCACTTTTGCAAAAGCAAAAGGCTGGTTTAGAGGTCAGGACAAAGATTTCAGTTTCTCGGATGTTTACGCGCCGGTTGATTTTAGTGGTGCCCGTTTTTGCGATGCACGTGTTTGGGCAGGTTTTAACAAAGTGGCAAAAGGCATGGACAAATATGCTGATTATGCAAAAGGATTAGTTTCACATGGCGGTGCAAATAATTTCGCAACCAATAGAATGCCATTGTGGATTAAACCCGACAAAAAGCTTTCGGTTCAGGATGTGATGGATATGATGCGTGACCATTACGAAGGAACAGAATTGGATATGACCAATGATATTGGTGCAGGTCCGTATTCGTTGCCTTATCGCTGGAGACCGATGACATGGAAAGCAGACTCGGTTGATTATTGTCACGAAAGGGCAATTTCGACCCAGCAAACCGGTTTTTCATTTGTAACACAAAGTCGTGGCTGGCTCCCAAACCCGATCGGTGGTGTAATCTGGTTTGGTGTTGACGATACTTACAGTACCTGCTATGTGCCTGTTTATTGCGGTATTAATGAAATCCCTGAATGCTTCAGGGTTGGAAACGGTGACATGCTTACTTACAGCGAAACTTCGGCTTTCTGGACGTTCAATTTTGTGACCAACTTTGCTTATTTGCGTTACAGCGATATGATTAAAGATATAAAAAAAGTACAGAGTGAACTCGAAAATAAATTTGTTGCGCAATTACCGGTGATCGATAAAGCAGCAGAAGCACTTTATTCGGCAAACAAAGAACAGGGAATCAGGTTTATTACAGAATACTCGGTAAACGAATCCAATAACATGACTGCCCGCTGGAAACAATTGGGTCAGTACCTGTTGGTTAAATACATCGATGGAAATATTAAACGCGAAAAGGACGGACAGTTTGAACGCACAGAAACAGGTCTGGCACCAAGCCCGATTTTTGCCGGATATCCTGAATGGTGGTTAAAAGCCATTGCCAAAGCTACCGGTGATGATAAAAAAATGATCGGAGGCGGTGGTCATTAATCATTTTTTGCTGCTAACAAATTAAAATTGAAGCAGCCTGATTTTGATTAATAATAATTTTTGTTACTTTTGCGCCACTTTTTAAGCAATCTCTTTTCTGTCGGAAGCAGACAGATTACATTGCCAACATTAATAACATTTATACAAAATGGACTTAGTAAAATTAGTAGAACAGGAATTCGCCGCTGGCAAACAACACCCGGAGTTTATCGCTGGCGACACAGTAACAGTAAGTTACAAAATCGTTGAAGGAAACAAAGAACGTATCCAGAATTACAGGGGCGTTGTAATCCAGATTAACGGCAGTGGTGCCACCAAAACATTTACCGTTAGGAAAATGTCAGGTAACATTGGCGTTGAGAGGATTTTTCCGCTGAATTCTCCGTTTATCGATTCGATTGAAGTAAACAAGAAAGGTAAAGTGCGCAGGGCTAAATTATTCTATCTCCGCGACCTCACCGGTAAAGCAGCACGAATCAAGGAAAGAAAATTCTAAGAAATATAAAAAAAGGTCTCTTTGCAGAGACCTTTTTTTATGCCATAAAATATTGTTAAACCTTCAATTCTGAACCATTTCCCGCGCTATCTTCACCGAAGCTTCCGAATAATCATTCCCGCCCACCATTTTTGCCAGTTCCTCAATTCTTTCTTCAGCATTCAGCAATTTTACCGAAGTCAGGGTTTTGCTGTTTTCCTCGTATTTATAAACCACAAAATGCGCATCGCC
>CAZXVT010000209.1:0-7637 GCA_964644015.1 uncultured Maribellus sp.
CGAAAAAAGCAGAATATTAGTTACTCAAGAACAGGAAAAAACTGATGAAAGACCACGAAAAAGATCAGGCGGATTATCTGAAGAAAAAGAAGAAAAAATAGAAGATTGTTGATGAATTATGATTTTGAAAATCGTAAAATCGACGTTCGTTAATCATCATTCGTTAATCGCAAGATCTATCAACTCCAGGTTTCTGATTTCGCCTGTTGTTTCCCAGGTAAACAATCCAAAAGGTTTTGAAAGCCCCACTTCGGCACGGAGCGAAAGTTTGTGGCCGTTGTAAGTAAAATCCACCAGCTTTTCCTCATCTATCCAGGCTGAAATATTTTTATCATCCACTCTGAGCCTGATTTTGTACCACGTGTTCTTTTCAAATTTTTTCAGTGTTTTGGTGATGTTGTGGGCAGCATCTTCTCCGTCGATACAACTCAATCCCACCACCGGGCCGCCCCAGCCTCCCACAATCAGGCTGCAAAACTGGTCGTTTACCGGAAAGGTAATTCCGCAGAAAAAGTCGTTGCCAACGGTTCTGCGGGCTTCGAGTGTAACTTCGTAATCCGATTTCGGGAAATCACCCCACCAGTTTATTCCAGTACAACCGTCGCCGTAATTCAGAACAATTTTCCCATCCGAGACCGAAATAATTCCCTGTGTTCCGTATTCAGTAACAGCCCAGCCGTTCAGAGTTTTACCATCAAAAAGCGAGTTTAAATTGATCGGAACTGAATCAGATTCGATAGATTCTGTTTTTATTTCTGCCGGTTTCCTTTGCTGTTTACACCCTGCTAACAGCAAAATACCCAAAAAGATCAGTAGAAATACTTCTTTTGTGTGATAAAATCCTGTCATTGTAACTGATTCAGTATTTACCTTTAAAATTAATCTGCACGATTCAGAATCCTTGAATTGATTCAGACTTTTTCGACATAGAGCTGGGTAGCTTCCACTTTTGTAACCAGCACTTTGTCGCCTTTCTCAATGTACCCGGTCAGGGCAACAGCATCATAAATTTCGTGATCAATCAACACTTTCCCCGACGGACGAAGCACGGTTTGGGCCACGCCGGTTTTCCCTCTCAATTCCAATATACCATTTTCGATACAAACAAAACCCTCTTTCACATCCTGAATGGATTGCAATGAAAGATTGGCAAACGGACCTGTTTTGGCTGTGAAAAGTCTTTTCCCCAATAAAAGTGAGCCGACAAAACCACCAAAAACGCCCAACACAACAGTGGTTACCGCCACCGCCACCGCTGACATTTCAACCCCTTCGAAATCAAAATTCACATTGTTGATGAGACTTAAAACAAGTCCTCCGAAAATCAGCACAATTCCTGAGATTCCGGCAACGCCAAACCCGGGAAAGACAAATATTTCGACAATAACGAGGATGATCCCGATGATGAAAACAAGGATTTCCCAGTTGGCAGCCAGTCCTTCGAGATAAAGCGGGGCAAAATAAAGAATGGCTGCAACCACTGCAACTCCGAGCGCAAAACCGATTCCGGGCGATTGCATTTCAAAATAAATCCCGCCAATGATGGCCATTATCAGCAATCCCGAAATCAAAGGTGAAACAAGAAATCCGATTATTCTCTCAATTATTGTGGGTTCATATTCAACTATGGTATATTTTTCAATGCCGGCATTTTTCATTACCTCTTCAATATTTTCGGCGGTTCCTTCACAAAAACCGTTTTCGATTGCTTCGGTGGGCGTAAAAGTCAGCACTTTCCCCGTGTCAATCAAACCAGGAATAAACACCGACGGATCGACCATTGCTTCGGCAATTTTCGGGTCGCGACGCCATTTAATAATTGTGTCGGAAGCTGTGATAATCGTGTCCTTTCCTTGTGCTTCGGCGGTGGCACGCATGGTTGATCGCATGTAACTCTGGTACTTGTCGGGCATCGCCTCACCAGTGGGATTCACCACCGTTGCCGCCCCGATACTGCCTTCGGGACGCATATAAATACTGTCGCAGGCAATAGAAATCAGCGCTCCGGCTGACGCAGCATTGTTATCGATAAAAACAAAAACAGGAATTTTGCTGTGCAGGATTTTTGTACGGATGGAATCGGCATCCAGCACGGTTCCGCCGTAAGTATTCATGTGAATCAGGAAAATATCCGCCCCGAGCGAATCGGCAGCATCAAAAGCCTGCTGGGTTTGCCGCCAGGTGGCTTTGCTGATATCCTGTTTAATATTGAGTTTATAAACCAGTTTTTCACCGGTTTCCTTTGCTCCTGTTCCGGTTGCCATTATCAGCAACAGAACAAATAATCCCCAAAAATTCAGTGTTTTCATTTTCCAGTTTCAACGGGTTCGAGTTTCCGTGCCAGTTCAAGAAATCTTTTCATTCCGGCCTTTTTTTGCTCATCCAGTTCAAAACTAATATTTTGTGCGAAATAATCGGCAATATCCACGCCCGGATATTCATCCTGCAAGTTTTCGATTGTTTTACTGATTTCAGTGATTCCCAGTTTCAACGCCTCATTAAATTCAGTTACCAGCGAACTTTCTATTTTTTTATTGGCAGCCCAAACTGCAAAAACAAAGGGCAGCCCGGTAAACCGCAGCCATTCCTCACTCAAATCGTAGAGATATTTGTATTTGTTTTCAATTTCGAAAACCCTGTCGCCAATTACCACACCGGCGGTTTTTCCCTGAATCGAAACTTTATGAAAATCGTTACAGGTATTTTCCCAGTTAAATTCCTTTTTCCACCAGAATTTTGCCAAAACTTTGGCTAACAAAACCGAACTGCGTGACTGGTAATCCATTAATAGGGTATCCACTTCCTCAATCGGAACATCGGAAACAATGACAACTGTTTTCACTTTTCCCACTGCCCCAATGCAATAATCACCAATAATATAATACTCGGCGAGGTCCTCAAGTCCGGCAACCGGAATCAGCCCGATATCAGTCTGGTTAAAAGCCAGTTTAGCTGCAACTTTCGAAGGAATATCAGAAGTAACATCCAATTTTTTTAATACTTCAGCGTGTTGTAACCCATACAAAAATGGTTTGCTGTTTAAATACGAAACGACTGAAACGCGTGTTTTATCCATCACAAAAATCCTTTCAACTCACATTAAACACCGGCAAAAAGCGAAGGTTCAGCAGCGAAGATAGAAACATTAATAATGATTTTTTTTGAACATTATCATTCTTTCTGAAAAACCCGGGTTTCTGTTTATTATTAACTTTGCGCTTCTCTATTTAAGAGTTGAATTGTGAAAAGACAGTTTTGAGAAAAAACAAAATCAGTTAATTTCGTTGTAAATCAAATAAAATCAGCAGAATGGGAATGAATGCACTATTGGCAGTTTCGCCGGTTGATGGCAGGTACAGCAGTAAAGTTGAAAATCTTTGGAAATATTTCAGTGAATATGCACTCATCAAATACCGTGTTTTTGTGGAAATTGAGTATTTTATTGCGCTTTGTGAAATTCCGCTGCCACAGCTTTCAAATGTTGAAAAAGACAAAAAAGAAGCATTGTGTAAAATACACCGCGAATTTTCGGTTGAAAACGCTTCGCGGATAAAAGATATCGAAAGCATTACCAATCACGATGTGAAAGCAGTTGAATATTTTCTGAAGGAAGAATTTGACAAACTCGGGCTTTCGGAGTATAAAGAGTTTATCCATTTTGCGTTGACTTCGCAGGATGCCAACAACACTTCGCTCCCGCTTTCGATACTGGATGCCTTAAAATTTGAATATTATCCTGTAATTGAAGAACTGATTGCCAAACTGTCGGAATTGGCGGAACAATGGAAAAATATTCCGATGCTGGCCAAAACACACGGTCAACCCGCTTCGCCTACAAAACTCGGCAAAGAAATTATGGTTTTTGTTGAAAGACTGAATGTTCAATTTGAGCAATTGAAAGCACTGCCGTGTTACGCAAAATTTGGCGGGGCGACGGGTAATTTCAATGCCCATTTTGTAGCTTATCCGAATATCAACTGGGAAAGTTTCGCTAACAATTTCTGCAAAAACTCACTGGGAATCGAACGTTCAAAATACACCACGCAGATCGCACATTACGACGATCACAGCGCCATTTTCGATGCCTTGCGGCGCATCAACAACATCGTTCTCGATCTTGATCGAGATATCTGGATGTACATTTCAATGGGCTATTTTAAACAGAAAATCAAAAAAGGCGAAGTGGGTTCATCCACCATGCCCCACAAAGTAAACCCCATTGATTTTGAAAACTCGGAAGGAAATATCGGGATTGCCAATGCCGGTTTCACACAGTTATCGGATAAACTGCCGGTTTCGCGCCTGCAGCGTGACCTCACCGATTCAACTGTTACCCGTTTTGTGGGTGTTCCTTTTGGTCACACGCTTATTGCGCTGAAATCGACATTAAAAGGACTCAACAAACTTTTACTGAATGAAGCAGCCATTGAAAAAGACCTGGAAGAAAACTGGGCAGTGGTGGCAGAAGCCATTCAAACCATTTTGCGCCGTGAGTTTTTTCCTAATCCCTATGAAGCATTAAAAGACCTGACACGGAAGAATGAAGCAATCACGCAGCAATCGATTCACAATTTTATCGATACACTTAGCATTTCAGAACAGGTAAAAGAAGAACTGAAAAAGATTACACCACAAAATTATACCGGCATCTTTTAGCACCTGAAAAGGTTGCCAATAAACAACATTACGATTTCATGAAGGAGTTTTTTGGAGTTTTAAAAAGATACATTCCACCTTATAAAAAGCAGTTGGCTCTGAATTTTCTTTTCAACCTGCTGTCTGCACTTTTTACTGTTTTCTCGATGGCTTTGATGAGCCCGATTCTCGAAATTCTTTTTGAGTTATCGGAAGACGTAAACCAACTTTTACCCTGGGCGGCTAATTTCGATGTGATTAAAAACAATCTTTATTATTATGTAACACTCATCAAAAACGATTATGGAACGGGAATGACACTCCTGCTGGTTGGACTTTTTGT
Organism: uncultured Maribellus sp.; assembly: GCA_964644015.1. Classification (GTDB taxonomy): domain Bacteria; phylum Bacteroidota; class Bacteroidia; order Bacteroidales; family Prolixibacteraceae; genus Draconibacterium. The sequence goes on from CAZXVT010000209.1 coordinate 4,979, forward strand.
TGTAATTGCCACATTTCTGAAAGTTGGATTCGCATACCTGGGTGCCTATGAAGCTGTTTTCATCCGCAACGGGGTGGTAAAAGATATGCGTGAACAGATTTATGCCAAAATCCTGCGACTGGCGCTTCCTTTCTTTTCAGAAGAACGAAAAGGCGATATTATTGCCAGAATCACCGGTGATGTTTCAGAAGTTGAAAATTCGATCATGTCGTCGCTAGACATGTTTCTGAAAAACCCGATTATCATAACTGTTTTGCTTATTTCGATGCTAATCATGAGTCCGAGTCTCACGCTTTTTATTTTTCTTGTTTTGCCCGTGGCTGGCTTTTTAATCGGCCGCATTGGCAAATCACTGAAAAAAGTGTCGATGGAAGGTCAAAACAAAATGGGAATGATTCTTACCACGGTTGAAGAAACTTTAGGTGGATTAAGGATTATAAAAGCTTTCAACGCCGAAAAGAAAATGAACAACCGGTTCGGGCAGGAGCTAAGTGATTACCGAAGTATTATGAACCGGCTGATGTGGCGTCGGGAACTTGCACACCCGTTGAGCGAACTGATTGGCACAGTCGTCATCATTGTTGTTGTTTGGTACGGCGGTTCGTTGATTATTGGTAAAAACAGCGAACTCAATGGCGCCTCATTTATTATCTATCTCGGAATTTTCTACCAGATCATCAACCCGGCAAAAGCCTTTACACAGGCGGTGTACAGCATCCAGAAAGGACTGGCTTCAATGGACCGGATTGATAAAATTCTGTTGGCCGAAGTAACTATTCCTGAAGCAAAAGATGCTAAAACCGTAAAGACACTGAAAGATTCGATTGAATACAAAAATATCACTTTTGCATACGAGGAAAAAACAGTACTGAAAAACGTTTCTTTAAAAATTGAAAAAGGCAAGACCATTGCGCTGGTTGGCCAATCAGGGAGCGGAAAAACCACTTTTGTGGACCTCCTCCCCCGTTTTTATGATGTAAAAGAAGGACAAATTCTGATTGACGGAACTGATATCAGGGATATAAAACTGCATGACCTGCGTGATCTGATGGGAAATGTAAATCAGGAAGCCATTCTTTTTAATGACACAATATATAACAACATCGCATTTGGGGTTGAAAACACAACGATGGAAGAAGTGATGGCCGCTGCAAAAGTTGCCAATGCCCATAATTTTATCATTGAAACCGAAAACGGGTACGATTCTATCATTGGCGACCGCGGAAGCAAACTTTCAGGCGGACAGCGACAGCGACTCAGTATTGCGCGTGCCATACTGAAAAATCCGCCTATTCTGATTTTGGATGAAGCCACTTCGGCTTTGGATACCGAATCGGAACGACTGGTGCAGGATGCCCTGGAAAACCTGATGAAAAACCGGACCTCGCTTGTGATTGCACACCGGCTTTCAACCGTTCGCAACGCTGATCTGATCTGCGTTTTCCACGATGGAAAAATTGTCGAGCGGGGAACTCACGACGAACTGATTGCATTAAAAGGCAGATATACTCATCTGCACAAAATGCAGGTGTTTTAAGAAAGACGCAAATTTGAAGTCTGAAGAAAAATTTAACCGTATAATCAAGAGATTTTTGTTGCCAGAATATCTGCAAGGTGAATTGCTTTTATCGACAGTTTTTGTTTTCTGATGTAAGCTTCAATGTTCATTAAACACGAAGCCTCGGTGGAAACAATATATTCAGCCCCTGTTTTGAGCGCATTTTCCACTTTCTGTTCGGTCATTGCTGTTGAAATGTGATGAAACTTAGCTGAAAAAGTACCGCCAAAACCACAACAAACATTTGTATTTTCCATTTCCATCAATTCGAGGCCTTTCACATTTTGGAGCAAAATCCGCGGCTCATCTTTAATTCCATATTCGCGCAATCCGCTGCAGGCGTCATGAAAAGTAACTTTGTGATGAAATTCAGCACCAAACTCAGTTTGTTTTAAATGGTTGACAAGAAAGTCAGTAAATTCAAAAACTTTGGGTGTAAGCTTTTTTACTTCAGCAAGCAAAACCACATCATCAGTAAACAGCTTTTCATAATAATTTCTGATAAACCCGGTACAGGATGCGGATGGAGCGACAATAACCCGTCCGGAATTAAAATCACTTAGGAATTTTTTGGCAAGATCACGCGTTTCTTTCCAATATCCACTATTAAACGATGGCTGTCCGCAACAGGTTTGTGCAGGGTTATAAAACACTTTACAACCAGCCTTTTCAAGCACTTTTATAAAATTACTGGCAGTTTCAGGATATAACTGATCGATAAAACACGGTATAAAAACATCAACCTCCATGACATGGAATTTTAAACCGAAAATAGAGTTTCAAAACTGAATAAAAAAGAAAAAGCTGCATTTCTGCAGCTTTTTACTTGCACGGGCGGAGAGATTCGAACTCCCATCAACGGTTTTGGAGACCGCTATTCTACCCTTGAACTACGCCCGTGTTTATTTTTGCGGTTGCAAATATAGCAATTCATTCCTGAATACCTATGAATTTCCTTTTTGCAACACTCAATTTTCTTTCAAATTGTCAATTGGCATTTTATGTTTGCCAACACTTTTTATTAAAAAATCCACAAGCAGAAACTTGTGGATTTTTTGCGGAGAGAGAGGGATTCGAACCCCCGGAACCTCTCAGTTCAAC
>CAZXVT010000210.1:0-7533 GCA_964644015.1 uncultured Maribellus sp.
ATTCATATCCTATAAATATTTCTCTACTAATTACTTTGTTCAACCTGATCTATTTTCTGAACTTGATTGATTAATAAATATTTGATTTACATTAAATATTTTTATATCTTTTATTCCTGATTATAAATCAGACTTTATCAAGTATTATTAACTTCTAATAAAAAAAATATGAAAAGCAATTTTACATACAGAATTTTACTTTTGATATGTTTCTCACTACTTTCCAATATGGGGTTTTCCGGTATTTTGTATGTCAACATTAATGCAACAGGAACAAATGATGGAACGAGTTGGACAAATGCATTTAATAAACTATCTGATGCTCTATTGTCAGCATCTAATGGGGATGAAATATGGGTTGCTGAGGGAGTATATAAACCGGAATTGATTTTGGATTTGAATTCAGATGGTGGTTCAGATCTGCGTGAAGCCGTTTTCAATATTCCTAACGGAGTTGCTCTCTATGGCGGATTTACAGGAAATGAGATGAATCGTGAGGAAAGAAACTGGTTAACGAATATCACAATACTTAGCGGTGATATTGACAATAATGACCTGAATGGAGATGGTAATTATATTACTGAAACCACTGACGACCTGATTGGGAATAATGCTTACCATGTAATTTACACAGGCAATGTTACCTCATCAACCCGGTTCGACGGATTTATTGTAACTGCAGGAAATGCAAATATTTCATCGCCTGTCGATGCATTTGATCCAAATCTTGATGGTGGCGGATGGTACAACAAGATAAGCGCACCCGAAAATTCAAGCAGTCCTGCAATTTTTAATACTTCCTTCTATGGAAACTATGCTGTTTCAGAAGGAGGAGCTTTGTTCAATAAGGGAGGTAATATAAGTGCTGAGAATCTTCTGCATATAGAAAATTGCATTTTCACGAAAAATAAATCAAACAATACAGCAGGAGCAATTTTCTTTGGATCTTTTACTCCCGGCAATTATGCCGCCGAAATACTTAATTGTCAATTCATTGAAAACGAAGCACATAGAAGAGGTGGTGCAATTTATTTGGTAGGTGACCATACACAAATTACATCTTCTGATTTTCTGAATAATAAAGTTACAGCAATTTCTGCTGATGCTTCAACATTACCCGGATCAGGAGGTGCAATTAATCTTGTTTCATCAAATGCATCCATAACTACAAGCCAGTTTATCGGCAATTCATCAACCGGGAATCCGACTGGTGCTTTTGAAGGTGGTGGCGGTGGTGCAATTCATATCTCAAGCAATGAACCACAAACCAACTCTTTAGGACCATCAGAACCCATATTTCGTAGTTGTGGATTTTATCAGAATTCTACATCAGGAAATACAGCAGCATGGGGAGGTGCAATTACTCATTTATGCGATGGAGGTATAATAAGGCCGAAATATATTAATTGTGTTTTTAGTGAAAATTTTGCCCAGAATCATGGCGGAGCAGTAGCAAATTTTGTTAGATCGTTTATTCAGCCTGATGATTATGATGTAGTTCTCAATCCTCTTTTCACGAATTGCACTTTTTGGGGAAATGAAGCCGCTCAATCAGGTGGAGGAATCTATTTTCAGGGTTTCACTTTTAACGGGACACAGCTTTTAAACGCAGAAATTGAAAATACTGTTTTATGGAATAATGTGGCCGAGTCTTCCGGTAACCAGATTTTCAACTCAGGAATAAATTCAATAAGTTATTCTTTGATTCAGAATTCAGGAGGAAGTGGATTAAGTTGGAATGTTAGTCTTGGTGCTGACGCAGGAAACAACATTGATGATGATCCGCAATTTGTGAACAGCGCCAGTCCGCTTGGGGCAGATAATATACCTGCAACAAGCGACGATGGATTACATTTGACAATTTATTCTTCCGCGATTAATGCAGGTAATAATATGGCTGCCGGACTTACTGGTATTTCAACTGATTTCACAGGAGAAAACAGGACTGCATCTGGCACTGTCGATATTGGAGCATACGAAAGAACCGGTATCGTAATACCTGAGTTGGATATATATTGGCTGAAAGAATGGTCTGATTTTAATCAACCCTGCCTTAGTTGTCCCTCTCCTTGGTCTTTTCTGCTTTATTTAAATTTTGGAATCAAGCCGCAATTTGTATGGAAAGAACCTGCTCAACTTATAATCGATGAAGATGTCGCTACAATTTTAGGTGAAATTGTTAATTACAGCACTCCAGAAATTACTTTCAGAGTCTTTTTAAAATTGGAAAAACCATCCCATTGGGATAGTTGGAAAAAAAACGGTGGTATATATTTTGCTGAAACCAAAGAATCATTAATTACAGCAAAAAAAGAACATATAAACTGGAAATACTGGACTCTTTCGAAAGAAAGCTATATGGAAGGTACCGGATCAATCCAGGGCAAGCTATTATTAAAACATCTGGATTTCCCTTTTAAAACTGCTTTCCAAATGGGTTTTGGGGCCAATGCTTTTGACAAAGATTATGGTATGGGCGGCAAATTTGTATTTATTGGAAAACTGAAATACAAAAAGAAAATTTTTCTGGCAACTGGCCCCGGAAGTTTGAATGTGGATGCCAAACTTTGTACCAGTGGGTGTCAATCTCAATTTCTGAATACAATGATTAAATCTGGCTCTGTGGAGAAAGATGACTTTGTATCAGGGTACAAAGAAGAAATCTACTTAAATCTTTATCCGAATCCAGCAGATGATTTTCTGTTTTTGCAACTGAATCAAACAATCGAAACCTTTGTAAATATTAAAATTTATGATTTTAACGGCAGAGAGTTAATATCAAAAATGTTACCCGTTGATGATTCAGAAATAGTCATTCCGATCAATGATCTGTCTCCCGGAATGTATTATATGAGAATAAATTCACCCGACTTTGAAATTAATATTTCCAAAAGCTTTATCAAACAATGAATTAAAGCAGATTCTGCTATCAGGAAAGATAGTGAATAAAGGCAATTTTGGCAGAACCGTTCTTCTTATCGAATGGTTCTGCTATTAATTCAGTTTCTTTGATAACTTTTATCCGGATGACAATAATTACCATTAATCCATTAGCAGAAAAAATGAGTAAGGAACTAAAAAGTATATTTTCTGTTGCCAACCCTACCCAGTACGGGTCAGATTTTAGTAGCTCCGTGTGAGGTGGTACGACATAACCCGGGGTTAAGTGCACACCATAAACCTCGTCCGCGAAACGGCCTGGTCTGAAAAGCAAAAGCGGTTTCGGACGAAATGATACCACCACCCCCTTTAATTTCGCCTTTATAAAGGGGGACGAGCCGGAAGCAAGGAGCCAACTACCAGAAGCAAGAATCCGCAAAAAAAAGTGCAGGATACATTAAACCGTACCCTGCACTTTCTGTTTCAGAATGAATAAAAACTATTCCGCTGCTAAAACCACTTTATAGGTTTTTACCACACCATTATAATCACATTTTACAATGGCTGTGCCTGTTTTTGAATCCGCCTGCGTGACGGAAATTTTCACGGCTGGGTCGTTGGCGGTGGCGGTAACCACCGGTGTTGCTGTTGCGCTGGCCGGAACTACGTATTTTGCTTCGTAAATATCGTAACCCACTATGCCGTTGGCATTGGTGGAACGCACCGGGGTGGCCGGAACAGCAATCGCTTCACCGTTAACAAGGATACTCACAACCGGGGCAACCGGACGAACAATTGGTTTATTAGCCGAGCTGAATCCAAGACCCGTCAAATCAAAAAGCGCTTCTGTGTCGCTGCCTTCAGCAACCAGGTAAACCGCATGTTTTTTGTCGAGCTTGTCAACCACTGCCGAAACATCGAGGGTGAATTTGGTAACTTCCTGTGCTGCATTAGCGGGGACTTCGATTACACCGATTTTTTTACCTTTCCAGGTGGCGTTGTCCCACGGGCCATCCAGCCAAACGTTTACCTTAAAAGCCGCTGTAGTTTTTGGCGTAAGAAACAAGTTGAATGCCGTTTTATTTTCGGGTTTTACGCCTTCAAAAGCCTTCAGACCTTTGGTGTCTTTAGCGAGCCCGCCAAAACCAAAATATTTATACCCGATAATGTGTCCGTTTTTCACACCGGCAACCGGCATGTTGTTATCCCAGATGTCCCATGAATCCTGCTGACTGCCGGTGTTCGACAAATAACAGGCGTAACCTGCCGAATAATATTGGTACGGGTCGAGACCAAAAATATGAAAACCTTCCGAAGTTACTTCAGCCCCGGTGTACTCTTTTCCCTGGCTGTCTTTGGCGGTCCAGGTGTTGTCAGCCGAATAAGGGTCGTAACCCCTGATGACCACTTTTCCACCTTCGGAAACCGGTTTTTCATCCCATTTTACCGTAACCGGCGCAACCGTTGCCTGGCGTGCATATCCAAAACCCCGGGGGGCACGGTGATAAAAAACATACCACTGGTCGTTGATTTGCTGAAGACTGCCATGGGTATTGTGTCCCGAATAGCCGGTCTGCAGGGCGGTTCCATCCTCGTTCAGCACCGGTCCGCGTGAATCGACCAGAACGCCGCCGCTTTTCCAGGGGCCGAGCGGTGAGTCGCCGTATGCATACCGAAGTGCCGAGTTGGTGCTGCCCAGTCCGTAATCAGGACCGGAATAGCCGCTGTACACCCAAACATATTTGTTACCGATGCGACGAATGGATGCTGCTTCAAAAAAGTTAAACGAACCCAGGTCTTCGCCCGGAAACAGCGCCGGATAAGTGGTTCCCTGCGGATCACGGACTACACCGTACCGCGAGCTGGCCGGAATAAAATAAGGAATCGCCTCGGTTCCCGGCCGCAGTGAATACATGGTATTCTGGTCCAACTGTCCGGCTGACGAGCGCTGGAATCCCCAGAAACCATAAGCCCTGAAACCGATAGTAAAATCGGAGTCTTTCGGGTTGGTGATGTTATCGATATACACCGACGGATCGAAACCCATGATGCTGCCGGGAACTGTTTTTGTTCCGTCTTCAGTCATGTTTACAGGAGTAAACGGACCATCGGGACGGGTGCCTTTTGCCACCATCGCCTCGCGATTGCGGCCACGACTATGCGGATACAGGTAATATATTTTTTTGCCGTCTTTTCCTTTAATTTCCACCAGGTCGGGGGCGTACATCACATCCCACTGGTTTTCGATGGGATACGTAAAAATGGGGCCGTCGTCGCGCCAGCTGGTGAGATCTTCCACCGGTGCCGACCACATCCGGATGTCGGGGCCACAATAGCTGTTTACCCGAACGTCGTGTGAGCCAATGATGTAAATGCGGTATTTGCCCGGATTGTCGGGGTCTTCAAAAACACGGGGTTCACCATCGGGCAGGTGTTCCCACAACGGCAGGTACGGATTGCCCGCCAAACGGTGGGTGTACTTGGTTGTCGGATTTGCCGGAGCCGCCTGCCCCAGCGATTGTTTTACAGGCAACACAAACAGCGCTGCTGCTGCAAAAATTACAAACCAATTTCTCAGGTTTAATTTCAGGTTCTTCATATCATGTCAGTTATTTAGTGTTTTACTTCAGTTATTTTCCAGCTATTCGTTGCACAGGCATTAACCTGTATTACAAATCGTATTTATCCGAAAACGATTTTCGGGTGCAAAATAAAAAATTTTATGAACCGATTGGCCTGAGAGGATTGCGGGTAACAGGTTTCGGGTTAAATATATCCAGAATCAATCATCAGGTATCTGAAATTAAAAATCAGGAAGCAAGAATTAGAATTTACAATTTAACTATTTACCCCCGACACTTCGGGGTACGATTGGAAGAAGTGGGTAGTCGGTTGACAAGTTACGATTTTGACTGCAACGTTTTTAAACGCAATGAACGCGAAGAAAACGCAATGAACGCAACGTCGTTTGATAATCTTTGCGCTCTCAGCGGATTCCCTGCGCACTTTGCGTTAAAAAAAAACCGAAACCCATTTAACCACAGAGAACAAAGAGCCTGCCCGAATGAGTTAGCAGGCGGGAATACACAGAGAAAAACCCGATAACCTGAAACCTGCAACATGACAACCACGACAACAATTACAACAATTACAACCCCTCCTCCCCCCTGTTAACATCTCCCTCATTTTTAACATTCTGGCACTTGTTTTATTCCGCTGAAAATATATATTTTTATGTCAATCAAAATAAACCGGCTGCCGAACCAAAAAAATCGAAATGAACAGAGTAAAAACCTCCGGAAAATATCGAAAAACAACGCGAATTGGCAGAAGAATCTGGAGGATAATGGCTAAGTAGAAATATACATAAAAACAGTTATTCCAATTTTTATATAGAACAACTACTCAAAAAAGCCTATTCATAAACTAAAGAAAAAGATATGACTGGAAGACTCCAACTTATAGAACAAAAGTTAATCGCAATTGACCCTGCTGGATTTCAAAATCTATGTGATGCCTATTTGATTCTGCGAGAGAATGAATACACTAGTCTGAATAGAACCGGAAGTCAGTTAGGTAAACAAAAAACGGTGCTTGGTACGCCTGATAGTTTTATCAGACTAGAGGACAATAAATTAGCATATATAGAATACACGACACAGGCAGATTCTAAAGTTTCAAAAATTAAAGATGATATCGATAAATGTTTAGATGAATCAAAAACAGGAGTATCTCCTGACAAATTGTATCAAATAATAGTATGTTTTAATTCCAGATTAACAATAGAGGAAGAAATTGAAATCCAGAAATATGCGGAATCAAAAAGTAAAAATATTGAACTTATAGGAATTGATACATTAGCACTTGAGATTTTGTCTAAATATGTCTTGTTATCAAGAGATTTCTTAGGAATCCCTATTGATACAGGACAAATTCTTCCTTTTGACAAGTTTATTTCCGAATACAACAATAAGGCTAATCAATTATCCACGCCATTAGATAATGAATTTTTACACAGGAAAGATGAACTAAAAGAAATACTTGATTATCTGGAAAATGGAGATTTACTATTGTTATCAGGAGCACCTGGCGTTGGAAAAACAAAAATTGCAATTGAAGCAATAAACAACTTTATTGAACAAAACTCAACATTTACTTCCTATGCTATTGCCAAAAAAGATGTTGACATTTTTGAAGACTTACGAATACAATTAAGTGTTGATAAAGATTATTTTCTATTGATAGATGATGCAAACAGGCAACTTTCTAACTTGACACAAATTTTAGGTGTATTTAAAGAAGATAGAAAAGGGAATATAAAAATTATAATTACAGTTAGGAATTATGCCCTGAACGATATTTATAAATTAACAAATAATCTTGATAAGCACATTGTTGATATTAGGAAGTTCACAGATGATGAGATAATACAAATAATTTCAAGTGATTCTTTTAAAATACGCAATAATAAATATCAAAAGAAAATTGTTGAAATAAGCGATGGCAATGCAAGACTAGCGGTAATGGCTGCTAGATTGGCAAATGAAAAACAAACAGAATTTTTATGGGGCGATGTTTCAGATTTATTTGATTCATACTTTGACAAGTTTATTTCAGATTTTGATTTATTTGAGAATAAAACAGTATTAAAGG
>CAZXVT010000211.1:0-7497 GCA_964644015.1 uncultured Maribellus sp.
GCTACTGGGAAACCAAACGCGCGAAGATCAGAAAAGTGGAAAAGATTCTGGATGAAATGGCCGCCAATTACGAATCCGAGTTGAAAGAGACCCAGAAACAACGCAAGGAGATTCTGAAAAAAGCCAAAGAAGAGGCGGAATTGCTTTTATCCGGAGTCAACAAGAAGATTGAAAATACCATTCACGAAATAAAAAAGGAACAGGCCGATAAGGAAAAAACCCGCAAAGCGCGCGAAGAACTGGTTCAACTAAAACAGGTGGTTGAGGAAAAAACAACTGCTGACGATTCGGCAATTGATGCAAAAATCAAAAAGCTGCAGGAACGCGAAAAGAACCGCAATGAGCGTCGGCCTGAAAAACCAAAAACTGTTGTCAAACCTGTTGAAGAACCTGAAAGCAATGAACCAAAACCCGGGGATAAAGTCAGAATAATAGGGCAGAACAATGTTGGCGACCTCATCAGTATCAGTAAAAAAACTGCGGTTATTGCTTTTGGCCAGCTGATTACAACAGTACCGGTTTCGCAGATCGAAAAACTCAGCAACAACGAGGCAAAAAAAATTGAAAAAGCACAAACGCCAACGCGTTCGCGAATGATTACCAACATGACGGAAAGCCGGCTGACCTTTAAAACCGAAATCGATATTCGCGGGAAACGGGCAGAAGAAGCCATTCAAACCATCCAGGAGTTTATCGACCAGGCGATTATGTTCGAACGCAGCCAGTTGCGAATTCTCCACGGAAAAGGAAATGGCATTCTGAAAGAAACCATCCGCAGCTATCTGAAATCGGAGCCGATGGTAAAATCATTCAAAGATGAGCATGTTGATTTTGGTGGTGCAGGAATTACAGTTATCGAACTGGCTTTCTAAATTACAGAACCGTCAAAATAATAATTCCTGTTACTGATCATTTTATCAGCCATCAAAAAAAACATCTGAACAGAACTGGATAAATTACAAGAACCGTCTGGTGCTATTTACAAAAGCCCATTTTAATAAAGTTTTATTATAATGATCATTTGATTAACAAGACTTTATCGAAAAATAAAAATGGCAACTTTGACTCAATTAAATAATCAAAGTTGCCAATAAATTTTGTTCTGGTTGTAATTATAAAATCGATTGAGTATTGTATTTACACCCGTGGCGTTAAAAAAGCATAACCATTAATAATTGTATCTGGCCGACATTGACCAGGGACTATATTTTTGAATGTTGTGCACTTTTAGTTTTTTCCCTTCTTCTTTTGAAATGATTGCAATTGTAGCAGCAATTGAAGCAACTACTTTTTTATCAATGCCTTTCTTTTCAGTCACTGCAGATTTTTGGGCTACTTGCGGCTCATTTTCCGTTGAAGGAAATCCCAGTTTTCGCGCCTTAAAGAATTTCTCGGCCACCTGCGGAAGCATAGCATATGAAAGTGCATCTTCTTCCTGCCGGGCATATTCTTTAACCGCTTCAAAAGCTGCACATAGTTCAGGCTTCAGCAAATCGGCCGGACGGCAGGAAATACGCTCTTCTTCACCCAAAATTTTGGCAACGATTTCTTCAGGAATAATTCCGGGTGTTTTTCCGTATTCTCCTTTTACCAACGCTTTCGATTCTTTGGGCACCATTTTATATCTTTCCCCCATCAAAACATTCAATACAGCCTGAGTGCCAACTATCTGACTTGTTGGCGTCACCAATGGCGGATATCCGAAATCTTCGCGAACGCGGGGGACTTCGCGCAACACCTCTTCGTATTTACTTTCAGCATTTGATTGTTTGAGTTGAGAAATCAAATTTGACAACATCCCGCCCGGAACCTGATAAATCAATGCATTAACATCGACACCCAACATTTTGGTATCCAACAAACCAGATTCAAGGTATTTTTCCCTGATTGGACGAAAATAATCAGCAATCTCACTCAGTTTGCCCAAATCAAGACCCGGATCACGTTCAGTTCCTTTTAATGAAGCAACCAAAGATTCCGTTGGTGGCTGAGATGTACCCATAGCCAGAGGAGAAATTGCACAATCAACAATATCCACACCTGCCTCAATTGCCTTCAGATATGTCATTGAAGCGACTCCACTGGTATAATGCGTATGCAATGCAATTGGTATACTGATGTTCTTTTTTAATGTACTGATTAATTCAAAGGCAGAATAGGGTAACAACAACCCAGCCATATCTTTAATACAAAGTGAGTCAGCTCCCATCGACTCAAGTCGTCTGGCATCTCCAACAAATAAATCAAGCGTGTGTACAGGACTTGTTGTATAAGATACAGTTGCCTGGGCATGACCACCTTCCTTTTTACAAGCTTTTATTGATGTTTCAACATTTCTCGGGTCGTTCAGCGCATCAAAAATACGAATGATATTCATTCCGTTATCAATCGATTTCCGAATAAAATATTCTACAACATCATCAGAATAGTGCTTATAACCCAACAAATTCTGCCCACGCAGCAACATTTGAAGGGGGGTCTTTTTTGCCAGTTTTTTTATCTCTCTGAGCCGGTGCCACGGATCTTCGTTTAAGAAACGCAGACAACTGTCAAAAGTGGCGCCCCCCCATGCTTCAAGCGAATGATATCCAATTTCATCGAGTTTCTCAACTATTGGCAACATTTCATCTAATCTCATTCTGGTTGCAATCAGCGATTGATGAGCATCCCTGAGAATGGTTTCTGTAATTCTGATTTTATTCATAATCGGTATAGTTTACTCCAGAATAATAACGTGTTGCCCGGCTGTTACTGCATCTCCTTCATTTACACTAATAACCGAAACTCTTCCCGATGCCGGCGCTGCAATTTCGTTTTCCATTTTCATTGATTCAAGAACAAACAATTTTTGCCCTTTGGTAACTTCATCGCCAATGCCAACCATAATTCGCAATATATTCCCCGGCATAGGAGAGTCAATAATTAACCCGCCAATTTTTTGTAAACTAACCGGGTCTTTCCCAACCGTTTTACTATCTGCATTTCTGACACTACTTATTTTCGAAGGCGAATAAACTTTATCAGAAGATACTTCCTCCACATCAACCTCAAATTTTTCTCCCGCAACAGCAATAATAAATTTTCTCATGTCAACAATTTTAAAATCTTTCGTAATTATGTTTTTTCAATCTTCAATTGCATTTTATATTTAACTAAACCAGCCTTTTACTTAACATTCGCGTGAATATTGAATCATGATATTATTGGTTTTTTCTAAATCAATGGCAAACTTTTTCCATGCAAAATTTTCACAAGGTATTCTATCTCATATTGTTTGCCAACGTGTTATAAACCTGTAATCTTCAATATATTCAGTTGTTAATTTTAAATCTTCATTTATACTTGTTTTTTCGTTCATCATAAAAAGCTCCTTATTTTCATGATTGATATTATCATTTGAACATATAAAGAAATATTTCTTTATATTATTTTTCAAATAAGTATGAATTGATTCGGATTTATTCATGGTTATATAATTTTCGGATTTATTTTTATTCTGAATCAGCTAAACGTCGCAGCAAGACCGCTGCATAGGAACTCATGGAGGTATTTTGAATAATTATTTTTTCGGGTAATACCAAGTTTGCCGATGTGAAATTCCAAATGGCTTTAATTCCGCAATTAACCAAATCTTCTGCAACATCCTGTGCTACGTGGTTTGGTGTAGTCAGAATTCCAATCTTTACATTCAGCCGGTCGGCCAAATGGAACATTTTGTTATAATCAAGTACATAAATTCCACCAATAAGCCGGCCTACCTTATTATGGTCAACATCAAATGCAGCAATAATTTTCAAACCCAGTGATTGATGCTCCTGGTAAGCCATAAGTGCTGATCCGAGATTACCAGCCCCTACCAGAAATGCCTCGTTGGTCCGGTTTAAACCCAGAAAATTTTCAAGTGCATGAATCAATTCATACGTGTTATATCCAACTTTTGGTTTCCCTTTAACTCCTGTAAAGGATAAATCTTTCACAACCTGGGTTGGGTCGCAATTCAGACTTTTCCCAATTAACGGAGCTGAAATATTGAGCATTCCTTCCTCCCTGATTTTTTGAAGGAAAAACAAATAACCGGGCAACCTTCTCAATGATGGTTCAGGTACCAGATTGTTCTTAATATTTGACTCAGAATTGCTCATTTTTGTTTTTGAAATTCGACACTTGATTTCACTTCAAAAATAAAACAAATTTCATATAAAGAATTAATTCTTTATTTAAATATAATGTCTTTTAACAAAGAATTAATGTTTGAGTACAACATCAGTACATTACAATAACAATTATGCTGTAGTTGCGAATGTATGATTATTGAAAATATGATTGTTTGTTTCGGATATAAAGACTATCCTTCTATTTTTTGATGAACAATCTTTAATATCTCATTTTCTGTCTTTTTAGCCATGTACAGAAAGTTTTCCGCTTCTTTTAAAATCATGTCCTTATACAATTTATCACTTAGTCCTGCAGCATTAATCTTCACATTCAAAAAAGCACCTTCAACTGCAGTTCTGGCACAAAGTGCTCCCACCCCGGCATCTGAAACCGAATTCGGATTTCCGGATTCAGCCAAGGCAGCAAGTATTTCCATTGAATCGAATGAAAGCTGCATCACTTTTAACGGAACTTCGATGGCATTTTTTGTGGCACTTTGAATGGCTTCTTTTCTGATCGACTTTTCTGTATCCGTATTTTTTGGCAATCCGAAAGCTTCCATAATCCGGTTAAAAGCATCGGTATCTTCGTCAACACATTTCAGTAATTGTGTGTGATAATATTTCCCCTTTTCGGCCCAGGCAGAAAAGGTTTCCCACTGGTCGTCCCAGCCACGTTTGTGTGCCGAAAGGTTGGCCACCATTGTTCCAAGTGCTGCACCCAGGGCACCAACATAAGCTGAAATAGAGCCACCACCCGGTGCCGGCGATTCTGAAGCTGTTTCCTCAACAAACTCTTTCAGGTTTTTACTGACCAGTTTTTGGGCTGAATTTTCAGCGAGAACATATTCAATAATTTTTTTCTGTGGGTCAAAAGGAGCCAGTTCATTTAATCCCAGCGATTTAACCGCAATTTTAATAATCTCGTCATCTGAAATTCCAGTGGAACGCTGCTGTTTTTGCAGGAAATATTTCCCGGCATCGAGCATTGCCTGCAGGGGAATTAAACCAATCAGCTCAGATCCGGTAACCCGGATTCCGCGCTGGCGGGCTTTTTCACAAACTTCATCAAAAGCCACATGAACAGGAGTAACCGAAATTTCGGTGAGGTTCATCGAAATCTGGGCAATTCCATATTCTTCGATAAACCAGCCGATGGCGCGTGTTTTCTTTAAAGTTCCGGGAATCCGCACTGGTTCTCCTTTTTCATCGGTTACAATTTTTCCTGTAACCGGATCACCTTCGCGTAAAATACGCCCCGCCTCACGAACATCAAAAGCAATGGAATTGGCCCGGCGCACCGAAGTTGTATTCAAATTTACATTGTAGGCAACCAGGAAATTTCGGGCACCAATCGCCGAAGCACCCGATTTCGCCACTTTTCAGACCAGACCAAAGGTCCGAAATCTGGTTTCCAATGCTCACTTACCATGCGTTCTTTCAATCCTTCATATTCTCCAGAACGGCAGTTGGCAAGGCTTTTTCTTTCATCTGAAAAAGCAGAAAACTCATAACAATAAACCGGAATTCCCAACTCCTCACCCACTCTTTTGGCAAGTTGTCGCGCATATTCAACCGCTTCTTCCATTGTGATTCCTGAAATGGGGACAAGCGGACAAACATCGGTGGCACCAAAACGAGGATGCTCGCCAGTGTGAAAACGCATGTCAATTACTTCTGCCGCTTTTTTTATTGCCTGAAAAGCCGCTTCAACAACCTGTTCGGGCGAACCGGCAAATGTTACCACAGTGCGGTTAGTTGCTTTGCCCGGATCGACATCCAACAATTTTATTCCTTCAACACTTTCAATAACATTGGTGATTTCCTTAATCACAGCCGGACTGCGCCCTTCAGAAAAGTTGGGAACACATTCAAGAATTCTGTTCATGTATTTTCAGATTGAATTTGCTGCCGAAAATAGTATTCGGTAATCATGTGCGATATGATTTATAGCATCTAAAACGACTGTATCACACCATTAATAATAACGGTTTCAACCAGATTCGAACCGAAAAAATAAGGCAACGAAGCCATTCCTTCCACTTCGGATGTAATAAACAGATTGGCAATTTTCCCTTTTGTAATGCTTCCCAGGCAATCGCTGACGCCCATTGCATAAGCCGAATTCAATGTTGTTGCATTGATCACTTCAGCCGGTGTCATCTGATATTTGATACTTCCGAGCGCCGAAATAAAACTCATGTTTCCACTGGGAGAAGAGCCGGGATTGAAATCGGAAGCCAAGGCAACCGGCAATCCGGCTTCAATCATTTTACGGACTGGCGACAATGGCAAATTCAGAAAAAAAGCAGCACCCGGCAAAACGGTTGGCATCGTTTCTGTATCTTTTAAAACCTGAATTTCTTCGTCGTTCATATATTCAAGATGGTCAACCGAAAGGGCATTGTATTTTACGCCAACTTCCACTCCGCCGGTGTGTCCCAGTTCGTTGGCATGAATTTTTGGCCGCAGCCCATATTTTATCCCGGCCATCAGAATCCTTTCTGTATCTTCAGGAGTAAAAAATCCTTTGTCGCAGAAAACATCAATAAAATCGGCCAATTCTTCGGCAGTCACCTGCGGAATCATCTCATTAATTATCAAATCGACATAATCTGAAGGATTTGTCTTGTATTCTTCAGGAACTGCATGAGCGCCTAAAAATGTGGAACGAACACAAATTGGGGCAGTTTCTTTGATTCTGCGGATTACCCGGAGCATTTTCAGTTCATCTTCTGTACTCAGTCCGTAACCGCTTTTTATTTCAACAGCACCGGTGCCCATTTTAATTATTTCAATAATTCGTTCCATCGACAAATTATACAATTCCTCTTCAGAAATCTCATGAAGTTTTTTAGCTGAATTCAGGATACCTCCTCCGCTGCAGGCAATCTCTTCGTATGACACCCCGGAAATACGTTGAACAAATTCATTCTCACGTGAATGAGAAAAAACCAAATGCGTGTGCGAATCGCAAAAACAGGGATAAACAAGACGATTTGTACAATCTATTTCAACCAGGTAATCATCATCAGTATATTTGTCTTTCAATTCCTCCATTCTGCCATACTCTTCAATCACCTCATCGCGGATTATCAGAAATGCATTCTTTATTGTTTTAACCGACCGCATCTCTTTTCCAGCGCGCATTAAAACCGGTTTGTCGATAACTTGTACAAGTTCTTTTATGTTTTCCAGCAATATCTTCATGAATTATTGTTTTGTTAAGTATTAAAAGGTACGAAAATGAATTGAAAAAACAATATGCTTTTTTATTCCATCTAATAATCTTTTCTTTAAAACTATGAATTTTGAAATTAATTAAAACCATTATGCTAAAGAA
>CAZXVT010000212.1:0-7419 GCA_964644015.1 uncultured Maribellus sp.
GTTAAAAAGGTATTCCATTTTTTCATTTATCTGTTTACAGCCGCTTTGGTAATATTTATCGGGTATTCGGTTTATGTATATTTTACCAATAAACCACCAGTTGAAGAATTATCAAAAGCCCGCGAATCGCTGGCGCTGGCAAAAAATAAAAGTGCCGGCAAATATGCCGGAGAAACCCTGAAAGAGGCGGAAAGACTCTACAAATGGTCGATGAAAGAGTGGGAAACCCAAAACAAAAAGTTCTTTATTTTCAGAGATTATTCGCTGAGCCGCGACCTTGCATTAAAATCGGTAAATAAATCGACCAATGCAGGGAACGAAGCCAAAACTACAAAAGACAGGTTGCAAAACCGGGTTGAAAACGATTTGGCAACGCTGAAAAAGCAAATCGATAAATTCGAAAAATATTACGAACATCTGGCTCTCAGCCAGGCAACATTCCGGTCGTTTCACCGGGGCAAAACCAGGTACCTGGAAGCAAAAATTGAATACGAAAAGAAAAACTACCAGGAAGCTGCAAGACTGACAAAAAAAGCTTCGGAAGGTGTAACACCCGCTGAAAAGGCGGCTCACATTAAGCTGGTTGAGTTTTTCAGCAACTATCCCAAGTGGGAAAAAGACACAAAACTCGCATTTAACCTCTCAAAAAAGGGACAAACTGTAATTCTGGTCGATAAAATTCAATCGACTTGTATTATTTTAAAAGGCGGGAAAGAATATAAAACATTTCCCGCTGAATTTGGTAAAAGCTGGATGGGTGATAAACTTCATGCCGGAGATAAGGCAACACCGGAGGGTGTTTATAAGGTTACGGAGAAAAAAAGCCAATCACGCACAAGGTATTACAAGGCTTTGTTGCTGAATTATCCGAATAATGAAGACCAGAAACGTTATGACAAAATGGTCAGAAATGGTGAAATTTCGAGAAGAACCGGAATTGGTGGTCTGATCGAAATTCATGGCGACGGAGGAAAAGGTGTGCATTGGACCGATGGTTGTGTGGCTCTTGCGAATAATGAAATGGATGTTGTTTACAACCATTGCAGTGTTAGTACACCGGTAATAATCGTTGGATCGAGACAAACGCTTGAAGATTATTTAAACTAAAAATGGAATTATTAAAGAAAATATTAGTCTGGCTGATGTTAATTATAACATTGGCTTTGGCGCTGCTTACTTTTGCTTATTTCAACATTTCGGTTCTACCCGAAATTCAGTATAAAAAATACCAGGCAGTATTAAGCAAATCGGCAGTTGGCGACTCAGTTTCGGTAAATATTGAAGCTGAAAACAAATCGCTTGACAAGAAAATCAGCCAGTTAAACAAAAGAATGCAGCGATTAGTCCCCGGAAATGCCTTTCTGATTATCAATACCACCAACAACACTTTTGAACTTTACAAAAACAACCAGTTAATCAGGGAAGGAAAATGTTCGACCGGCAGCTTTATCAGCCTTGAAGTTGACAGTACAAAATCATTTTTGTTTGAAACGCCAAAAGGTGTGATGACAGTGCAAAACAAAATAACGGACCCTGTATGGACAAAACCTGACTGGGCTTTTATCGAGGAAGGATTGCCTGTTCCACCTCCCGGACATTCATCAAGGCGGGAAGCACACGTTTTGGGCGATTACGCGCTGAAACTGGGCGACGGATACATGATTCACGGAACATTGTACCAGCGTTTAATCGGATCACCCGTTACACACGGATGTGTAAGAATGCTCGATGATGACCTCGAAGCGGTTTATAACACCTTGCCCATTGGCTCAAAAGTATTTATCTATTAACCGGAATGATTATGAAAGAGTTATTAGTAAAATTTAAAGCCGGTTTTATAACATTAATCGTTATAACCTTCATACTGATTGCAATCACAGCCTTCAGATATATAAAAGCAACAGGCAGTGCCGAAAATGCGGCCAAAGAAAAACTTGCCACAATACCTGAAG
This sequence comes from uncultured Maribellus sp., assembly GCA_964644015.1. GTDB lineage: Bacteria > Bacteroidota > Bacteroidia > Bacteroidales > Prolixibacteraceae > Draconibacterium. The sequence continues at coordinate 1,953 of CAZXVT010000212.1, forward strand.
AAGAACTTCACAACGCATCCTGGAATATTCCTGAAATTCAGGAAAAAATGAAAGATATTCATTGGATGGAAAGAACGCTGACACTTGCAAAATCTGATTCGCTAAACCTCGGTATAAATCTCGCCGACAGTATTGTACAGGTTCAGCTCAAAGGAACTGTTCTTTTACAGGCCAAAATACAAAAGCAAACTCCCTCCCCGTTTTTTGAAAACCTGAATTACGGAACCTATCTCGATTTCACCAAAATTGCAACAATAACCGAAGAAGTTGCAAATCTTCCCAAAAGGCCCATTATTAAAGTACAGGCTCCAAAAAATGAAAATGAAGTAAAAGAGGTAAAAAAAGATACCATTCCCGACCCGGTTCTTGTTTGGCAATTTGTTCTCGATAACCAGATTGATGTTGTAATTACTGGCATTGGTTTGGGAAATGATTCTCTGCCGGAAACAAATTTCAATAAAGATCTTTTAAAATACAATGTCGAAAAAATTAAAAAGCACTGGCTCCCTGAAACTTATCAACCCACTTTGTATTTATGGCTCGACGATAAGGATGCAAAAGCCATCTTCAGGGCAATTCCTGAAAGAGGAAAAGTTGCTTTTAAAAACTGATTTTCGATTAAAAATGAATGATAATGAAAGCCGTTGAATATTTCAGCGGCTTTTCTTTTTATCCGCACTGCAAAATTTGATCTCCGAACCACACTTATCCAGTTAAATTTTTAGATTTGCTTTGAAAACTAATTACCTGATAAAATGAAATTATTAACATTTACATTTCTGATGTTCCTTGCGTTTTCAATTGTTAATGCACAGGAAAGACCGGCACCGAAACCGGGAGCCGAAAACGGCGAAAAATTCAAACTTGGAATGGCCGGATACACGTTTGTAAAATTCGACCTTGATAAAACACTTGAAACGCTGAAAAGAACTGATGTGCGTTACCTTTGCATCAAGGATTTTCATCTGCCACTAAACAGCGACGACGCACAAATTACCGCTTTTCATGCAAAACTGAAAGATGCCGGAGTTACCGGCTATGCAGTTGGCCCGATTTACATGAAATCGGAAGCTGAAATAGACCGTGCTTTTGAGTATGCCAAACGGGTGGGCGTTAAACTGATTGTGGGTGTTCCGAATTATGAACTTTTACCCTACGTTGACAAAAAAGTAAAAGAATATGGATTTAACTATGCCATTCACCTTCACGGGCCTGACATTGCCACTTATCCCGATGCAGAAGATGTTTGGAACCATGTAAAAGATCTCGATCCCAGAATCGGGATGTGCCTTGATATTGGTCATGATACCCGCAATGGAAAAGACCCGGTGGCTGACCTTAAAAAATACCACACAAGAGTTTTCGACATCCATATTAAAGATGTGACAGGTGCCTCAAAACTGGGTTACACGGTGGAAATGGGCCGTGGAATTATCGATTTGCCTGCCTTTGTAAAAATGCTTCGCAAAGTGGGATATACCGGTGTTTGCAGTTTGGAACACGAAAAAGACCAGAACGATCCGTTCCTCGGAATTGCAGAATCTATCGGTTATTTCAGAGGTGTTATTGAATCGACTAAAAAATAAATTACGCAAAAATCAGCATATTAAAAGCCGGACCTGAAATCCGGCTTTTTTTGGTTAACGAAGAAAAATTGATCTTCCACTCAACCAAAGCTGCTTAAAACTGTTCATTTCAGTAAACAAAAAATTTATGATGTACACAGCACTTTTACATACCCACAACATGCTTCGATGGCTTTTATTAGTCATTTTTATTTTTGCCATCGCTTTTGCCATCACCGGGTGGCTGCAAAAAAAAGAATGGGCTAAAAAAGACCGCATTACAGGAACTTTGCTGACCATTTTTATGGATGTTCAGTTACTGATCGGACTGGTTTTGTACTTTTTTGTCAGCCCGTTAACAAAAGCAGCATTTGCCGATTTTGGGGCTGCCATGAAAAACTCAGGTCTGCGTTTTTTTGCAGTTGAGCACATTTTACTGATGATTCTCGCTGTAATATTTGTCCATATTGGTAAGGCAAAAACCAAAAAAGCAGGTGCCGACTGGAAAAAACACAAAGCAGCTTTTATCTGGTACGGCATTTCACTTGTATTGATTTTGCTGGGAATTCCTTGGGACAGGGCAATGTTCTGAATGAAAAAACGGGGAAATCAAAAATCTGATTTCCCCGTTTTTTTAAATCAAAATCTATTTCTGTAATAAACTATCCGCGGCCAAAACCAGGAACATAAAATGTTCGGCTCCCCCACCCATCACGTATTCGGTTTGCTGCCAGAAATAAGGCCACTCTTTTAATTCCGGAAAATCGGGCCGGATAATGCCGGTTCCGGAAACCACACCTCCCGGAATATAGGACCAGTCGGCTCGATTCACTCCATAGGCAACCGTCACCGAACGCGATCCGACACCGGATGCAAACGATGAAGTATTTTCACCGGGATGGTTTCCCAAAACAAAATTCAGGGCATTAAAAAGCAATGAAGGCTCAAATATCTGTGGTAAGTTCTTGTTCAGAAAATAATGCTGCATCCCCAGGCGCTGAATTCCCCAGCCATCGCCCCAGATAGCAATGTTGTAGGGCACACCGAACGGATTTTCAACCTGCCTTTTTGAAAGGTTTGTATTCAGATTTTTGTATGCTTCTTTTAAAGCCGCAACAAATTCCGGTTCTCTGAAACGGTTCATTACACGGGCAAAACTCCAGCCGGTTCCGTTTATACTTCTTATAATCTGTTCCTGCATTCCCAACAGGTCTTTCCGGTATTTTTCATCACCTGTTGTAAGCAACAATTCCACCGCAGCCTGAATACGGGCAGAATAATCACCTCCTCTCAACTCCCGTTCCTGATTGTAAATTTCTTCAGCAGCTTTTAAACAACGGCGGGCCAGATCATCGTTATATCCTTTTAAAACACGGGCTGCTGCTGCCAGGCCTTCAACAGTGGTTAATTCGCGACGGGTATTCTGCTCGGTAAAAACCCAGCGGTCGTCGGTTTTCCCCGATTCAGTTCCCGTTTTTTCGTTCGCTTTCAATGCAGCATTGTATTTCAAACCATCTGTCATAGCCGATGCATCGCCTAATAAAACATACTGACGCAAGGTATTACAGATTATGCCCCGGTACAATCGTCCCAGATTTTCATAACCACCCAGGATTGTCAATACTCCGTGTTCAACCTGCTGCAGAATATCCGGTTTTCCATCGGGCAAATGAATCTCAACAAGATGGTTTTCCTGGTCAACGGTAGTCTGGTCCAACTGCACGTTGAATTCTTCGTAAGCAAGTGCCAGCGTCCAGACTGAACCAGCCTGCGATTCCACCCTGAGATCGTAATCACCGGCATCGTGCCAACCACCAGTATTCAACCCCGGAACCTGCTCGTAAGGTTTGTATTTTGTGAGGGTTGAAGGCCCCTGCAAATAGCCATCGAAATGATTGGTGTCAACCGGTGCCATCAGCGCATCGTCCATGTGACAGAGGTCGTGCCACACCCTGTAACCTTCGTTTACGCGCATGTGACACATCTGAACCGGCAGGAAGTACTCCAAAGTTGGCTGCCAGACGTGGCGTTCATAAACATCGGCATCAATTTTAAAGGGTTCGGTTTTATAATTCTCATAAACAACCTGGTAAACACCCGGCTTTTTGATTTCAGAAAAATCGAACTGATAATAGTTAAAACGCAGATATTTGCCCCACTTTTCAGGAACAGCCTTTTTGACAGTTTCAAAACCACCTTCTTCCTTCATTCTGATCAGTGAAACCTCAGCGATTTTTGTTTCGGTTTTATCAAGTTCCACAGTTGCTTTCTTTTGTTGCGCAGGATGATAACCAACCTGGCTGACATGCACCACCGGTTTGTGCTTAAAACCTACTGCAACAAATGGCTCCACAAACCATTCAATTGCATTTTTGGTGGCTCCTGCCTGTACTTCCGAGCGCACCACAAACCAGCCGTTGTTGTGATAAAATCTTCCGTCCAATAACTGCACATCCGCCTTCAAGCTGGTGATTTTTAATGTCTGTTCCGGAACATCAGGAGCAATCGTCAGCATTTTGCCCACGGCCATCGGAAATGCCTGCCAGTTTCCATCGGCATCTTTTTGCATCGGGCCGTTGGCCTGGGGCGGGAAAATGCCCGATTTATCATCCATATACCATGATTTTCCGAACAACAGTCCGGGAAAAAGTTCGAGGTTAAAACCAACCTTGCCGATCCATTCGGCTGGCAGTGGTTTTTCAAGGTCCACAATAATCCTGAAGTTTTTCCCTTCGCCAATCACGCGCACTTCGTAGCTGAAATTCAGATCGGGATAAAAAACCGGGTTAAAACCTTTCCGGTTGCGGCTTTCGTCGGGATACGTGCAGGTGATGCTGATTTCATTCCTATCAGGGAAAACCTGTCGTTTGCCGGTGGCAGGAATGGGCTGCCACTGCCCGGGTGTGGGTTCGAGCCTGAGATCGCCGTTGGTGGCCACACGCGTTCCGTTTTGAATAATTCCGATGGCTCCCTGGTGTCCTTCGGGATAAATATCATAAAACACCATCACGTTCAATCCGGGCATTTCGAAATATTCATCGCTGTTGATAACCAGTTTTTGAGAATAAGTTGTAAAAAAGGCAGCAAGAACAACTGCCAGTAAAATTAGTTTTTTCATGGTTTAAATTGGTTTAGTAAATAATATCAGTTTTCTTCCAGTATCTCAGTTATCTGTTCATGTAATTCAGGTATTTTATTTTTAACAACATCCCAAACAATTGAATAGTTAACACCCATATAATCGTGAATAAGCCGGTCACGCATTCCGGCCATATTCTTCCACTTTATTTTATTCCATTTTACTTTAAAATCAGCCGGGATTTTTTTCGTTGCTTCCCCGATTACTTCCAAACTTCTCAGAACTGCTCTTTTTAAAGTCTCATCCGAAAGAAAATCACTTTTGGTCATCTCTGGATTTATGACAGAAAGAATAAATGCTATTTCGTCGCGAATATGTTTCAGATATTCCAAAGGCTCTTTAGACATACTTCACTTCTTTGAGTATTTTGGGTCCGATATAGGGGCTTAATCCATTTTTGGAGACAATTTCAACCCTCTGATTCTTAAACAGTCGCTCAATTAAATCATATACTGCCATCAGGTTGTCGAAATTCTCTTTTTCGGGGTCGAAATCAACAAGGATATCGATATCACTATCTTCTGTTTGTTCGCCTCTTGCATAAGAACCAAAAAGTCCGATTCTCTGAATTCCGAACTTTTTCAATTCCCGCTTTTTCGACCGTATTGTTTTCAGTATTAACTCGCTGGCAGCCATATTTCAACTTATTTCTTACAAAATCACTACAGTCCTGTAAACTTTGATGAGATTCCTCGCTTTGCTCGGAATGACAAGGCTATTATGGTGTTTGCTGTTGGCAGGGGCTGGGTTCGCGGCTCTGCCG
>CAZXVT010000213.1:0-7415 GCA_964644015.1 uncultured Maribellus sp.
CGCCTCAAATTAAAACTGTAACATTAAAATTCTGATTAAAATGAAAAAAATCCTGGTTATCGTACTTGCACTGGCTATTTTTGCCTGCTCTAAAAAACCTGAAGGTTTCCAGATTGATGTGAAATTGACAGGTGCCGAAGGAAAAATTTTACTCGAAAAACGTGGCGCCGGCGAATGGATTCCGGTTGATACAGCCGATGTTGTTGAGGGTGTTGCTGTTCTCGAAGGAAAAGTTGAAAATCCATCCGAACTGTATTTATCAATTCTTGGCAGTCGCGCAAAAGCCATTCTTTTTGTTGAAAATGCAAAAATGACTGTCACCGGCAATGCAGATTCACTCGACCAAATGGTTGTTACAGGATCGCTTACTCATAATGAATATGATGCATTGAATAAAGAATTAAATGCGGTGGCTGAAAAATATATGGCTATGTACAAGGAATCGAGAGATGTCATTGCTGCCGGTGACACAGCAAAAGGACGTCAGATAATGGAAGAAGTTGAAAAAATGTATGAAAGCACCAACACGATGCGTGAGGATTTCATCAAAAACCACCCGGCTTCCTATGTAAGTCCTTTTCTGCTTTCGCAAATTCAATATGGAAAAGAGGCAGAAGAACTTGAAGTTTTGGTTGGCGCACTGGATCCGAAACTCGACTCGGTTGCCACAGTATTAAAACTGAAAGAACAGATTGCAAAACTGAAAACTGTTTCTGTAGGGCAGATTGCTCCGGATTTTACGCAAAATGATGTGAATGGAAATCCGGTAAGTTTCTCAAGTGTTTACAGCCAGAATAAATTAACATTACTCGATTTCTGGGCAGCCTGGTGCGGCCCCTGCCGTGCTGAAAACCCCAATGTGGTGGCAGTTTACAACGAATTCAACACAAAGGGATTTACTGTATTTGGTGTATCTCTCGACCGTACAAAAGAAGATTGGATGAAAGCCATCGCCGATGATAAACTCACCTGGACGCACGTTTCTGACCTGGCTTACTGGCAGAATGCCGCTGCCCAGACTTATGCAATACAGTCAATTCCATCAAGTTTGCTGGTTGACCAAACAGGCAAAATCGTTGCGAAAAACAAACGTGGCGATGAATTGCGCGCTTTTGTAGCCGACTACCTGAAATAATTTATCAATTCAATATGAGAATGTCGCTTCGGTAAAACGGAGCGACATTTTTTTTAATTACAACCCGGCTGCCCCCAGAAATACATCGTATCACGTGGAAGTTTAATCCACATTGTTTTGTCCATTCCCGGAATCAGCCCGAAATATTTATCGATCCCTAACCACGGGTCAAAATCGAATGCTGAGGTCACGCATGGATAATATCTGACGTAAACCAGTGCCCCAGGCCTGAAAATTTTCATATCGAATAACGACAGGTTCACAGGCATAATCGGATTTTCAACACCCAACCTTCTAAAAGAACTGACAGGAACTGCCAATTTGTAGTGAAAACAGTCAACGTTTTTGCTTGTGTCGATAAAAGCAACACAACCTATGTCATTATCGGCTTTCACTTCAGCAATAATCTGAAAATTTTTACCACACTCGTAGGGAGGCCGGCTCAAGCCCCCAAGGTAATAACCAATCCATAAATCATTGACAATTTTCCAGCTATAGGGTTTGAACTGGAACAATTTCACGGAAGCATCGCTTACTCTGTTTTTTGAAAGATTCAGTGTATCGATTCCATTGTGCTGAATATTAAACAATTCAAAATAAGTAAACCCTGTTTTCTCAAACTTTAGCATGTATTCACCCTCTGCTACATCAGAAAATTTGTAATTTCCATCTGCATTAGTAGCTGTTTGTGTCCAATCGCCATCTTTGCAGATAAGGGTAACTTTTATATTCCTGTTATCGGCAAAAACCGAATCGTTACTTAAATAAGAATATTTAGCCAGAAATGCATTTCCAACGATTGTGCCCGGGAATTCGTTTTGGTTGAGGTTACACGACATGATAATCAATAAAACCAGAATGGGTTGCAACGTTTTTCTCATAGTTAATTTTTGGCTGAATAAAATTAACAAATAATGACAAAGAATGCTGATTTTTCTACTTTTGCGCCATGTTTCAAAATCATTTAGGCGAAATTGCCGGTGTATTAACCGCTGTGTTCTGGACAGTTACCAGCCTGGCTTTTGAGTCGGCAGGGAAAAAAGTTGGTTCTTTGTCAGTAAACCTCATCAGGCTGATTATCGCGTTTGGCTTCCTTTCGGTTTATAGCTGGGTTACACGGGGCTTTTTGTTTCCATCCGACGCCACCGGTTATCAGTGGCTGTGGCTTTCGCTTTCAGGATTGGTGGGTTTTGTAATCGGCGACCTTTTGCTTTTCCAGGCGTTGGTGGTAATTGGCGCCCGGATTGCCATGCTGGTAATGGCACTGGCGCCACCGTTTGCAGCTTTTATCGGCTGGCTTGTTTTGGGCGAAGTAATGTCGGCTTCCAATCTTTTAGGAATGGCTATTACTTTGACGGGGATTGTAATTGTGATTCTGAAACGTGAAAAAACCGAAGAAAACGGAACGGTTAAAACAAAATTGAAATCGAACTATTCCATCCAGGGAATTTTACTGGCGCTGGGTGGCGCTATCGGACAAGGTGCCGGGCTGGTTTTAAGCAAAAAAGGAATGGGAAATTACGACCCGTTTTCATCGTCGCAAATACGTGTACTGACAGGCATTGCCGGTTTTATTGTGGTACTGACCCTGATGAATCGCTGGCCACGGTTTGTGGCAGCCGTCCAGAATGTTCCGGCTATGAAACGAATTACACTGGGCGCTTTTTTCGGCCCGTTTCTGGGCGTGTCGTTTTCACTGCTGGCTGTTCAGCACACACAGGCGGGTATTGCCGCCACTTTGATGTCGATTTCACCAGTTTTGATAATTGCTCCGGCTGTTCTTCTTTTCAAGGAAAAAATTAACTGGAAAGAGATTGTGGGTGCGGTTATTACCGTGATTGGTGTGGCGCTGTTCTTCCTTTAAAATCAATCAGTTTAAATCCAGAAACGCCCTGAGTTCAGCCATTCTTAGCTGCCGCTCCACCGAAAAAGCAGTACTTTCACGTTCAACTTTATCAAGCAAGACCCACGATTTGCTGAAATAGGCCAGTTTATCGCTTTCATTTTTCGCAATTTCACCCTGTTCTTTCAGCACAAAAGCAATAAGCTCGAGGTGTTCGTTGGTAAGTTTCTTTTCGGATATTAAATATTTCATCATTTCTTCTGCCGACATTTCAGTAAAACCAGGCTCAACCGCCAAACACCGGTAGAAATAATCAATTTCTTCAAGGGCATTTTCGTTTTGCCCGTTTTTCCGGTACCTGATGATGCGGGCAATCACCTCAAATAGCATCATCAGCTGGCGCATTAAAAAATCTCTTTCAAATCCCATTTTTCTGAAATTGCAGTTAAAGATAAGCAACGAATGAAGAGACTTAATATGTAGCTTTGCAAAAAATAAGGCAAATGGGCATTTTTGACGATATTTTTGGAAACAGCGACGGTTATTCGGATGGATTGAAGGAAGGAAAAGACTTTTACATGGAAAAAGGCTATCGTGTAATGACCGAAAGTTACCTAATCAACCGCGGCTATTGCTGTTCGAACGGGTGCCGGCATTGCCCGTACTGGCCCAAAGCCCAAAAAGGAAATACCCGGCTGAGACCGGGATTAACAAAAAAAGAGCACTGATGAACGGAAAAGATTTGCGCATAGTATTTATGGGAACCCCCGATTTTGCGGTTTCCAGTTTAAAAGCGCTGGTGGATGGAGGTTACAACGTGGTGGGCGTAATTACGGCACCCGACAAACCTGCCGGTCGTGGAAACCAGCTTTCGGAATCGGCAGTAAAAAAATATGCGGTTGCCAACAATCTTTTTCTAATGCAACCCGAAAAGCTGAAAAACCCGGAGTTTCTGGCAGAGTTGCAAAATCTGAACGCTGATTTGCAGGTGGTGGTGGCTTTCAGAATGCTGCCGGAGGTAGTGTGGAACATGCCTCGTTTGGGAACTTTTAACCTGCACGGTTCGCTTTTGCCGCAATATCGCGGCGCTGCCCCGCTCAACTGGGCTGTAATCAACGGCGACACAAAAACCGGTGTTACCACTTTTTTGCTCGACCACGAAATTGACACCGGCAAAATCCTGTTCAAATACGAAACCGAAATTGGTGAAAACGAAAAAGTGGGCGATATTCACGACCGGCTGATGGAAGCCGGTGCCGGATTGGTTGTAAAAACTGTGGATGCGTTAGCAAGTGGTGATTACAAAGCCATTCCACAAGAAGAACTGGCTGCAGGTACTGAAATAAAACATGCACCCAAAATTTTCAAGGAAGATTGTAAAATTGACTGGAACAAACCAACTGAAACTGTCAGAAACCTGATACGCGGACTCTCGCCCTACCCCGCTACCTGGAGTATTCTGAAGAATATTGAAACAGGAGAAGAAATTCAAACCAAAATATTTTTTGCAGAGAAAACTACCGAAAACGACACCGCACAACCCGGAACAATTAAAACCGACAATAAGAAAACCCTGTTGGTTGCCTGTGGAAATGGCTGGTTGAATATTACCGATATTCAATTGGCAGGGAAAAAACGAATGAAAACCGAGAAGTTTTTAAGAGGATTTCAACAAATTGACAATTACAGGTTTGTATAAAAAAAACTTTTCCAAAGTTTTGGACTTTGGAAAAGTTAGTTTGGGAAAGCTTAAAATCATAAAAACCAACCGGGAATCAGTTTTTCTTCCGGTTCATAAAGAAGAAGTAGAGTAAAAATCCCGACGAAATAAAAACCAGCAGGATTCCAAAAGGAAGAGCGGCATTTTCAACATTCCACATGTACGGATTTGACGCTCTCATAATTTCGATAACGATTAACCCGATACCGGTCATTAATGCCACCAAACCCCATTTCAGCGACGGATATTTGTTTGATTCTTCGCTGACAACGCTTTTGGCTTCGAGGATTCCAACCTTTTCATATTGTCCGGCTTTAATCAGTTTCCGTTTCAGAAAATAGTCGGAGATAAGAACTAAAATGTGGTAAATTCCGAAGAAAACCAACCCTGTAACTACAATTTCGCTTAAATGTTCCATAATTTATTGTTTTTAAAATTTGTTTTTCTGACCGTTTGACATCGCAGGTTTCGGAAATGTTGCAGAAAGTGAAAAGTTTTTTTTGGTGAAATGAAAATCAAAACTGTCCGGCAAATTATATAAGATTCCTCGCTTCGCGTCGGAATGACAGCTTCCTGGATACTTTCACGTTTGGAAGGGGTGGTTTTGCAACGAAGTTGCAAAACCACCCCTTCCAAACGTCCATACCAATCTAACTTATTGTCATCCTGAACGGAATAAAACGAAGTGAAGGATCTCATCTTAAATTAATATTTATCAGAACAATAGTATTTTATAACAAAGAATAACAAAATAAGGAATACAGAATTGGTGTTGGCACGAACAGGCAGGGATTGGAGCAGCAGCTTGCCAAAGCAGGCGACGGTGACGGCCGGTTTGAAACGGCGACCAGCGGAAGCCCGCTGCAACCCGCTGCCGGAACCGGAACCTGCGCGGCAACTAAAGCGGAAAGCCCGGCCGCCTGCCTAAAAAAAAGTTTTTATAAAAACTGCAACATTTGAGTAACTTTCAGAGTCAGATTGTGCAGTTATGAATGACGCCGAGTTAGTACAGCAAATAATCAACGGGAACAGCAATGCATTCCGGTTTCTGGTGGCCAAACACCAGCGACTGGTTTTGCATGTGGTGGGGCGCATTGTACAACGGCAGGAGGATGTGGAAGATATTTGCCAGGAGGTTTTTATGAAGGTGTACTCAAAAATCGGACATTTCAGGGGCGATGCAAAACTTTCGACATGGATTGCGCGGATTGCTTATAACACAAGCATTTCGCACATCAGAAAAGAGGACCGCGGCGAACATTCGTACGACGAAAACCCGAAACTGGTGGCGGCAGAAACCGACGAATCGGCAGCACACCAACCGGTGGAAAAGGAGGAAGTAAAAAGGTACCTGATGCAGAAAATTGAGGAGTTGCCGGTGCAATACCGGACGGTGCTGACGCTGTTTCACCTCGAGGAATTCTCGTACCGCGAAATTGAGGAAATAACCGGGATGCCAGAAGGAACCATCAAAAGTTACCTTTCGAGAGCCCGGAATATTTTAAAAGAGAAATTAGAGAAATTGGCAATTAGTGAAAAAACAAATATTTTTACCGAATATGCTTAACGACGGAAAATACAACGAAAACGACAAATGGCTGGTTGACGCGCTGAAAAGCGAACCGGGATTTGTGTTGCCCGACAATTTTGCCGACAAAATGGCTGAAAAGATGAGTCGCAAATTTGCATGGAGCCAGTATTTAAAAGAGTTCGGCGTTTATGTAGGCGTTGTTGCCGGAATTTTGCTGATTCTGGCGGGTGTTCAGATTTTTCTGGCGGGTGCCGATTGGAAAAACTGGCTTGATTTTGTCACTAAAAATCTTCCGGTTGTAATCGGAATTTCGGTTTTGTCGCTCTTTATCCTGTTTGCCGACAGGGTTTTATTGCGCTACTTCATGCACCGCTCAAAAATCGACACAATTTAAATACAAAAGTTTTACCTTCTTTTTTCGCGTAAAAAGATAACCTCTTCAGTTCTGGGTTCTTCACCGGGTTTCATACCATTCCGTTTGTAAAGTTGTTTCAGCCTGATTCCGTAAATCTGCGAAATAAAATGCATGGTTTCACCGGGCTCAACTTTGTGTTTTTCCATTCCTTTCAAAGCTTTCCGGTGTTTATGCTGAATATAAACGATTTCGTTTTTTACCGGACGGTAACCTTCGGGTCTGTCGTTAAACTTGTAAATTTCCCAGGCCTTTTTTCTGAAACCCTGCGCAATTATCTCAAAAGTGTCGCCTTCGCGGGCAACCACAGCTTTCAGATGATTCGCACTGACAACCAGGTGAGGTTCCAGTTCAATTTTCAGGTTATTCGAAACATTTTTCAATGCGATTTCAGATCCCCCGGCCATTGCCAGTTCATCAATATCCATCCCGTTGTCGAGCAGATAAAGCCTGTTTTCGTCGATAATTTTTATAAGTCTTTCGGCGTAATCAGGCGCAGTTGCGTAACCTGCTGCTTTCAGTCCGCGCGCCCAACCGACATAATCGGTGGGTTGAAGTGCAAATAACGATGCATACCGGGGACTGTTCACCAGAAAATTGGAGTGGTCGATAAACGATTCTTCCACTGTTTCGTATTTTCTGAAACATTCATTTCTTTCATCATCATCCCATTTCACACTTTCGCCTGTCCAGTTCGATTTGCATTTTATCCCGAAGTGGTTGTTCGACATTTTGCAAAGCTGGCTGTTACCGTTTGCCGATTCAAGACACGCC
>CAZXVT010000214.1:0-7280 GCA_964644015.1 uncultured Maribellus sp.
CAATAAAACCAAAGAATCGTTCCGATAGAAACAATGATTGGAAATCCAATTTTGAAAAATGTACTGTTAAATAAAATATCATTCATGTTTCTGGGTTTTGTCTAAAAAAATAATTTAGATATCTTTAATTTCTTCCCGCTTCTCTACACCACTCTGCGTCCAAATGGCGTCAGTGCCAGCGACATCATTTTAAAATGCTGTCCTGCCCATGGAATACCAATAATGGTAATTCCCAGTAAAATGCCAAAAAACAGGTGTGTCAGCGCAATCCAGATCCCTCCGATGATCAGCCAGAGAATATTCATAATGGTGGATAGACATCCCGGTGCATAATTCATGTATTCAATTTTCTGCCCAAAAGGCCAGAGCGCAAGGATTCCCAGTTTGAAGGACTGGAGACCAAACGGAATACCGATAATTGTCACACATAAAATAATTCCGGCCATCATGTATTCCAGAAAAATGGTAAAACCTCCAAAAATCAGCCAGAGTAAGTTTCCAAGGATTTTCATCTTAATGCAATTTCAGTTTCTTTCAAAATTAATGGTTTGCTATACAATCTGCGAAAATTTGATAATTATCTTTGAAGAATTCAAATTAAACCGATCAGTATGAAAACAAATCCGGAATATTACAAATGGGGCTTGTTTTATTTTAACCGCGAAGACCAGCGGATTTTTGTGCCGAAGGTTAATCGTCTGATGGGTTGGACGCTTAATTTTGCCCGTCCCGAATCCTACATTATTATCGGTGCATTTATTTTTCTGATGTTTTACCTGACCCGTTAACGGGATTATTTTTTCATACAAAACAATTATCTTTTAAATTATGGTTTTTCAGAAAGAATTCACACTTCCTGCCTTTCGCAGAGGATATCATTTAATAACCCGTTTTATTTCGGAACAGTTGCCTGAACTTCCGGAAACCGGTCTTTTAAATATTCTGGTAAAACATACGTCTGCCGGAATTACCATTAACGAAAACGCCGACCCGACTGTGCGCAGCGATTTCGAGCGGTTTATGAATAAAATGATTCCGGAAGGCGACCCGGTTTACGAACATACCGACGAGGGAGACGACGATATGCCGGCACACCTGAAATCGTCGGTTATCGGGGCCTCCGTCAATATTCCGATTACCCGTCACAGGCTGAATCTGGGTACCTGGCAAGGAATTTATTTCTGCGAGTTCAGAAATTATGGCGGGCCACGAAAACTGGTTTTAACAGTTCTCGGCTGAGAAATGTCATGCTCAATTCGTTTAAAATTTTCTTAAACTGAGATTTGATATCTTTTTAAAGGCTGATAAATTCTAATTTTCGGCCCTGATTAAACAAAAAACCATGCAGAGAAAATTACTGTTAGGAGTTGAAGCCATCGGACAGGCGGCAATTGATGCGGGTATTTCGGGCGTTTACGCCTATCCCGGAACTCCTTCTACCGAAATAACCGAATACATTCAGGAGAACGATATAGCCAAAGAGCGCAACATACACCGTCTTTGGTCTGCCAACGAAAAAACCGCCATGGAATCGGCGCTGGGTATGAGTTACGCCGGAAAACGGTCGCTCACCTGTATGAAACACGTGGGTTTAAATGTGGCAGCCGACGTTTATATGAATGCTGCAATCACCGGTATCAACGGAGGAATGGTGATTGTGGTGGCCGACGACCCGTCGCAGCATTCGTCGCAAAACGAGCAGGATTCACGCTTCTACGGAAAGTTTGCGTTGTTGCCGGTTTTTGAACCATCAAACCAGCAGGAAGCTTACAACATGACTTTCGAAGCTTTTGATTTTTCTGAAAAAACAGGCTTGCCGGTCATGATCAGAATTACAACACGACTTGCTCACTCGCGGTCAGGAGTTGTACAAAAAGAATTGCAAGCTGAAAATGCATTAAAACTGCCTGAAAATCCGCTGCAGTTTATGCTGCTTCCGGCCTACAGCCGGAAATACTACCAGCAGTTGCTCGACAAACAGCCACTGTTACAGAAATATTCAAACGAATCGGAATACAACACATTTATACACGGAACCGACAAAGGACTGGGGATTGTTTGCTGTGGAATAACCTATAATTACCTGTTGGAGAATTATCCGGATGGAAATTGTCCGTATCCGGTTGTAAAAATTGCCCAGTACCCGGTGCCTGAAATCTGGCTGAGAAAGCTTGAAAAAGAGTGTGACGAACTGTTGGTGCTGGAAGAAGGATATCCGTTGGTGGAAGAGTTGTTGACCGATTTCTTCGAACGCGGAAAGAAAGTTCACGGAAGACTGAACGGTGCCTTGCCACGGCGCGGTGAGTTGAATCCCGATCATGTTTTGAAAGCACTGGGTCACGAAAAACCTGAATCTGCTGAAATTCCACTCAATTTGGTAAACAGGCCGCCGTCGTTGTGTGCCGGGTGTGGACATCAGGATACTTACATTGCACTCAATGAGGTGATTGCTGAATATGGAAGCGGCCGTGTTTTTTCCGATATCGGGTGCTATACACTGGGCGCGCTGCCACCCTACAGTACCATTAATACCTGTGTTGATATGGGAGCTTCCATTACGATGGCAAAAGGTGCTGCCGACGCAGGACTTGAACCGGTTTTTGCCGTCATCGGCGATTCAACTTTTACACACTCTGGTATGACCGGACTTCTGGATTGTGTTTATGAAAAAACAAATGTCAACATCATTATTGTCGATAATGAAACAGTAGCCATGACTGGCGGCCAGGATTCTCAGGCAAAAGGGCGTATTGAAAAAATTTGTGCCGGAATAGGAGTGGAGCCGGAACATGTCCGGGTTTTTGTGCCGCTGAAAAAGAACCACCCCGAAATTGTTGCCATCATGAAAGAAGAAGTGGCTTACAAAGGTGTTTCGGTTTTGATTGGCAGGAGAGAATGTGTGCAAAGGGTTAGTCGTGTTAAAAAAATGAACAGGGAGGAAAACGTATGAAAACCGATATAATATTGGCCGGAGTTGGCGGACAGGGAATTTTAACCATTGCAGCCACTTTGGGAGCAGCCGCATTAAACGAAAACTACTTTCTGAAACAGGCCGAAACACACGGAATGAGCCAGCGGGGCGGGGAAGTGGTCTCGCATTTGCGCATTTCCGATAAACCTGTTTTTTCCGATCTTATTCCGCTGGGAACTGCCGATCTCATACTTTCGGTGGAGCCGCTTGAATCGTTGCGCTACCTTTCATATCTGAAAAAAGACGGCTGTCTTGTTACCAATATTACTGAATTCAGAAACATTTCCAATTATCCTGAACTGAAGAAAATGTTCAGCGAGATTGAGAAAAAGGTTAAAACGGTGCAGATTGATGCCGATGAAATTGCCCGTAAATGTGGCAATCCGAAAGCATCGAACATGGTCATGTTGGGTGCTGCGTCACCGTTTATTTCAATTCCTGAAAATGTAATTGTTGATGCAATCGCCACAGTTTTTCAGGCTAAAGGACAAAAGGTGGTGGAACTAAACCAGCAGGCTTTTAAAGAAGGAAGGCATTTTGCCCTGGCTGAATAACTTTTAACCGGAGTAAATATTTGTTGCTGTAAATTCTTTCTGAGGAAGAAACATTCAGGGGAAAAGAATTTCTTGTAATAATCCTTTTATTTTTGGGGTTCAAAAAAATCAAGGTTATGCTGTCACCTTTATTTAGTCCGTTGTTGTTGCCCTTTATTTTGGCCATGTTTTTAGCCATTAACATGGGTGGCAGCGGAACGGGTCCTGCGTTCTCAGCCGCTTATGGCGCCAATGTGCTGCGTAAAAGTCTGATTCCCGGATTATTCGGAATCATGGTATTTCTGGGTGCAATTCTGGCTGGTAAAGGAACCGCACAGACAATCGGAAAAGAACTGCTTGATCCGCAATTCATGACAAGGAATGTGGTTTCTATCATTTTATTTTCGGTTTCCATTTCACTTTTGGTAGCCAATCTTTTTGGAATTCCGCAGTCAACAAGCCAATCGACAGTACTTTCTGTTGCCGCAGTTGCCACTTATTTTCATGAGTTGAACAGAGAAAAACTCTTTGCTGAAATTATTCCTGCCTGGTTTATACTTCCCATTATTTCGTTCGTAATCAGTTTGCTGATTGGTAAATTTATCTACCGGCCCATGCGCCGCAAGGGTTTGACAATGCCCCGGGCACAGAATGCCAACCTGAAACCGGTTTGGAATGGATTGCTTATTTTTATGTCGTTGTATGTGGCTTTTTCAATTGGAGCAAACAATGTTGCAAATGCCGCCGGCCCCATTGCATCGATGACTGCCAACCAGTTGAATAAACCGATTGACGAAAATTTTATTCTGATAATGATTCTTTCTACATTGATTGTTGCTCCCAATTTTGGGATCGGAAGCTCGATTTTCGGGCATAAAATTCTCCAGAATACAGGCAAGGAGATTGTGCTTTTCGGCAAATTCGAGGCTGTAATCATTGCGTTTGTTTCGGCCAGTTTGCTTTTATTTGCTTCTGTTTCGAAAGGAATCCCGACCTCACTCGTTCAGTTAAATGTGGGTGCAATTATTGGAATTGGTGTGGCAAAACTGGGCTACAGTCACATTTTCAGGAAAACCGAAGTGCGAAAATTCTTCCTGATGTGGATTATTGCCCCAACCATTGCATTCTGTCTTTCGCTTCTGTTAATCTGGCTGGCTGATATTTACGGATTTTTATAATTCAACCCATTTTAACCTGAATTTTAAACAAACTGCTGAATTGGTTTGTATTACTGCTGAATTAAAAAAATACTGAAAATGATACTGACCATCATTTTATTAATTGCCGGTTTTCTGCTTTTAATCAAAGGAGCTGACTGGCTTGTTCATGGTGCTTCTGCTTTGGCAAAAAAACACCAGGTTTCGGATTTGGTAATCGGGTTGACAATTGTGGCATTTGGTACTTCAACGCCCGAACTGGTTGTTAACTCACTCGCATCGGTACAAAGTCATGCCGATATTGTTTATGGGAATATTTTGGGAAGCAACATTGTAAATTTGTTTCTGATACTCGGTATTGTGGGCGTAATTGCACCTTTTACAGTGAAAAGTACTACAATCAGGAAAGAAATGCCCATTTCAATATTGGCTGTCGCCTTAATCTGGATTCTTTCAAACCAATTGTTGCCATTTCAGCAAAACATACTTTCGAGATTTGATGGCTCAATTCTGCTGTTGTTCTTTTTCCTGTTTCTGTTATATATTTTCAGGCAAATGAAAAGGGATAAAATGAATGCAGAGCCGGTTGAAGACGAGCATTTGCCCAACTGGAAAATCTGGGGTTTAATTTTTATTGGCCTGTCAGGCTTGGTGCTCGGTGGAAAGCTGGTGGTTGACAGTGCCGTAAAAATTGCTGAAGCGCTCAGTGTCAGCGAAAAAATAATCGGGCTCACCATTGTAGCTATTGGAACTTCGTTGCCCGAACTTGTGACTTCGGTGGTGGCAGCCCTGAAAAAAAACAGCGATATTGCTTTGGGAAATGTTATCGGGTCGAATATTTTTAACGTATTGCTGATTCTTGCAACAAGCGCACTTATAAGGCCCGTTCAGTTCAATCCTGAATTTAATATCGAAATTTATCTGCTTGCAGTTGGTACCTCATTACTTTTTGTGTCGATGTTTACAGGCACCAAAAAGAAACTCGACCGCTGGGAAGCGTTAATTTTGCTGGTAATTTATTTAGCTTACACAGGCTGGCTGATTGCGAAGGAAATCTGATGTGATTACCCCGGATTTTAATGACAACACCCGCGAAAAATGGAAGATTTATCTCCATCCTTCACGGGTGTCATTCTCTTTCTCACCTCTTTAATAGGCTATGATCATTGTTTAACTTCCCAGCCGAAATCAATATATTTCCAGGTAAAGTTATCTCCTTCAACATCAATTTTCAGAAATCCTTCCTCCATGCCGAAACGGGGACCATTCCACCATTGCGCCGAAACTGCCCCGCCGGTAATATAATGGATATCATTGTATAAAATGTCTTCCAGAAAATGGAGGTGCCCCTGTAATACCATTTTTACATTGTACTTTTCAAGTATTTCCCTTATTACGTGGGCATTGGTTATCACAGATCCTTTTGAAAATGGTTCAGTGGGACCTTCCATTATTTGAGCTCCAATACTGATGAGCGGAATATGAGTAATTACAGCTACAGGTTTCGAAATCCCGGTTTTTTCAAGATCCGCTTTCAGCCATTCAACCTGAACCGAATCGATAAACCCGAAATAGCGACGGTCTTCCGTAAAACCAATTCCATCAAGCACAATAAAATGCCAGTTCTTTTCATCAAACGAATAATAGGGTTTTGCCAGTCGTTCTTCATACATCTTTTTTCCATAGAGTTTATGCGACGGATCAATGCCGCTTTCAGTATAAAGCCCGAAAACTTCGTGGTTTCCCATTCCATGATGGGCCGGCATTTTCAGGTTCTTCATCAGTTCAATGTAAAGGTTGTACAAACTGTCGCTTCTTCCCTCTGTCTGGCCCAGGGCATCCATAATATTGTCACCACCTGTAATCACAAAATCGGGTGCCAGTTTGTTGATGGTGTCAATTGCCTGGAGTAATCCCTTGTCTGCATTTTTCTCCGGACAAACATGAATATCAGTCATAAATACAAACGAAAATTTCTCCTGATCGCCGGCAGATTGTTTTGATGTTGTTTTTATGCAACTTGCAATTGCAATAGAAACTAGAATAAGTAATACTGTTTTTTTCATAATATTTGTGTTTTACTTCACTTCCAAACTTAGTGTTTTTATGAAACAGACTGATTCAGACTGATTAAAAATCTGTTAAAGTTTTTATTTGGAAATTGTATAACCGAATTGTATTTTCGCCAAAAATAAAGCATTATGAAGATTGAAGTTGACAGACCGGATAACGATGAATTAAAGGAAATGGGAGTTGAAAGCTGGCCGGTTTGGGAGCATGATGAAGATAAGATTGAAATGTTTTACGATAAAACAGAACGTTGCTATATTATTTCAGGAGAAGCTACTGTTGTTTCTGAATTTGAGACGCTTACGATTAAGCCGGGCGATTTTATCACTTTCCCGGCGGGGCTGGAATGTGTTTGGGATATCGATATTACCATCCGGAAACATTATATGACAGAATAGAAAATCATAAAAATATAATCGTTGGAATCCATCTTGAGAAAGATGGATTTTTTTTTATAGTCACGTTTTGTTTATTTTCGGAAAAAATAAGGGGACATGAAAAAGATCTTTTGTTTGGCGGTTTTGGCCATTTATTCATTGAGTTCGATGG
>CAZXVT010000215.1:0-7244 GCA_964644015.1 uncultured Maribellus sp.
CTTCCAAACGGTAAAAAAATCAATGGCGGCGACCTGATGACGATTGACTCCTTCAGTAATTTTGAACTTTCTTTTGAATGGAAGATTCTGAGTGATGGCAACAGCGGCATCAAATACAATGTTTCTGAAATAATTTCGAAAACCTACGGTTCCGGGTTCAACGCTCTGGGTTTTGAATACCAGATTCTCGATGATTCAGCCCATATGTATAAAGACCTGAAACAAACACAATTTACGGGTGCACTTTACGAAATGTACACACCACAAAATGTTCAGTTAAAACCTGGTGGAGAATTCAACCAGGGCCGGATTCTTGTGAACGGAAATCACGGCGAACACTGGGTAAATGGTGTAAAAGTGGTGGAGTTTGAGTTTGCCACTGCTGAATTCGATTCGCTTTTCAGAATAAGCAAATATGTGAAATATCCCGATTTCGAAAAGAAACGAAGTGGTCACATTGTAATTACCAACCACAGCGACGAATCGTGGTACAGAAACATTAAAATCAGGAGAATAGAATAAAAACCGAAACTCAGTTTTAAAATATTTGATGATGAAAAAACTTCACCTTTTCACCCTGTTAATCACTTTTACTTTCCTTTCACAATCACAGGTTCGCATTTATCCCGACCCAAAACCAGGCTATGAACAACGCATCCGCGAACACATCAAAAACATGCGGATTGTGGACACGCACGAACACCTGATGAACCCGGCGGGAATTGCCAAAAGTGCCATGTGCGATTTTACGCTTTTGCTGCATCATTACGCCGACGATGACATAAAATCGGCAGGAATGCCAAAAGCTGTTTTTGATGGAATGCTGGGCGATACTTCGCTAACCGTACTACAAAAATGGAACCTGGTAAAACCGTATTGGGAGAAATCGAAAAACACGGCATACAACCGCGTGGTTTTGCTGACCATCAAAGAACTTTTCGGCATTGATAAACTCGACGAAACCACTGTGGAACCGCTTTCGGCAAAAATAAAGGAAGCTTACAAAACCAACTGGTTTGATTATGTAGTGGAGGAAAAATGCAAAGCAGATTTTGTAATTGTTGATGGCAGCGACCGAAGTTATGGTGACCCGGCCAAATTCAGGTACGTGCAGCGGTTTGGTTATTTCGGTCTGGCGTCGAAGACAGATATCGAAAAACTCACAACGCAGAGTGGTGTAAAAGTCAATTCGGTGGATGATCTGGTTGTTTCTTTGGAAAAGGATTTTCAGAAGGCTAACGAAAAAGGTTTTCTGGCGGTAAAAAACGGAACTGCCTACAGCCGATCACTTTATTATGAAGATGTAAGTAAAGTTGTTGCAGAAAAAACACTGAACAGGATTCTGAAAAGTGATCAACCGCTTCCTTTTGATTCGGTAAAATCGCTTTCTGACTACATGTGGCACCGGACCATTGAACTGGCCCGGAAATACGATAAACCGATCCAGATTCACACAGGCCTGCAGGCTGGCGATGGCAATCTCATCGAAAACTCCAATCCCACGCTTTTGGCCAACCTGTTTTTGCAATACCGCGATGTGAAATTCATCCTTTTTCACGGCGGCTACCCGTTTGGCAGCGAACTGGCCAGCCTGGCCAAAAACTTTCAGAATGTTTACATCGATCTTTGCTGGCTGTACATTATTTCGCCTTCTTACAGCGAAAGATACCTGAACGAGTGGCTCGAAACCGTTCCGGTGAATAAAATCATGGCATTTGGCGGCGATTACCACAACATTGAAAATGTTTACGGACACCTGCTTTTTGCCAAAGAAATCGTCGGGAATGTGCTGGTCGAAAAGGTAAAATGCGGTTATTTCTCAGAAGAAGAAGCAATCCGTTTTGCGGATAGGATGCTTCACGACAATGCGGTGGAATTGTTTGGGCTGAAATAAAATATAAAGAACCGCGGAATAAGTTAATATTTAATCCGCGGTTCCTGTTTTACCTATTTCAAAGCATCTTTCAGTGCTTTCCCAGGTTTGAATTTCGGCAATTTGGCGGCTTTTACAGTTAAAACCGCTCCCGTTCTAGGATTTCGACCTGATCTTTCTTTTCGTTCTGATGTTAAAAAGGATCCAAACCCCGGGATAATTACTTTATCACCACCCGCTATTGCATCTTTAACTGTGTTGTGATACTCGTCAACCATTTTTGCAGCCATTGTTTTTGTTACATTAACCCTTTTGGCAATAATTTCAACTAAATCTGTTTTGTTCATTTTTTTGATCCTTTAGTTTTAAAAATACATATTTCGTATTGACAAACAACTACTTGTGTCGTTTGTTCAACCAATACAGATAAAGTTACAAATCAACTTTCTCCACTGAAATACTCAGCAGATTCTCATTTATTCAGTGTCATCGAAGGCGGCACGGCATTTTTGCCAACGCCCCATTTTTTGTTGGGTTGCGGCCCCATTTTGAAAACCAGTTCGCCCCCATTTGTAATTTCCTCGTGTGCAATCCAGGTCCTGTCAAAAGGCTGCCCATTTAATGTGGCCGATTGGATGTATTTGTTTTCTTTTGAATTGTTGAGTGCTTTGATGGCAAAAGTTTTTCCACCTGCCAGCGAAAGTTTTGCCTCACCCAAAACCGGACTTCCGATGGTGTAAACCGGCAAACCGGGTGTTACTGGGTAAATTCCCATGGCACTTAAAACATACCACGACGAAAGCGAACCCATGTCCTCGTTGCCGCACAATCCGCCGGGACCACTGCGGTACAACTCTTCGCAAACCTGGCGGGTACGAAGCTGGGTTTTCCATGGCTGGCCTGCATAATTATAGATATATGCCACATGATGCGACGGCTGGTTTCCATGTACATACTGCCCGATGGTTCCCACAACACCCACATATTTTGGCGGAGTGATGTTGACATCCATATCAAAAAAGGTATCCAGTTTTTCGGAAAAAGCGTTGTTCCCGCCAAAAAGATTAATCAATCCCTGTACATCGTGCTGCACCGACCAGATGTACTGCCAGGCATTCGACTCGGTGTAATGACGGTTTGGCCGGCGGCCCACCAGCAGCGGGTCGAAATACTTGTAATAATGATGATTTCCTTCGGTTACAATTTCCTGTTCACGTCCGTTCAGCGCTTCCAGAAAAGTTCCGTCGGCCTTTTTCGGGCGCATAAATTGGGTTTCAGCATCCCACAAATTCGCATAATTTCCGGCGCGTTTCATAAACAATTCGTAATCGGCTTTTTCTTCCAATTCTTTTGCCAGTTGTGCAATGCACCAGTCGTCGTATGCCAATTCGAGCGTGTTGGGAACCGATTCGGTTACTTTGTCAACGGGTGTGTAACCCAGTGTTTTGTAAAATTCAAGTCCCGACCGGCCGGAGTGCGCCAACCTCGGTTCAGTGGGCGTTTCAAGCGCTTTTCTTTTCATCTCGCTATACAGAAATTTCACGTCGAAATCGCGGAAACCTTTCATGTAAGCATCCACAATTACCGGAATCAGGTGGTCGCCCACCATCGCTTCGCCAAAAACATTCAGAAAATGTTGCGCCGGAAGCCAGCCATAATGTTCGGTTTTGGCGGCTATCGATTTAATAAAATCATCAACATGTTCCGGGGCAGTCAAAGTCAGCAGCGGATGTTGCGAGCGATAAGTATCCCAGCATGAAAACGAACCATAAAAATCGAAACCGTCAGCAACGTGTATTTTTTGATCTGAATCAATGTATTTACCATCCACATCGCTTGAAATATATTGTGCCAGGAATGAATGGTACGAAGCTGTATAGAAAATTTCCTTCTGGTCATCGGTTCCTTCAACTTCAATTTTTGAAAGTTCCTGGTTCCAGGTTTCGCTGGCTTCGTTTTTCACACGGTCGAAATCCCAATCCGGAATTTCAGCTTCCAGGTTTTTGCGTGCACCTTCCACACTGGTGTACGAAATTCCGACTTTTACCAACACCGCCTCGTTTTCTTCGGTTTTGTAAGTTACAAAAGCTCCTATTTTGCTGCCTTTCTCCCCAGTTTTGTAAGGCCAGATGCTGCCGCCCGATTCAGGTGTCACATATTCTGTGTCGAAAGTTCCATAATACCTGAACGGTTTGCTGAATTCAGCCACAAAATATACTTTTCCCAAACCCGCGCTTTTGGCCCCTTCAATCCGGTTGTTACCGATGATTTTAAATTCAGAAAGTTCTTCTGATTTCATGGTTCCGATCTGGTGGCCAAGGTCAAGAATAATCCGGGCGTTATCGGTTTTTGGAAAAGTGTAGCGGTGAAAACCTGCCCGTTTCGTGGCAGTCAGTTCCACTTTAATATTGTCATCTTTCAGCATCACCGAATAATAACCCGGAGAAGCTGTCTCATCATCATGACTGAACCGTGACCGGTAACCCTCATCCGGATTTTTCGCCGTTCCCGGAATTACCTGCAATTGATTATTAACCGTTGGCATCAGCATCACTTCGCCGCCATTCACCATTCCCACGCCGCTCCAGTGGGTGTGGCTGAACCCGATGATGGAATTGTCGCCATAAACATAACCGGCGCAATAAGTCCAGCCTTCGGTTCCGGTGTCAGGTCCCAAATGTACCAAACCATACGGAAGACAAGGTCCGGGATAAGTGTGCCCGAAAAAGTCGGTCCCCAGAAACGGATTGACAAAATCGGACGGTTTTTTTGCGGTTTGTGCTGTTCCTGTAAATGTCAAACCCAGAATTAGCAGGGGCAGAAACAAGGTGGAAAATCTGGTATTCATGGCAAATGTTTTTAATTCATAAATCGATGCTGTCAGACTTTACAAATCTTAACCTGATTTGCAAAAATATATTTTAAAAATCAACTCAAAGGTTAAAAGATAATGCAATCTGACTAAAATAACAGAAGTTTTATTAGTGTGTTTCGTATTATTTTGTCACCATGAAGTACTGTGAATAAATACTTTAACAACTAGCAATATATTTTTTTATGAAAACGATAAATCGATTTAGCTTATTCAACTTATTTTTTACAGGAGTTATTCTAATAACGTCCTGCACAAAAACTGAACCCGTTCAAAAATTCAGGGTTGAGAACCTGAAAAGCGGCTGGAAAATACAGTCGAGTGAAAAACTGGCCGGCATTGACGATGCTACAGTTTCTCAAAATGGTTTTGATGTTTCAGGCTGGTACGAAGGAGTTGTTCCCGGAACTGTGATGGGTGCGCTCACCGATTTCAAGGTGATTGAAGACCCCACTTTTGGTATCAACATGAAAAATATGGACCCTACCCAGTTTCAGAAACCGTGGTGGTACAGAAGTACTTTCCAGATTTCGGCTGACGACCTGAAAAAGAATGTTTCGCTGCGTTTTAACGGAATCAGCAACCGCGCGGATTTGTGGGTAAATGGCAAAAAAGTGGCCGGTGACCAGGAATTTTCGGGAACATACAGAATGTTTTCGTTTAATATCAACGAGTACATTAAAGAAGGTGAAAACACACTGGCACTGAAAGTTACACAATATGCCAACGGCGAATACCTGCTAGGTTTCTGCGACTGGAACCCGCTGCCAACTGACCGCAGTATGGGAATTTTCAGGGAAGTTTTCCTGGAAGTAAATGAAGGAATCAAAATCCGCAGTCCGTTTATCTACTCAAAAGTGGATACAGTTTCGAAAAGTGCTGCCGATTTGTATGTTCAGGCTGAAATTGTAAACAGCACCGACAAACCGGTTGAAGGTATTTTCAGTCTCGATTTCGAAGTAGGAAAACTGGAACAAAAAGTAACTGTTGAAGCCAACGACACACTTTCAGTGAGACTGAGCCCGCAGGATTTCAGCCAGCTTGCAGTAAAAAATGTAGAATTATGGTGGCCCAACGGAATGGGCAACCCAAAACTTTATAACCTGAAAGCCGAATTTAAAGTTGGCAGTAAAATTTACGATTCGGTTGAAAAGAAATATGGTATCCGCGAAATCAGGAGTTATCTGAATAAAGATAAAAACAGGGCTTTCGAAATCAATGGCAAATTTGTGATGCCAAAAGGCGGTGGCTGGGCCGATGATATTTTTCTGCGCGACACCCGCAAATCAGTGGAAGCACAAATGCGCTACATCCGCCACATGGGACTGAACAGTATTCGCGCTGAAGGTTTCTGGGGGAAAGACGAAGACCTTTACAACCTCTGCGACGAATACGGAATATTGGTGATGGTGGGCTGGAACTGCATCTGGGAATGGGAAGAATACCTACTGAAGGAATGTCATGAAAAATACGGCGGCGCTGTTACACCCGAGGATATTGACCTTTTGGCTGCCATGTGGAAAGACCAGATGCTTTGGCTCAGAAACCACCCGAGTATTTACATCTGGATGCTGGGCAGCGACAAACTTCCGCACCCCGACCTCGAAATGAAATATGTGGCCCTGTTTAATAAATACGATCCGTCACGGCCTTATTCAACATCGGCAGGTGGTGCAGGTACAGAAAACAACAACATTGTTGCAGAAGTTCCGCTGGTAAGCGATATCAGCGGACCGACAGGTATGAAAATGTTGGGCCCGTATGCCTGGACTCCGCCTCATTACTGGTTTACCGACACCATGCTGGGTGGCGCTTACGGATTCAACACCGAAACCTGCCCGGGTGCAACCATTGCTCCGCTGGCTTCGCTGAAAAAAATGATGCCCGAAGAAGCGCTTTGGCCCATCGACAAAACCTACTGGGAATACCACACCGGACGGAATGAGTTTACCTCGCTCGACCGCGATATTACCGCCATTAACGAGCGTTACGGAAAATCCTCAAACGTGGAGGAATTCTCGTACAAAGCTCAGGTGAACAACTACGAAATCATGCGACCGCAGTTTGAAGCTTTTATTGCCCACAAACCCAAAAGCACAGGGCTTGTTCAGTGGCAGCTCAACTCGGCCTGGCCAAAACTTATCTGGCAATTGTACGACACTTATCTGCAGCCCAACGGTTCGTTTTATGGTGTGAAAAAAGCCTGTGCACCACTGCACGCCATTTACCGGTATGGTTTTGATGATATTTATCTGGCCAACGAAGACCTGAACGATGCTAAAAACCTGACAGTGAAAATCAGGATTTTCGATATCAACTCAAAAGAAATTTTTGCTGACGAATGGAAAGGCGAAATTCCGTCGAACATTTCGAAGTTTATTTACAAAATGCCGGAAATTAAAAACCTCACTGCGGTTTATTTCCTCGACCTCAGGATTCTGAACGAAGCCGGACAGGAAGTTGACAACAATTTTTACTGGCTTTCGACTAAAAAAGATG